>DATEOK010000149.1:0-9051 GCA_035274225.1 Dongiaceae bacterium
GTCGAGCGCTTCGAGGAACAGGTCCTCCTTGGAGCTGAAATAGCGGTAGATCGTCGGCTTTGCCACTTCGGCCGCCTTGGCCAGCTCGTCCATCTGGACTTCGACATAGGCCCGCTCCGCGAACATCTGCGAAGCCGCCAGCACGATGCGCTGCCGGCGGTCGTTGCGACTGCTGGAGGGAAGCGGCAGGGTCATGGCGAAGTTGAACTCCCGAGTTTCACGGCTTGGAGATTATAAAACCCGAGAGTTTCATTCAAGCGACAAGCCCTTGGCGAAAGGCGGGTTTCCTGGCTTGAACGTGATACTCGGCGCAACCCTGCGGACCTCCGATCACGAAACCGTGATCAGAAGCTTTCCTCCTCCCCCAGCCCGGGGAAGGATTGAGGTGGGGGAAGCGAGCGAAGATCGCCTGGCGCCGAAACGCGGCTCCCCCTCCCCCATGTTGGGGGAGGCGATTTCAGAGTCCTTAGGCTTCGGCCTACGCCGCCAAGTGCTTCTTGAAGAACTCCAGCGTCCGGCCCCAGGCCAGCTCAGCCGCCGCCTTGTTGTAGCGGGCCTCGTTGGTGTCGTTGAGGAAGGCGTGCTGCGCGCCCTCGTACATGTGGAGGGTGTAGTCCTTGTTATTCTTCTTCAGCGCTTCCTCGAACGCGGGGATGCCGGCATCGATGCGCTCGTCCATGCCGGCATAGTTCAGCAGCAGCGGCGCCTTGATCTTGGCGACGTCCTCGGCCGGCGGTTGCTGGCCGTAAAAGACCACGCCGGCATCGAGGGTCGGCTCGGCCACCGCCAGGCGGCCGATCACGCCGCCGCCCCAGCAGAAGCCGACCGCGCCGACCTTGCCGTTGCTGGTGGCCGTACCGCGCAGATAGGCGACCGCGCCTTGCACCCAGCCCGTGACGTCCGGTGCCTGCAGGGTGCCGATCATGTCGCGCGCTTTGTCCTGGTCGGACGGCGTGCCACCGATCGGCGACAGAAGGTCAACCGCCAAAGCCTGGAAGCCGTCGACCGCGAGGCGGCGCGCGACGTCCTTGGTGTGCGGATTGAGGCCGCGATTCTCGTGCACGACAACGACGGACGGATACTTGCCGTCCGCAGCCGGCCGGACGAGATAGCCGCTCACGTCCTGCGCGCCGGCCTTGAACGTCACCATCTCGCCTTTCACGCGCGGATCGCTCTCGGCGACGGTGTCGGCATGGGCGTAATTGTTCTCGAGCATCGGCAGCAACGCGGTGGCGGCTGCCGTGCCGCCGGCCAGCACGGCCAGCCGGTCGAGGAACGTGCGGCGGCTCACGCCGCCATGAGTATAGCTGTCATAGAGGTCGATGATCTTTTGCTGCATGGAGAGCCTCCTCGGCACGCAAGGGTGATGACGGTCATCTTGCTCGATAGGCGCACAACATCTGACAGAAGCTGCGAATGATGCGCAAGCACACTCACAGAGTCGTGACCAATGTTGGAACGCGGAGGCTGGAACTCAAGCGGCGATGCGCTGTCCGTCGGAATTGAACCGATGCAGATGAGAGCGCCGTGGTGTCAGGAAAATCGCTGAACCGATCTGGTAATCGGCTTCGCCATCGAGCCGCACCGTCAACGTGCCGCTGACCTTCGGCACGTCGACATAGAGATATGTGTCGGTGCCGAGATGCTCGATGTGCGCGATCTCGCCTTTCCATTGACCAATTTCAAGATTGGTCTCGATATGCTCGGGCCGGATGCCGATGGTGTGGGCCTCCATCGTCTCGGCTTCGGTGCCCTGCACGAAGTTCATCCTGGGCGAGCCGATGAAACCGGCGACGAACAAATTGGCGGGCTTGCGATAAAGCTCGAGCGGCGATCCGACCTGCTCGATCTGGCCCTGGTTCAGCACCACGATGCGGTCGGCCAGGGTCATCGCCTCGACCTGGTCGTGCGTCACATAGATGATGGTGGCCTTCAGCAAGCGGCGCAGGCGCGCGATCTCCAAGCGCGTGTTCACGCGCAGGCCGGCATCGAGGTTGGACAGCGGCTCGTCGAACAGGAACAGCCGCGGCTTGCGCACCACGGCGCGGCCGATCGCGACACGCTGGCGCTGGCCGCCGGAGAGTTCGGACGGACGGCGTTGCAGCAGCGGCTCGAGCGCCAGCATGCGCGCAGCTTCCCCGACACGCTTGTCGATCTCGGCGCGCGGCGTTCCTTCCTGCTTCAGGCCGAGCTCCATGTTGCCGCGCGCGGTCAAATGCGGATAAAGCGCGTAGGTCTGGAACACCATGGCGATGCCGCGTTTGGCCGGCGGCACCACGTCGACCACGCGGTCGTCGATCAGCACATGGCCGGCGGTATGCTCCTCCAGGCCCGCGATCACCCGCAGCAGGGTGGATTTGCCGCAGCCGGAAGGGCCGACGAACACCACGAACTCGCCGTCGGAGATGTCGAGGTCGACGCCCTTCAAGGCCTCAAACTCGCCGAACGACTTGCGCACGCTTTGTAGCTTCAACGACCCCACGTCCGGTTCCTCTCTTAGAGATCGATTGCCCGGCCTTCGCGCACGCTGCGATCGGCCGCCAGCACGATCTTGAGCGAATTCACGCCATCCGCCATGTGCTGATCGAGATCGATATCCTCGCGAATCGCCTTCAGCACATGGGCCTGCTCGCGGTCGCACAGGGCCTGGTGGCCCGGCTCGTCGGCCATGGAGGTCTCGCGGTCGGGGCGCAGGTACTTGCCGTCGCGGTCCAGCTCCGCCCAGTGCGTGCGGATGGTCGAGGTCTTGGTGTGGGTCTCCATATCCGCCGACTTGGCGCCTTCCTTCATGACGATGGAGACGCAACCCTTCGGCGTCATCACGTCCTTCACGAAGAAAGCGGTCTCGGAGATCATCGGCCCCCAGGCCGCCTCGTACCAGCCGACCGAGCCGTCCTCGAACGTCACCTGGAGGTGGCCGTAGTTGTACATGTCGGGCGCGATCTCCTTGCTGAGTCGCGCGCCCATGGCCCGCACTTGGCGAGGCTTGGCATCGCAGATCTGGCACATCACGTCGACATAGTGCACACCGCAATCGACGATCGGCGAGGTGGACTGCATCAGACGCTTGTGCGTCTCCCAATGCACGCCATCGGATTGCTGGTTGAGGTTCATGCGCATGACATAGGGGCCGCCCAGCTCGCGCGCGATGCGGATGAACTCGATCCAGCTCGGGTGATGGCGCAGGATGTATCCGATCACCAGCTTGCGCTTCAGCCGCTTGGCGGTCGCGACCACGCGCTCGGCGTCCGCGACGGTCGCCGCCAGCGGCTTTTCGATGAAGACGTGCGCGCCGGCCTCCATCGCCGCGACGGCGTAGTCGGCGTGCGAGTCGGTGTGCGTATTGATGGAGACGAGGTCGGGCTTCGACTTCGCCAAGCCTTCCTCGAAAGTGCCGAAGCGCAGATAGGATCGCAGCGCCGCCGGCAGCTTCACCTCGGAGCGGTTGGCGAGGCCGACGATCTCGAAGCCGGGGTTGTTGTGATACGCCTGGGCGTGGCTGAGGCCCATGTTGCCGAGGCCGACGACGAAGACGCGAAGCTTGCTCATTTAACGGCTCCTGCCGTGATGCCGCGGATCAGCTGCCGCGAGAACAAGGCGTAAAGGATGAGGACCGGCGTGATCGACAGCGTGAGCGCCGCCAGCACCGCGTTCCAGTTGGTGACGAACTGACCGATGAACACCTGGGTGCCGAGGGTGATGGTCTTGGTCGCCTCCGCCGGCGCCAGGATCAAGGGGAACCACAGGTCGTTCCAGATCGGGATCATGGAAAAGATCGCGACCCTCGCCATTGCCGGCCGCAGCAGCGGCAGCACCAGGCGGAAGAACACGACATACTCCGAGAGTCCGTCGATACGCCCGGCGTTCTTGAGGTCGTCGCTGACCGTCTGCATGAACTCCGACAGCACGAACACGGCGAGCGGCAAGCCCTGCGCGGTATAGACCAGAATCAGCGCCGTCAGCGTATTCACCATTCCAGAGCGCGCCATCATTTCCAGGATCGCGACGGTGCCGAGACGGATCGGCACCATGACGCCGAGCGCCAGGAACAGGCCGAGGAAGACGTTGCCGCGGAAGCGGTACTCGGTGAGCGCAAAGGCCGCCATCGCACCGAACAGCAGGATGAAAAAGATCGAGCCGACCGTGACGACGCCGCTGTTCAAGAAGTAGTTGAGGAAATCGCCCTGCTTCAGCACCGTCTCGTAGCCGATCAGGCTGAAGGAGTCGGGACCGGGCGGCGCCATCGGATGCGAGAAGATCGCCTTGCGGTCCTTGAACGAGTTCATGATGACGAGGAGGACCGGCAGGATCGCGATCAGCGTCTGCGCACCGAGAATGGCGTGGACCGCGATGCGACGGGCGCGAAGGATCGGTGCCTGCTTCATCGCCGCCTCAGAACTGGTAGCGGCGCATCCGCCGCTGGATCACGAGCAGGTAGAAACTCACCACCGCCAGGATGATGAAGAACATCACGGTCGCGATGGTCGCGCCCATGTGCGGATCGCCGAGCTGCAGCTGGTAGCCGAAGAAGGTGCGATAGAGGAAGGTGCCGAGGATGTCGGTCGAGAAGTTCGGCCCGGCCAGCGCGCCTTGGCTGACATAGATCAGGTCGAAGGCGTTGAAGTTGCCGACAAAGGTCAGGATCGACACCAGGCCGATGGCCGGCAGCACCAGCGGCAGCTTGATCTTCCAGAACTGCGAAAAGCCGACCACGCCGTCGCACTCCGCCGCCTCGATCACCTCGTCGGGGATCGACAGCAGCGCCGCGTAGATCAGCATCATCGGCACGCCGACATACTGCCAGACCGAGATCAGCGACAGGGCGGTGAGCGCAGTCGCCTCCTGGCCGAGCCAGGGGCCGAACAGCCACTTGAGGCCGACGGCGGCAAGGATGCTGGGCGCGACGCCCCACAATGGGCTCAGGATCAGCTTCCACACGAAGCCGACGATCACGAAGCTGAGCATGGTCGGCATGAAGAAGGCGGTGCGGTAGAAGCTGCGGCCGCGCAGGCGCGGCACGCTGAGCAGGGCGGCCAGGCAGATGCCGATCGGGTTCTGCACCAGCATGTGGATCAGGAAGAAGTAGGTGTTGTTCCGGAGCGCGTTCCAGAAGCTCTTCGACCAGCGCTCATCGCCGAACAGCATGGCGAAGTTGTCGAAGCCGATGAAGCTGACCACCTGTTCCTTGGACGTGAACAGCGACAGCCGCAGCGTCTCGAACAGCGGGATGATCATCAGCGTCGAATAGACGAGGAGCGCCGGCGCCAAAAACACCACGATATGCCAGCGCCAGGGCCGGCGTATGGGTGCGGCGAGCTCGGTCACGCTCTGGCTATGCTGCAGCGTCACGCTCATCATCTTGTCCAGGCTGGGCCTGGCCATAAATTTTGTTGTTCGAAATCCCGCGGCCCGACCGGCCGCCGGAGCGGCCGATCGGAGCACGGCAGGGAGGTGAGCCGGCGCTTACTGCGCGGGCTTGTACCAGCTGTCGAGGCCCTTCTGCAGGCGCTCGCCGGCCTGTTCCGGAGTCTCGCTGCCGTTGATCACGTTCGCGGAGGCGGCCCAGGTCTCGTTCTCGAGGTTGGGCGTGCCGCGCGACAGCACCTGGTAGGTCGACCGGATCGTGGTCTTGCAGTCCTTGCGCCAGCTGACGAACTCGGTCGCCAGCGGATCCTCCAGCTTCACCGGCTGGTCGGACAGGCTGAAGAAGCCCGGCAGCGAATTCGCGTAGATGGTCGCGAAGTCCGGCGAAGCAACCCACTCCAGGAACTTCTTGGTCTCTTCCGGATGCGCACCCTTGGCGTTCATGCCGAGCGCGATGTCGACATGGTCCGAGATGTAGCAGGTGTCGCCCGCCTTCTTCACCGGCGGATAGAACGCGCCCATCTTGAACTCGGCCTGCTGGTTGAACAGGGAGATGTCCCACGAGCCCGCCGGATAGATCGCGGCGCGGCCGAGCGCGAACAGGTTCTGGCTGTCCGGATAGGCTTGCGCCTGGTAGCCGTCGCCCATGTAAGCGGCCCAGCGCTTCAGCACTTGATACGGCTCGACCCAGTCCGCATCGGTCAGCTTTTCCTTGCCGGCGATGAGGGCGAGACGGCCGTCTTCGCCATGCCAGTAGTTCGGGCCGATGTTCTGGTAGCCCATGGTCGCGGCTTCCCACTGGTCCTTGGTGCCGAGGGCCAACGGGACGTAGGTGCCGTCGGCCTTGATCTTGTCGAGCGCGGCGAAGAACTCGTCCTCGGTCTTCGGCACCGAGATGCCGAGCTTGTCGAACGCGTCCTTGTTGTAGATGAAGCCGTGGATCACCGAGGCCATCGGCACGCAGAAGGTGGTCTTGCCGTCATCGGTGCTCCAGCCCGAGCGCGCGACCGAGCCGAAATTCTCCATGCCCTTGAGATCGGTGACCGGCGCAAGGTGGCCCTTCTTGAACAGCTCGAGCGAGGCGTCGAACGGCCGGCAGGTGATGAGATCGCCGGCGGTGCCGGCATCGAGCTTGGAATTGAGCGCCGCGTTGTATTCGGTCGGCGCGGTCGGCGAGAACACCACCTTGATGCCCGGATTCGCCTTCTCGAACGCCGGGATGATCTTGTCCTGCCAGATCGGCAGGTCGTCGTTGCGCCAGCTCTCGATGGTGAGGGTCACGTCGTCGGCCGAAGCCGAGAGCGACCACATCGCCATGCCGGCGACCAGCGCGGTGGCGCCGAGCGCCGCTGCGCGAAATGTCTTGCGTTCCATGACTGGGTAACCTCCCTGGTCCCTAGTTGCTGTTTGCCTGAGGTGACTACGCCTTGGACGGCGCTGCGCCGAGACAGGCCAAGGCCCGGCGCAAATTGCCCTGTTCTTGCTGCAGGAGCTGGGCGGCCTTCGCGCCATCCTTGGCGCCGGCCGCGAGCAGAATCGCGATCTTGGGTTCGAACTTGGCTTCGATCAGCTTGGCACGCGCCTTGTCGAGATCGACCTTGGCGGCGCGTGCCACGATGTGGGCGGCGCGCTCGCGCAGCTTCTCGTTCTCGGCCCGCATGTTGACCATCATGCCGTCATAGACGTGGCCGAGCTTGATCGCCGCGAGGGTGGAGAGCAGGTTGAGCGCCGCCTTCTGCGCCGTGCCCGCTGCCATGCGGGTGGAGCCGGCCAATACCTCCGGGCCGCTCAGCAGGCGGATGGCGACATCGACGTCCTTGAAGATCGGCGCCTTGTCGTTGCAGGCGATGCCGACGGTGGCGCAGCCGAGCCGGCGCGCCTCGGCGAGGGCGGCGCAGGTATAGATGGTGCTGCCGCTGGCGGCGATGCCGATGACCACGTCGTTGGGACCCGCGCCGACCGCGGCGAGATCGGCCACCGCTTGCGGCGCGCTGTCTTCCATCTTGTTGTCGATGCGGTCGAAGCTGCCGGTGCCGCCGGCGATCAGCGCCAGCGCCTGCTTGTGCGGAATGCCGAAGGTCGAGGGCAGCTCGTGTGCGTCGAGCTTGGCGATCAAGCCCGAGGAACCGGCGCCGGCATAGATCAGACGCCCGCCGCTGCGGATCTTGTCCGCCACCACGGATGCCGCCTTGGAAACGTCGGCGAAGGCGTTGCGCACGGCGGCGATGCCGCGGGCCTGCGCATCCAGCATTGCACCCAGCGCGCGCTCGTCGGGCCAGGTATCGAGGCCCACGTACTCCGCGCTCATCACTTCAGTCTGGCGACCCTGCATTCATACCGCCCCAGAAACTTTCTTGGACATCATAATACCGAAATAATACCACCCGTGTCGAGATAGAATCTTCGGCCATTCGAAAGTTAGCTTGCCAAAGACCGGATCGAGGTCCAAATCAAGACACGGATGGTCCACTTTGCGCTACAGAATCCGCGACGAGTGACAAAACTGTGTCCCGATGCGAGGGCTTGCGTCAAGCCGGGATTATTCGCTGGCGTTCGCGAAATCGCGGTTCTATATTGGTAGTGAATTGGCATTATCCTGCGACCGAGCGGGCGAACGGGTGAGGCTGTGACGGCTGCGTATTACCTCGGGATCGACGGCGGCGGTACCAACTGCCGGGCGCGCGTGCGCGACGCCGACGGCCGCCTGATCGGCGAGGCGACGGGCGGCCCCTCGAACATCGCGACCGACCCCGTGGAGGCGATCGCCAACATCGCGCGGGTGTCCGAAGCGGCCTTACTCAAGGGTGGCCTGCCGGCTTCGCGCCTCGCGCAATGCTCCGCCTGCTTCGGCCTCGCGGGCGCCAACATGTCGGGCGCCTCGGAACGGGTGCTGTCGCACAGCTGGCCGTTCAAGAAACTGCGGCTGGAGCATGACGGCATCATTGCCTGCGTCGGCGCCCATGCCGGCGAGGATGGCGCCATCGCGTCGATCGGCACCGGTGCGGTCTATGTGGTCTCGGTCGGCGGCAAGCTGCAGACCTTCGGCGGCTGGGGCTTCATGTTGTCGGACCAGGGTAGCGGCGCCGATCTCGGCCGCGAGGCGCTGCGCCGCTCGCTCTACGCCCGCGACGGGCTGATCGAGCCCAGTCCCTTCACCGACGCGGTCTGGGCGCGCTTCGACGGCTCGGTCGAAAAGCTGCAGCACTTCGTCGAGGGCGCCAAGCCGCGCGACTATGGCGCGCTGGCGCCGCTGCTGTTCGAGCATGCGGAGCAGGGCGATCCGATCGCGTGCTTCATCATCGAGCGCGGCCAGACCGGCGTCACGCTGGCGCTGGACCACATCGTGAAGCTGGGCGTGGTGCGCGTCTGCCTGCTGGGCAGCATCGGCCGGGCTTATGGGCCGTACCTGCCGGAGCGTTTCGCGCCCTACCTCACCGCACCGCGCCACGATCCCCTCGACGGCGCGATCCTGCTCGCCGGCGGCCGCGCCGCGCCGGCGGTGGAGGCGCGGGTATGAAACGCGCAGCGATCATGGCCGATCAAAACCTCTCTTCCCCCCTTGTGGGGGAAGGATGCGGAGCCTTGGCGAACGCAGTGAGCTTAGGCGTAGCTGGATGGGGGGTGCCGCCGCACGAACGTTGGAATGGAGCATCAGCGCGTTCGGCCTCGTCACGCCAAGCAATGCGG
>DATEOK010000150.1:0-9345 GCA_035274225.1 Dongiaceae bacterium
GGGCGGCAATAGCTTCGATCCGGCCGGCCAGGCGTTCCAGCGTATGGGCGAGGTTGACCTCGCGGTGTTGGGCGGATTCCTTGAGCTGGCCGCGGGCCGTGGTCAGCTCCTTCTCGCGCTGCTCCAACTCGTCGGCCAGCAGCAGGGAGGTGACGGCGAACAGGAAATGCTCCTGGGCGTTGCCGAGGGAGTGGGCGATGCCCTCCATGCGCTCGCGCAGGCGGGCGGCAACCTCCTGGACCCGCCCCTCTTCGCCGGGGCCGCAGGCGATATCGTAGTTTCTGCCGTTCAGCGGGATGGTGACGGTCGGCATGGGCGGGGTCCTCAACGCTGTCCGACGGCTTCGACCTGGGCCACGTCGCCCAGCCGGTCGATCACGTCGTCCAGCTGATCGGCGACGATGCGGGCCTCGGTCTGCAGCAGGTCATAGGTCTGGCGCAGGATGGTGAGCTCGCTTTGCAGCAGCTCCCGGTCCTTCTCGCCGCGCGACGCGCTTTCGGCCACTGCGGCATCCAGCCGCGCCATGGCGGCATCCAGGCGATTGATCGCTAAGTCGAGCTGGCTCATGGCCGGCCTCTTTTCATGTGTCCCTGTCTGGAATGCCAAGTGCGCGGACTCGGGCGTGCATCTGGATTCCCCTGCCGAAATTAAACCCGCGATCACGCAGAACGTCAATGGAAGCCGCCAAATCCTTGGATTCGCGTCAAGTCCGGAGGTTACGGAAAGGGGTGGGTTTCGGGTGTTGACCGGGGGGCGGCCGGGCGGCATGGTGCGCCGCACTTTCGCCAGCTTTTAGGACCCAAAATGGACGCTGCCACCGCCCAGAAACAGGCGCAATCCGAGGCTTCACTGCGGGATATGGCTAACGCCATCCGCGCCCTGTCGATGGATGCGGTGGAAAAGGCCGCCTCAGGCCATCCCGGCATGCCGATGGGCATGGCGGACGTCGCCACGGTCCTTTTCACCCAGTTCCTGAAGTTCGATCCGCAGCACCCCAGCTGGCCGGACCGTGATCGCTTCATCCTGTCGGCCGGCCACGGCTCGATGCTGCTGTATTCGCTGCTGCATCTGACCGGCTATGCCGACATGACGCTGGATCAGCTGAAGAACTTCCGCCAGCTCGGCAGCAAGACCGCCGGCCATCCAGAATACGGCCACGCCGCCGGGATCGAGACCACCACCGGGCCACTCGGCCAGGGCCTCGGCAACTCGGTCGGCTTTGCGCTGGCGGAGCGGATCCTGAATGCCCGCTTCGGCGACGACCTGGTCAGCCACTACACCTACGTGCTAGCGGGCGACGGCTGCCTGATGGAAGGGCTCAGCCAGGAAGCGATCTCCCTCGCCGGACATCTTAAGCTTAACAAGCTGATCGTGCTGTGGGACGACAATTCGATCTCGATCGACGGCCCGACCTCGCTCTCCACCTCGGAGAACCAGGTCGCACGCTTCCAGGCGGCCAATTGGGCGACGCTGCAGGTGGATGGTCACGATGCCGCGGCCGTCGCCGCGGCGCTCACGAAGGCCAAGACCCACGACAAACCCACCCTGATCGCCTGCAAGACGACCATCGGCTACGGCGCGCCGACCAAGGCGGGCACGGCCGCGACCCACGGCTCGCCGCTCGGCAAGGACGAAGTCGCCGGCGCACGCCAGAAACTCGGCTGGGCGCATGAGCCCTTTGTGGTGCCGGATGCAATCCGCGCCGCCTGGGCCAAGGCCGGCCAGCGCGGCGGCGCCGATTTCGCCGCCTGGACCAAGCGCCACGATGCGCATGCCCAGCGCGCCGAGCATGACCGCGTGATTGCGGGCGAGCTGCCGGCGAATTTCGCCAGCACCGTGAACGCGCTGAAGACAGCGATCGCCAGCGAAGCGCCGAAGATCGCGACCCGCCAGTCTTCGCAGAAGGTGATCGAGGCACTCGCCCCGATCATGCCGGAATTCATCGGCGGGTCCGCCGACCTCACCGGCTCCAACAACACCAAGGCGAAGAATGCCGCGCCGATCAAGGCCGGCGCCTATGGCGGCAGCTACATCTACTACGGCATCCGCGAGCACGAGATGGCGGCGGCGATGAACGGCCTCGCGCTGCATGGCGGCGTCATTCCGTTCGGCGGCACGTTCCTGGTGTTCACCGACTATTGCCGCCCGTCGATCCGCCTCTCCGCGCTGATGCATCAGCGCGTCATCTATGTGATGACGCATGACTCGATCGGCCTCGGCGAAGACGGCCCGACCCATCAGCCGGTCGAGCACCTGGCCGCCCTGCGCGCCATTCCCAACCTGCTGGTGTTCCGCCCGGCGGACACCATGGAGACCGCGGAATGCTGGGCGCTGGCGTTGAGCCAGAAGAACCGGCCGTCGATCCTCGCGCTGACGCGTCAGGCGTTGCCGCATCTGCGCGCCGACGCCGCGGTCGCCAACCACTGTGCGCGCGGCGGCTATGTGATCCGCCCGGCGAAGAATGCGCGCAAGGCGACGCTGATCGCCACCGGCTCCGAAGTCTCGCTCGCAGTCGAAGCGCGCGAGGCGCTGGAGGCGCTGGGCATCGGCACCGCCGTGGTCTCCCTGCCCTGCTGGGAATTGTTCGACGAGCAGCCGGAGAGCTATCGCCGCGAGGTGCTGGGCGACGGTTTGCGCGTCGCGATCGAGGCGGCCGGCGGCTTCGGCTGGGAGCGCTACATTGGCGACAAGGGCGCCTTCATCGGCATGAGCGGTTTCGGCGCTTCTGCACCCGCCCCGGAACTCTACAAGCATTTCGGCATTACCGCTGCAGCGATCGTCGAACGCGTAAAGGCGTCGCTGTAGGTTCAAAGCAGAAGAGGTCAAGAAGATGACAGTCAAAGTCGCCATCAACGGTTTCGGCCGCATCGGCCGCCTGGTCCTACGCGCCATCATCGAAAGCGGCCGCAAGGACATCGAGGTGCTGGGCCTCAACGATCTCGGCCCGGTCGAGACCAACGCGCACCTCTTCCGTTACGACACCGTGCATGGCCGCTTTCCCGGCACCGTGCAGACCAAGGGCGACCAGATGGATGTCGGCCGCGGCTTCATGAAAGTGACCGCGGAGCGCGACCCCTCCAAGCTGCCGTGGAAGGAGCTCGGCGTCGACATCGCGCTGGAGTGCACCGGCCTCTTCACCGCCAAGGACAAGGCGAGTGCGCATCTCGCCGCCGGCGCCAAGCGCGTGCTGATCTCCGCGCCCGGCACCGACGTCGACCTCACCGTCGTCTATGGCGTCAACCACCAGAAGCTGGAGAAGAGCCACACCGTCGTCTCCAACGCGTCCTGCACCACCAACTGCCTGGCGCCGGTCGTGCACGTGCTGCACAACGCATTTGGCATCCAGCACGGCTACATGACGACGATCCACTCCTACACCGGCGACCAGCCCACGCTGGACACCATGCACAAGGACCTCTATCGCGCCCGCGCGGCCGCGCTGAACATGATCCCGACCACGACAGGCGCCGCCAAGGCGATCGGCCTCGTCATCCCCGACCTCAAGGGCAAGCTCGACGGCACCTCGATCCGCGTGCCGACGCCGAACGTCTCGCTGGTCGACTTCAAGTTCGTGCCCAAGAAGGCGGTCACCAAGGACGCGATCAACGCGGCGATCCTCGAAGCGTCGAAGGGCGCGCTCAAGGGCGTCCTCGCCACCAACGACCAGCCGCTGGTCTCGATGGACTTCAACCACAACCCGGCCAGCTCGACCTTCGACCTGCTGCAGACCCAGGTGATCGACGGCACCTTCGTGCGCGTCATGACCTGGTACGACAATGAGTGGGGCTTCTCCAATCGCATGGGCGATACCGCCGTCGCGATGGGCAAGCTGGGATAAGCATCGGGGATGCGATGACCCGCACCGTCATCGCGTCCCTGCCCGAAGCACGCGCCGCCCTCGCAGCGGCACAGTCAAGCGGCGTCGCGGCGGAGCTGGAAAGCCCGCCCGACGCCGCAAGCATTTACGGCGTGCTGTGGTTCGCCGCGTTGAACCGTGCGTTGCGCACCGAGTTTCCCAATGTTTCCTTTTCCCTCACCCTCGATTGCGGCAAGCGCGCCGATCTGGCACACGCCGCGCTGACCGAAGGCATCAAGCGTATCCGCTTCGGCGGACACCCCGACGCGGCGAAAGCGCTGCACGACATCGCGCGGCAACTGGACGCTGAGTGCCTGTCCGACTAGTCTCGGGCCATGTCGCGCATCGTCATCATCGGTGGGAGTGGCCACGTCGGGAGCTATCTTGTGCCGGCGCTGGTCGAGCGTGGGCATGAGGTCGTGAACGTCAGCCGCGGGGCTTCGGCGCCCTATCGTCCGCACTCTGCCTGGAAGTCGATCGCGACCGTGACGATCGACCGCTTGGCTGAACAGAAGGCGGGCCGGTTCGGCACCAAGATCGCGGACCTTCGCCCCGACATCGTTGTCGACATGCTATCGTTCGATCTGTCAGGGGCGCAGCAACTGGTCGAGGCGCTGCGCGGCAAGATCGAGCACTATCTGTTCTGCAGTTCGATCTGGGTCTACGGACACCTTGCCACGGTCCCCTCGACCGAGGTGGATCCGCCCAATCCCATAGACAGCTACGGAAAGGGCAAGGCCGAGATCGAGGCTTGGCTCCTGCGGGAAGCACGCCGGACCGGCTTTCCGGCGACCTGCTTCAGGCCAGGCCATATCGTCGGAGAGGGGTGGATCCCCATCAACCCGCTCGGCAATCTCAATCCGGCCGTCTTCTCGTTGATCGCCCGGGGCGACGAGCTGCTCCTGCCCAACCTGGGGCACGAGATGCTCCATCACGTTCATGCCGACGACATCGCGCAGTGGATCATCTGCGCCATCGAGCGCCGGTCGGCATCGATCGGCGAGGCCTTCAACACGGTCTCCGAGCAGGCGGTCACCCTGAAGGGCTATGCGGAGACGATGTATCGCTGGTTCGGCAAGCAGCCTCGCCTGGCATTCAAGCCCTTTGACGACTGGATCCTCGATCTCGAACCCCACGATGCCGAAGCCTCGCGTGGGCACGTCATCCGGAGCTCATGCCACTCGATCGAGAAGAGCCGTCAGCGTCTCGGCTACAAACCGCGCTATTCGAGCTTCGAAGCAATCCAGGAGTCGGTTCAGGCGCTCATAGCCTCCGGCAAAGTCGTCGGGCCGGGAGCGAACTGACATGTCCGCCAAGCTGGTGCCGGAGCTTCTGGTGTCCGACCACGCGGCCAGCCGCGATTTCTATGTCCGTATCCTCGGCTTCAGCGTGCGCTATGAGCGCCCGGCGGAGAAATTCTGCTATCTCGATCTCGGCGGCGCGGAACTGATGATCGAGCAGGAGACGGATTTCTGGACCACCGCGCCGCGCGAGAAGCCCTATGGCCGCGGCATCAACCTGCAGATCGAGGTCGCCGCACTGGCGCCGATCCTGGCGCGCCTCCGCGACGCCGGCATCACCTTGTTCCGGCCGGTCGAGGAAGCGTGGTATCGCAGCGGTGACACCTACAGCGGCAACCGCCAGTTCCTGGTGCAGGATCCGGATGGCTACCTGCTGCGTATGTTCGAGGACTTGGGCGATCAAGCCGCGCCGTCGAGTGGGCGGATCGTCGGCTAGCGGCCGCCCGTTCGTGGGGAACACATGTACAAGCTCTATGGCGTGAAGAAATGGGGCTCACTCGCGCCGCAGTGCATTCTCGAGGAACTCGCTATCCCGCATGAGATGATCTGGCTGTCGGTCGAGGATCGCCGCGGCTCCTATCGGCAGATCAATCCGCTCGGCTACGTTCCGAGCCTGCAGCTTACCGACGGACGTTTTGTGTTCGAGAGTTCGGCGATCGTCACGCATCTGACCGACGCGCATCCCGGCGATCTGGCACCGCGTCCGGGAACGCTGGATCACGGGCTTTACCTCACTTGGCTGACCTGGCTCAATGCCGAGATCTACTCCACCGTGAACGCCGCGGAATTTCTGGAGAGCGCGGACAACACCATCGGCGACGCGGCCTCGCGCGCGAGCTTGGCGGTAGCGATGCGGAACAAGGTCGACGGCCTGTTCGATATCGTCGAACGTCACCTCGCCCAGAGCGGCGGCTTCATGCTCGGCGCGAATGTGTCGGCGGTCGACCACTATCTGATGATGTTCGCCTTGTGGTTTCCGGACCGCCGCGCATTCTACGAGCGGTGCCCGAGCATTGGCCGCGTGGCTGCCGCAGTCAGTGCGCGGCCGGCGGTCGCGAAGGCGCTGGTGCTCAACGACATGGCCTGACGTTGTATACGGAGACGAACATGTACAAGCTCTATGGCGTGAAGAAATGGGGCTCGCTCGGGCCGCAGTGCATTCTGGAGGAGGTCGGCGCGCCCTATGAGATGGTGTGGCTGTCGGCGGAGGACCGACGCGGCAGCTATCGCAAGATCAATCCGCTCGGCTACGTGCCGAGCCTGCAGCTTGCCGACGGCCGGTTCGTGTTCGAGAGCTCTGCCATCCTCACGCATATCACTGACGCGCATCCGAGCGATCTTGCCCCGCGCTCCGGCACGCCGGATCATGCGGTGTATCTGACGTGGCTGACCTGGCTCAACGCCGAGGTCTATTCCACCATGAATGCCGCCGAGTTCCTGGAGGATGAAGGCAACACCATTGGCGATGCAGCCTCGCGCGCCAGCCTGGCGCAGGCGGTGCGGGCCAAAGTCGACGCGCTGTTCGACGTGATAGAGCGGCATCTCGGGCAGAGCGGCGGCTTCATGCTCGGCCGGGCTGTCTCGGCCGTGGATCACTACCTGATGATGGTCACGTTGTGGACGCGCCCGAACCGCCGCGCGCTCTATGAGCGCTGCCCGAACATCGGCCGCGTCGTGGCGGCGGTGAATGCACGGCCTGCCGTCGCGAAGGTGCTGGCGCTCAACGACCTCGCCTAGGGTTACATCAAGCTGTCACGGTTGGCTGCTATAGCCCGACAACTCTTCTCATGGAGCGGTATCGTGCGTTCCCTTCACCTGGCCGTGCTCGGCCTAGCGATTGCATTTCCGGCAGCGGCGCAATCGACCGCCGAGATCGGCAGCCTGCATTTCATCGGCGCGGTGACGGTGCCCAACGACAAGATGGTCGACGGCACGCTGGTCGGCGGCTTGTCGGGCATCGACTACGATCCCGCCGCGGATCTCTGGTACCTGATCTCCGACGACAAGTCGGACAAGAACCCGGCACGCTTCTACACCGCGAAACTGACGTTCGACGAAGCGCACCTCGCCTCGGTCGAGATCGCGCACGCCGTCACCTTGCTGCAGGCCGACGGCCAGCCTTATCCCAATGCGAAATCCGGCGGCGAGGTGCCAGATCCGGAATCGATCCGCCGCGATCCCGAAACCGGCAGCCTGTGGTGGACCAGCGAGGGCGATCGCAAGCTCGGCCTCTCACCGTTCCTGCGGGTTGCGGCGCCGGATGGCAAGCACCTCACCGACCTCCCGGTGCCTGGCATCTTCACCATGAACAAGGACCAGGAGATCGGCCCGCGGCACAATCTCGGCTTCGAGGGCGTGAGTTTCACGCCGGACGGCAGGTCGGTCTGGCTGGCGATGGAATCGGCGCTCTACCAGGACGGCCCGATCGCAACGCCCAGCACCGGCGCCATCGTGCGCCTCACCCGCTTCAATCGTAACCGCAAGATGCTGGCGGAGGAGTTCGCCTATCCGCTCGATCCGATCCAGGCGGTGCCGACCGGCAAGAACGGCGACAACGGCATCGCCGAGATTCTCGCGCTCGACGACACTCACGCGCTCGTGCTTGAGCGCTCCGGCGTCGAGGGCGCCGACGGCATCTGGAAGCTGTATATCCGCATCTACGCAATCGACGCGGCGCGTGCCACCGACATCCACGCCGTGCCGTCGCTGGCGAGCGCCAACTACGTCCCGGTCGCCAAGCGCCCGGTCATCGACCTCGCCAAGACCGCCGACATCGGGCCGGTCGACAACATCGAAGGCATGTCCTGGGGTCCGGTGTTGGCCGACGGCAAGCGCAGCCTGGTGCTGGTTTCCGACAACAATTTCAATCCGGCACAGACCACGCAGTTCCTGGCGTTCGAAGTCCTCCCCTAATCCCCGCAAGAAGCGGAGCGCAGTGGCACGGCATCGCCTCCATCTTGTTCAGAGATGACCGCTATGAACGATGAGGCCGCGATGCAACCGCTGTCCGCCATGGACCTCCTCAAGCGCTTGTTCGACGTCGAGCTGCGCTTCCTTCAGTCCGACAAGCCGGATCTTCAGGCGCTCGCGACCGCCTTTCATCCGGAAATCGTTGTGCACGAGCCCATGTCCCTGCCCTACGCCGGCGATTGGGACGGGCTGGCCGGTGTCGGCGCGCTGTTCCGCAAGATGCGAGACGTGTGGAGCGACCTGCGGGTGGAGCAGCTTGATGCGACGCGCGAATGCGATACCGTGTATATGGCGTGCACGATTCACCTGACGTCACGCGCGACGGGCGCGAGCATCACGCAACCCTTCGCCGAGGTCCTGCGCTTCAAGGAAGACCTCTTGATCGAGGGAACCCCGTTCTACTACGACACCGCGGAGATCCTTGCCGCCATCGGCGGAGTGAAGAGCTAACCGTCGCGCTGGAACAGCCCCGGATAATCGATGACGAACCCCTCGTCATCGACCGTGATGTCAGCCGTGAACTCGATATCGAGTCCGTCAAAGCGCCACAGCCGCTCGGCGAGCCGGGTGTAGCGCTGCGGCGCTGCACGCAGGGACAATTCAGGCACGAGAACATAGGCGACGTTGATCTCGGCCGCCTCACCCACCCGCGACCCGAGCCGCCGGATCGCGACGGTGTTGGTGAATGGCGTCATCGAGATGTCGGGATCGATGCAGCCATCGAGTTCCGGCAGCGCGGCGCCATCCGCATGGCGCCAATGCCCGGCGCCGTCCGACAGTACTTCTAGCGTGCCACCGCCGTTGACATCGACGCGGACGCGGAGTGTTCGCCACGCCGTATCCATCTCGACGACGTAGCTGGCATCGAGCGGCTTGCCCTCGAGCGTCGCGTTTACCTTGCCGCGCGCTTCAAGTCCTCCGGGCACAGCGCGGAAGCTGAACTCCTCCGCGCCCTCGCCCAGGTCGGGCAGCCATTCCCAGCGCCAGCGCCGCTCGTTCATTTGACCTCGATCTTCACCACCGACCAGATAGCCTTGGCCTGATAGGCCTCGATGTCGATCTCCGGCTTCTCCTTGAACGGCCACATTACGAAGAACGGACCGAAATCGTCTGGCGCCATTCGGACTCCATCCTTCTCAATCGCCAGGATCGGATCGTACTTCTTCATGTCGTCAGCGCTGATGTCGACCTTGTAGTCGTCCACCGCGGACAGCGTGA
>DATEOK010000151.1:0-3188 GCA_035274225.1 Dongiaceae bacterium
GAGGGCCGCGTCATTGAGAGTCGAATTGAGCAAGCCCAAATGAAAAAGGCCGCGCCATGGGCGCGGCCTTTCGTTTCATTTCAGAGGCAACTTTCCACGGCGCGCACGCCCTGGAAAATCGCTTTATCCGGCGGCGCGCAGATTGTCGGCCGAAGATTTGCCAGAGCGGCGATCTGCCACGATTTCGTAGGAGATCTTCTGGCCTTCACGCAGCGTACCAAGACCGGCACGCTCGACAGCGCTGATGTGCACGAACACGTCATTGCCGCCGTCATCCGGCTGGATGAAGCCATAGCCCTTGGTTGCGTTAAACCACTTCACGGTTCCCATGCTCACTGGGGTAGTCCCTTCTCAGATATACAAGTCGTAGCCCACCTCTCGATGGGCTGGTGAGATCGAATTTTTGGAAGGGTCGTCAGCGTCTAAACCGGCTGTACCGGTGGATAGCTAATGTCGTCCGGCCGAAAATCGATGGCTAATATTATTCGATAGTACTGGTCAAAACAATCCTGACGTGCACGATTTTTTGATTCGGCCGGCCAACCGGCCGCTGTCGCGCACGACAGGGCGTGTCGGGCGCGGTCAGGCGGGCCGTTGCAGGCGCGTTTACCGGCGGCGGAACTGGCCGCCGCGCGGCGGTCCGCTGCGCGGGGCGCCGGTGTTCGGACGCTCGTCCTTGTGACGAAAGATCAGGCGACCCTTCTCCAGATCATAGGGCGACATCTCGATCGTGACCCGATCGCCTGCCAGCGTCTTGATCCGGTTCTTCTTCATCTTGCCGGCGGTGTAGGCAACAATCTCGTGTCCGGCGTCGAGCTGCACGCGGTAGCGCGCGTCGGGGAGGATTTCGGTCACCAGTCCTTCGAACTGGATCAGCTCTTCTTTAGCCATGGTGGTCTCCAGGTCGATCGAGGCTAGCGCTGCGGTCGGTGGGTACGGTTGGGTTGAGTATTCGGACGGCTCTCGCGATGCAAGAAGGCGACGCCCTGAATGCCCTCACTTTTCCCGCCTTGGCTCTTGCCGGCCTGTTGCGCCGCACGCGGCTGCTGGTGCCGGTTCGGCTGCGGCGCGGCATTATTACCACCACCGCGGCGAGGACGGCGAGGGCCTTTTGATCCCGGTGCCGCTTCATGTCCCCTGGATTCGTGACCCCGGGAATCGTGCCCGCTGGAACCGTGGCCCCTCGAGTCATGTCCCCTGGACTCCTGGGTCCTGGCGCCGTGGGCACGCGGTGCCGATCGTCCACCCCGGTGCTGCGCAGGGCGTTGCGAGGGAGCCGGCGCGGCGTCGCGGCTGCCGGGCGTACGGCGGTCTTCCCGCGGCAGCGTGACTTTGATCAGCCGCTCGATGTCGCGCAGATAGCCCATCTCCTCGGCGCCCGCGACCAGCGAGATCGCGACGCCGTCGGCGCCGGCGCGCGCGGTGCGGCCAATGCGGTGGACGTAGGTTTCCGGAACATTGGGCAGGTCGAAATTCACCACATGGCTGATGCCGTCGACATCGATGCCGCGTGCGGCGATGTCGGTGGCGACCAAGGTGCGGATTTCGCCGGTGCGAAACGCCGCCAGTGCGCGCTCGCGGTTGTTTTGCGACTTGTTGCCGTGAATGGCGTCCGCCCTGATGCCAACCTTGGCGAGGCCCTTCACCACCTTGTCCGCGCCGTGCTTGGTGCGGGTAAAGATGAGGGCGCGGTTGACCGGCTCCTCCTTGAGGAGCTGCGCCAGCACGCCCGCCTTGGCCGCGAAATCGACCTGGAGGATGCGCTGGGTGATACGTTCCACAGTGGAGGAAACCGGGGTTACCGCGACGCGGGCGGGGTCGCGCAGCATGGCTTCGGCCAGTTCCGCGATGTCCTTGGGCATGGTGGCCGAGAAGAACAGCGTCTGCCGCTTGATCGGCAGCTTGGCGACGATTTTGCGGATGTCGTTGATGAAGCCCATGTCGAGCATGCGGTCGGCTTCGTCGAGCACCAGGAACTCGACCTGGCCGAGCTTAAGACCGTTGCTCTGGACGAGGTCGAGCAGGCGGCCGGGCGTCGCCACCATGACTTCGACGCCCTGCATCACCGAGCGGACCTGGCGGCCCATCGGGACGCCACCGATCGCCAGCGCCGAGCTCAGGCGGATGTGGCGGCCGTAGGCGTTGAAGCTGTCGAGGATCTGGCCGGACAGTTCACGGGTCGGCGAGAGCACCAGCACGCGGCAGCTCTTGGGCTGCACCCGCACGCGGTTCTCCAGGATCCGGTGCAGGATCGGGAGCGCGAAGGCTGCGGTCTTGCCGGTGCCGGTCTGGGCGATGCCGACGACGTCACGGCCGGTGATGGCGAGAGGGATGGTCTGGGCCTGGATGGGCGTGGGCGTGAGATAATTCTCTTCCTTGAGCGCACGCGAAATGGGATCGGCAAGGCCGAAATCCTGAAAGGAGGTCAAAAGATGGGTTCTTTCCATTAACAAAGGCAGGCGCCCAGCCGTATCGGCCGGGGGCGCGCGAGGGGTGTCAGAGACACCCGCGTGTTTGGGGCGTCGGTTTTGCTAGCTGAAGGAGCAAGCCAGAAACCGCAAAACGGGATCAGAACACGCGGCTCGCAAGGACCTGATGATTCTCAAGGTCACGGCGCTGATATGGCCCATCAACGCGGCGCTTTCAAGGTGAATTCGGCCAATTCGGGCAAGGCGGTTAAGCATTTGCATGCCGTGCGGGTGGTCCGGCGCCTGCACATCCACGGCCTGTTCCGGAACCAATCGGACCAAAAATCGTGCAATAAATTTAGCCAAAATATAGCTATTGCCTAAAAATTAGATCGTTTGCCGCTTAGGCATACATTTCTAATGACCAATAGTTGGGCAAGTTTTCTGCCGCTTTTTTCGGTTCCGCCAAAATTGCCAAGTGGATGTATGGGCTTAGCCTGCCTCCAAGGCGTGGCATGGTTCTTGCGATTCCCTTAACGCAGGCGGCCGTTGGGGCCGTTCGCAGCGTTTAACGCCTGCGTCAGGGAGATGACACCTCATGCTTACTCAATTGACTCACGATATAGCGACGATGAGCCGACGTCGCTGGCTGGCGGCCACCGCCGGCCTGGTTTTGGGCCTCGCGACATTCTCGAACGCCAAGGCGCAGGAGACCATCAAGGTCGGCGTCCTGCATTCGCTTTCCGGCACCATGGCCATCAGCGAAACCACGCTGAAGGA
>DATEOK010000152.1:0-2335 GCA_035274225.1 Dongiaceae bacterium
CATGACCCTGCCGATCGCCCGCGACCTGGCGCGCAGCGGCATCCGCAACATGACGATCGCCCCCGGCATCTTCGGCACGCCGATGCTGTTCGGCATGCCGCAGGAGGTGCAGGACGCGCTGGCCGCCAGCGTGCCCTTCCCCTCGCGCCTGGGCACGCCCGAGGACTACGCCAAGCTGGCGAAGCACATCATCGAGAACGACATGCTGAACGGCGAGGTGATCCGCCTCGACGGCGCGATCCGCTTGCCTCCACGGTAGGCGTCCGATCTTTCGCTCAACCTTTCAAGGAGACCTCATGACCGAATCCATTGTCATCGTCGGCGCCGCCCGCACCCCGATGGGCGGCTTCCAGGGCGACTTCTCTTCCCTCTCTGCGCATGACCTGGGCGGCGTCGCCATCAAGGCGGCGGTCGAGCGCGCGGGCATTCCGGCCGACAGCGTCGGCGAGGTGCTGTTCGGCAACTGCCTGATGGCCGGCCAGGGCCAGGCGCCGGCGCGCCAGGCGGCCTACAAGGGCGGCTTGCCCGACAGCGCGGGCGCGGTCACGCTCAGCAAGATGTGCGGCTCGGCCATGAAGGCCGCGATGCTGGCGCACGACATGCTGCTGGCGGGCACGCACGAGGTGATGGTGGCCGGCGGCATGGAAAGCATGACCAACGCGCCCTACCTGATGCTCAAGGGCCGCGGCGGCTACCGCATGGGCCACGACCGCATCTTCGACCACATGATGCTCGACGGCCTCGAGGACGCCTACCAGCCGGGCCGCTCGATGGGCACCTTCGGCGAGGACTGCGCGGCCAAGTACAAGTTCACGCGCGAGCAGCAGGATGCCTTCGCGATCGCCAGCGTCGAGCGCGCCAAGGCGGCGACCAGCTCCGGCGCCTTCAAGGCCGAGATCGCGGCGGTCACGGTCAAGGGCCGCGGCGGCGACACCGTGATCGAGATCGACGAGGGCCCGGGCAAGGTCAAGCTCGACAAGATCCCGACGCTCAAGCCGGCCTTCAAGAAGGACGGCGGCACCATCACCGCGGCATCGAGCTCGTCGATCAACGACGGCGCCGCGGCGCTGGTGATGATGACCGGCAGCGGCGCGAAGAAGAACGGCGCCAAGCCGATCGCCCGCATCGTCGCCCACGCCACCCATGCGCAGCAGCCCGAGTGGTTCTCCACCGCCCCGGTCGGCGCGGTCGCCAAGCTGTTCAAGAAGACCGGCTGGAGCGTCAAGGACGTCGATCTGTGGGAGGTCAACGAGGCTTTCGCGGTGGTGCCGATGGCGCTGATGCACGAGCTGGGCGTGTCGCACGACATCGTCAACGTCCACGGCGGCGCCTGCGCGCTGGGCCACCCGATCGGTGCCAGCGGCGCGCGCATCATGGTGACGCTGATCCATGCGCTGCAGCAGCGCGGCAAGAAGCGCGGCGTCGCCACCCTGTGCATCGGCGGCGGCGAGGGCACGGCGGTGGCGATCGAGTTGATCGGTGAGGGGGGCTGATGTTGCTAACCCCTGACCAGGAAGCCATCCGCGACGCCGTGTGCGCATTCGCCCAAGCCGAGCTCTGGCCCCACGCGCCGCGCTGGGACCGCGAGCACAGTTTTCCGAAGGCGGCGCACGAAGGCCTGGCGGCGCTCGGCGCCTACGGCATCTGCGTGCCCGAGGAAGACGGCGGCGCCGGGCTCGACTACCTGACGCTGGCGCTGGTGCTGGAAGAAATCGCCGCCGGCGACGGCGGCACCAGCACCGCGATCAGCGCCACCAACTGCCCGGTCAACGCGATCCTGATGCGCTACGGCAATGCGCAGCAGAAGAAGCAGTGGCTGCAGCCGCTGGCGCAGGGCAGGATGCTCGGCGCCTTCTGCCTCACCGAGCCGCAGGCGGGCAGCGATGCATCGAGCCTGCGCACCACCGCGCGCAAGGACGCCGAGGGCTACGTGATCGACGGCGTCAAGCAGTTCATCACCAGCGGCAAGAACGGCCAGGTGGCCATCGTCATCGCCGTGACCGACAAGGCCGCCGGCAAGCGCGGCATGAGCGCCTTCATCGTGCCCACCGACGCGCCCGGCTACAACGTGGCGCGCCTGGAGGACAAGCTGGGCCAGCACAGCAGCGACACCGCGCAGATCAACTTCGACAGCTGCCGCATCCCGGCCGAGAACCTCATCGGTGCCGAAGGCGAGGGCTACAAGATCGCACTCGGCGCACTCGAAGGCGGGCGCATCGGCATCGCAGCGCAAAGCGTGGGCATGGCCCGCAGCGCCTTCGACGTGGCCGTGGCCTACGCCAAGGAACGCCAGGCCTTCGGCGGCGCCATCTTCGACCAGCAGGCCGTGGGCTTT
>DATEOK010000153.1:0-8599 GCA_035274225.1 Dongiaceae bacterium
TGCATATTGTCCTCTCTCCTCGAAAGGCCTGCGTCGACTCCCCGGTTGACGCAGGCCGAAGCTTTTTTTATGAGCAGCGCTGAGCAATGCGCTCTCGCTGTCCTTGACGTTGTCAGCGTGCATTTGTCACGAAAGGGTAACGCAGAAGCGCCTCTGCCGCAGCGATTAGTTAACTTCTGCGCACCTACCATCCCGCGCAAAAAGGGCAGCAAAGGGCTGGACTTTCGCATGTCGCGCGCGCTCGATCATCCATCGCTGGGGCGTGGGTCCCATGCGCTCGGCGCCTCGCGCAACCAGGTGCTGGCGCGCGATCTCGCCGGCGCCGCGCCGACCATCGAGGAAAGCTGGACCGGCGGCGCGGTGCTCGACCTGTGCGCCGCGCATCCGGCGATCCCGAGCTTCGCGGTGATCGACGGCAAGGGCAGGGTGGTCGGCCTCATCGAGCGCGAGCGGCTCTATTCCCAGTTCTCGCAACCGCTCTGGTTCGACGTCTATAACCGTCGTCCGATCGCGCCGCTGGTCACGCGCGAGGCGATGGTGGTGGATGGCGCCATGCCGATCGAAGGCGTGAAGGAGCTGATCGCCTATCGCTACCCCAGGCGATCTCCAGCGGCTTCGCGATCGTGGACGAGGAGCGCTATCTCGGCATCGGCACCATGACCGCGCTGCTGGAGAGAACGGTGAACCTCGCCCACCGGCGCGCGATCGAGCTGGAGGAGGCGCATCGCAAGGCGGAGATCGCGAGCGAAGCCAAGTCGCGCTTCCTCGCCACCATGAGCCATGAGCTGCGCACGCCGCTCAACGCCATCATCGGCTTCGCCGAGCTGCTGCTGATGCGCGAGGTCGAGCAGGTCGAGCAGCGTCGCGGCTACATCGCCGACATCCGGAATTCGGGCGCGCATCTGCTCGCCCTCATCAACGACATCCTCGACTACTCGAAGTTCGAGGCCGATCACCTGCCGCTCAACGAGACGGTGTTCGATCTGCGCCTCTTCCTCAATGACGGCGTGCGCCTGGTGCGGGCACAGGCGGAGGCCGCCGGCGTCACCCTGCATCGGCCGGTTCCGCCGGCGATTGCACTCAAGGGCGACGAGCGGCGCCTGCGGCAATGCGTGGTCAACCTGCTCGCCAACGCGATCAAGTTCACGCCACGGGGTGCCGTAACGGTCTCGGCGGTGCTGACCAATCCGGCCGGCCTTGAGATTCGGATTGCCGACACCGGCTGCGGCATCCCGGCCGGCCAGCTGGAACGGGTGTTCGAGCCCTCCCACCAGGCCGAGAACGAGCTCAGCCGCGCCACCAACGGCACCGGCCTCGGCCTGCCGCTCAGCCGCAAGCTGGCGGAGCGCCATGGTGGAACTCGGGTGCTCGAGAGCGCGGTTGGACGCGGCACCACAGCCATCCTCAACCTGCCGGGGCGGGTGGCCGGGCTCGACAAACTCCGGAAGGTCCCGTTGGCACGCGCCTAATCCGTTGATTTCATGGGACGATCGTGCGCCTTGTTTGTTGATTTTGTTATGTTATAACACCGCCATGCACATTCATCCCGCCGAGACTACGCTGAACTGGGGAGCCGCGCGTCGGCTGGCGCTGGCAGGCCTTGGCGTTCTGTTGCTATGGGGCGCCGTCTGGTGGGCAATCCAATAGAAGCGGTGCTGACGCGGTCACGCGAGCACCACCACCATCACCACGCGACGCAGGCGGTTCGGCCCGCGGCGCCGATCCTCGAACTCGACGACGTCACCATCGCCTATGACCGGCATCCGGTCGTCCATCACATCGGCGGCGCCTTCGCCAAAGGCAGCCTGACCGCCCTGGTCGGGCCGAACGGCGCCGGCAAGAGCACGCTCTTGAAAGCGATCGCCGGCTTGCTGCGGGTGACCGCCGGCGCGATCCGTTTCAGCATTGACCGGCGCGCGGTGGCGTACCTGCCGCAAGTGGTCGATGTCGACCGCAGCTTCCCCTTGCGCGTGATCGACGTGGTGGACTTCGGCCATTGGCGCAAAGTCGGCGCACTGCGCCGCCTGGATGCGCAAGATCGCGCCGCCAGCGTCGCGGCCATTGCCGCGGTCGGCCTTGCCGGCCTGGAGAACCAGCCGATCGGCCAGCTCTCGGTCGGCCAGTTCCAGCGCGTGTTGTTCGCGCGGCTGATGGTGCAGGAAGCGGCGGTGATCCTGCTCGACGAGCCGTTCAACGCGATCGATCAGAAGACCACTTCGGACCTGATGCAAGTGGTGCGCACCTGGCAAAGCGAGGGCCGCACCGTGATCGCGGCGTTGCACGACCTGGAGCAGGTGAAGCGCGATTTTCCCGACGCGCTGCTGATGGCGCGCGAACTGGTGGCCTGGGGTCCGGCGCCGCAGACGCTGAGCGAGGAGAATCTGGCGCGGGCCCGCGCGCTCGCCGCCGGCTGGAGCGATCCGGCCGCCGCCATCTGCGAGCGCTAAATGCTCTACGATGCACTGATCCAGCCCTTCATCGAGTTCGGCTTCATGCGCCGGGCGCTGGTGGCGTGCCTCGCCCTCTCGATCAGCGCCGGGCCGATCGGCGTGTTCCTGGTGCTGCGTCGCATGAGCCTGATGGGCGATGCGATGTCGCATGCCATCCTGCCGGGTGCGGCCATCGGCTTCCTGGTCTTCGGCCTCTCAATGTGGGCGATGAGCCTCGGCGGCCTGGTCGTCGCCTTGATGGTCGCGCTGGCCGCCGGCGCCATGAGCCGCGTCACGCCGCTCAAGGAAGATGCGGCGCTGGCCGGGTTTTTCCTGATCTCGCTGGCGCTCGGCGTGCTGCTGGTGTCGATGAAAGGCAGCTCGGTCGATCTGCTGCACATCCTGTTCGGCACGCTGCTGGCTGTGTCGAACGGTGCTCTGCTGCTGATCGCGGCGGCTTCGTCGCTGACCGTGATCGCGCTGGCGCTGGTCTATCGCACGCTGATCCTGGAATGCTTCGACCCCGGCTTCCTGCGCGCGGTCGGCGGCAGGGGTGGGCTGGCGCATGCGACCTTCCTGGCGCTGGTGGTGCTGAACATGGTGGCGGCGATGCAGGCGCTGGGCACGCTGATGGCGATCGGCCTGATGATGCTGCCCGCCACCTCGGCGCGGCTGTGGACTATCTCGATCGGGCGCATGGTCGGCCTTGCCGTGATGCTCGCCATGCTGTCGTCGGTCGCGGGCCTGATCATCTCCTATCACGCCAATCTGCCGTCCGGTCCGGCGGTTATCCTCGCCGCCGGCTTCGTCTACCTCCTTTCCCTTGCCATCGGCAGCAATGGCGGATTGCTGCGCCGTTACATCCGCCGGCCGCACCTGGAGCACTGAGCGCCCGGTGCATGCCCGGATTGCATGCCCCGCCGTTGTCACCCCTGCGCCGTTGCGACATCATGCGGCCCGTTCCGAGGGGTGAGGTCACATGAACGTCCTGGTGATTCAGAACAATCCGCAGACACCGGCTGCCTCGGTCGGCGACCACCTGGTCGCGGGCGGGGCGCGGTTGACGGCAGTCCTACCGCACAACGGCGATGCGCTGCCGAAGTCGCCGGAAGGTTATGATGCGGCGATCATCCTCGGTGGACCGCAGCATGCCCACGACGATGCGAACTTCCCGGCCTTTCCGGCGATCGTCGACCTGCTGCGCGGCTTTCACGAGGAGTCGAAGCCGCTGCTCGGCCTCTGCCTCGGCAGCCAGCTGCTGGCGCGTGCCTTCGGGGAGAAGGTGCGGCGCAGCCACGAATTCGAAGTCGGCTATCCGACGATCGAGATCACCGCGGACGGCCAGAAAGATCCGCTGCTCACCGGCCTTGCGCCGCGCCAGAACATCCTGCAATGGCACGAAGACACCTTCGAGATGCCGAAGGGCGCGGTGCAGTTGATGACCGGCAGTACCATCCGCAACCAGGCCTTCCGTTACGGACGCACCAGTTACGCCTTCCAATGCCATTTCGAGGTGTCGCCCGAGCTGGCCAAGCAATGGTTCAGCCAATGGGGCCATACCATCGTGCGGCGCTACGAAGAGCGCGAAGGGCGTCAGGTGCTCGAGCGCGCGCAGGGCCAGATCGCCCAGCACGGTGTGGGTGCCGCGGATTTCTGCCGAGTCGTGACGCAGCGCTGGGCGACGCTGGTGCAGGATGCACGCAAGGGCCGGGCGGCCTGATCCCGCCTTCGTGATGCCCGTCCGGCATGGATTCCCTCAACACTTAGTGAGTGGCGGGCGGGCCTTTGCCGGCTAACATGATGCTTGGAGCCGGCGCGGGGGAGCGACGCCGGCCGTTGCATCAGCATGGGGCCATGGCCGGACCGCATAAAGTCTCAGCCGACCGCAGCAGCACCGCAGGACCGCGCCGCCACGCGTGGTGCCGTTGGTTGCCGATCGGACTGATCGCGGTCGGGCTGGTCCTGGTATTCGTATTCGGCCTCGACGAGTTCGCGAGCTTCCAGCATTTGCGCGAGCATCATCAGAAGCTGGCGGAGTTTGTTGCCAGCCACTACGCGCAAGCCGTGCTGGTCTTCATTCTGCTCTACGTGCTGTTCGTCGCTTTGTCGCTGCCGGGTGCGATCTGGCTGACCGTGGCGGCCGGGTTCCTGTTTGGTGCGGTCATGGGCTCGATCTTCTCCATTCTTGCCGCGACCGTCGGCGCGACCGTGCTGTTCCTGGCGACCAAGACTTCGCTCGGCGACTACCTGCACGCTCACGCCGGGCCGTGGCTGGCGAAAGTGGAGCGCGGCTTTGCCGACAACCAGTGGAGCTACCTGCTGATGATGCGACTGTTCCCGGCGATTCCGTTTTTCATCGCCAATCTGGTGCCGGCTTTCCTCGGCGTTCCGCTCTCCGTGTTCGTGATCACGACCTTCATCGGCATCATTCCGGCGACGGTGATCTTCGCCACCGTTGGCGCGGGCCTCGGCAGTGTATTGCAGACCAGCGCCGACCTCAGCCTGCATAGCCTGATGACGCCGCAGGTGAAGGCCGCGCTGGTGGGCCTTGCCGTGCTGGCCGCCATGCCGATCGCGGTCAAGTTCCTGCGCCGCCGCCACGCCTCGAAGGGCCGCTGATGCGCCTGCTGAAACCCGATCTCTGCGTGATCGGCGCCGGCTCCGCGGGTCTCTCGGTGGCGGCGGGCGCTGCGCAACTCGGCGCCGAGACGGTGCTGATCGAAGCCGGCGCGATGGGCGGCGATTGCCTGAACTATGGCTGCGTGCCCTCGAAGGCGTTGCTGGCTGCTGCGAAGGCGGCGACGCAGCATCGCCATGCCGCCGGCTTCGGCGTGGAGTTCCCGGCGCCGCGCATCGATCTCGCGCGCGTGCAGGTGCACATCAAGGAGACCATCGCGGCGATCGCGCCGCACGATTCGGTGGAGCGCTTCGAAGGGCTCGGCGTCACGGTGCTGAAGAGCTGGGCGAAGTTCATCGACGACCGCACGGTCGAAGTGGGCGATGCGCGCATCCGGGCGCGCCGCTTCGTGCTGGCGACCGGCTCCAGCGCTTTCATTCCGCCGATCCCCGGCATCGACCAGGTGCCGTACTTCACCAACGAAACCGTGTTCGATCATATCGCCGGAATCCGCGATTTGATCGTGCTTGGCGGCGGACCGATCGGAGTCGAGCTGGCACAGGGCTTCGCGCGCCTCGGCGCCAAGGTGCAGCTGGTGGAGATGGCGCGCCTGCTGCCGCGCGACGACGCGCAAGCGGCGAAGCTGGTGTGCGCGTCGCTGCGGCGCGACGGCGTCGCGCTGCATGAAGACAGCACGGCGACGGCGGTACAGCGCGCCGGAGATCGCGTCCGCCTCGAGGTCCGCAGTTCGAACGGTGCGACGGTGTGGCTGGAAGGCGGCGAGCTCCTGGTCGCGGTCGGCCGCAAGCCGCGGGTCGACAACATGGGCCTGGAACAAGCGGGCATCGCGGCGACTCCCAAGGGCATCCAGGTGGATGCAGGGCTGCGCACCACCAACCGCCGGGTCTATGCGATTGGCGACTGCAACGGCGGCCCGGCCTTCACCCATGTCGCGGGTCATCAAGCGGGGCTGGTGATCCGCAGCGCGCTGTTCCGATTGCCGGTGTCGTTCGACACGCGGGCGCTGCCCTGGGTCACCTACAGCGATCCGGAGCTGGCGCAGGTCGGCCTGACCGAAGAGGCGGCGCGGCGCGCGCATGGCGATGTGGTGGTCACGCACCAGCCGGCGGCCGGCAGCGACCGGGCGCGGACGGATCGACAGGAGGCAGGATTCCTGAAAATCGTGTCCGACCGGCGCGGCCGCGTGCTGGGGGTCACGATTGTCGGCGTACAAGCGGGGGAGCTGCTGGCGCCCTGGTGCCTGGCCCTGGCGCGCGGGCTCAAACTGTCGGCGCTGGCTGGGCCGATGCTGCCCTATCCGACCTTGTCCGAACTGGGAAAACGCGCCGCCGGCCAGTTCTACGCCGGCAGGCTGTTTTCGCCGGCCACCCGGCGGCTGGTGCGCGTCTTGCGCTGGTTCGGGTGAGCCGCTATCACAAACCCATGTGTAGACCTTCCCCAAACGGCGAGACCAGTGGGTCTTGAAGATGTCGGAAGAGAAGGCCGCGCTTCCTAACTTTGGCCGAGGCCTGTCGGCCCGGCTGCTGGCGCTCACCATCTGCTTCGTGATGGTGAGCGAAATCCTGATCTATGTGCCGTCGATTGCCGGCTTCCGCGACGACTGGCTGCGCGAGAAGCTGGCGAGCGCCTATCTGGCGATCCTGGCGCTCGAGGCGACGCCGGGTTTCATGATCGACCCGGCGCTGGAGCTGCAGCTGCTGGAGAATGCCGGCGCGCGCGTCATCGCGGTGCGTACTCCCGACAAGAACCTGATCATGCGCGGCTCGACGCCCGGCAGCATCGTCGTCAACAAGAAGGTCGATCTGAGCGATCAGATGCCGACCACCCTGATCAAGGACGCGTTCGAGACCCTGTGGGCCGGCGGCAACCGCCTGCTGCAGGTGAAGGGAAAGACGCCGCAGGCGGGCGACGCCTGGATCGACGTGGTGCTGGACGACACGCCGCTGCGCGAGGCGATGATCTCCTATTCCTGGCGCATCCTCGGCCTCAGCATCGTCATCTCGCTGGTGACGGCGACGCTGATCTTCCTGTCGCTGCGCTGGCTGCTGGTTCGGCCGATGCGCAATTTCACCCAGCGCATGGTCGATTTCCGCGCCAATCCGGAGGACATGTCGCGCGACGATGCAGCGGCGCGCCGGCGCGACGAGGTCGGCGTGGCGGAGCGCGAATTCCTGCAGCTGCAGAAGCAGGTGCGCAAGGCCCTGAAGCAACGCGAGCGCCTGGCCGCGCTCGGCACCGCGGTCAGCAAGATCAACCACGACCTGCGCGGCGTGCTGGCGACCGCGCAGCTGGTGGCGGACCGCCTGGCGAACAGCGACAATCCGGAAGTGAAAAAGATGGCGCCGGCGCTGGTGCGCGCGCTCGACCGCGCCATCGCGCTGTGCTCCGACACGCTCAACTTCACCCGCGAAGGGCCGGCCAAGCCGGAATATTCCCGCTTCACCTTGGTGGAGCTGCATGGCGAAGTGGGCGAGAGCCTCGGCAGGTATCTCAATGGCACCGCGGTGCTGAAGGCCGATTTCTCCGAGGACTTCGCTTTGACCGCAGATCGCGGGCAGCTCTATCGCGTCATCCACAACCTTGCGGAGAACGCGCTGCAGATGGGCGCGCACAACGTCGCCGTGCGCGCGCGCCGCTCGGAGGGCAGGGTCGAGATCGAGGTCGCCGACGACGGGCCCGGCCTGCAGCCCAAGGCGCTGCAGAGCCTGTTCGTGCCGTTCAAGGGCTCGACCCGCTCGGGCGGCACCGGCCTTGGCCTTGCCATTGCCCGCGAGCTGATGCGGGTGCAGGGCGGCGACCTCAAGCTCGCCGCCAACGACGCCAAGGGCGCGACCTTCGTGTTGGAATTGCCCGATCGGCAGGCTGCCTAGGGCCGGCGCGCCCGGAACATCGGGGCAATCGGAGGGTTTGGTCCCATGCGAATAGGCGGGCGGGCAGGGCTTGCCTCGATCCGCGCGGGCCCCTATTTTGCGCGGCGAATTGAAGCTGTCAGGCGGGTGCCATGGACCAGATCATGAAGGTCGCTATCGTTTTCTTGCTGGGGCTTTTTGCCGTTCTGTCGCTGATCGTGGCGGCCGGCGGGCACAACAACCTGCAATACTGGGGCGGCCTCGGCTTCTTCGTGTTCTGCGTCCTGCTCGCTTTCTACGCCGTGCGCGAGCTGACCAATGGCCACCACGCCAAGCACTGACAATCAGTCCACCTGTAGCAGCAGCGCCTTGAGATAGGCGCTTTCCGGCAGCATCGGGTGCACCGGATGATCCGGCGCGGCACCGGTCGCGGAGAGGATACGGCCGGAGCGGCCGGCCTCGTGCAAACCGCGCGCGACCTGGGCGCGGAACTCCTCCGCCGGCATGTGGTGCGAGCAGGAGGCGAGGAACAGGAAGCCGCCGGTGCGCACTCGCCCGGCACAGAGGCGCGCCAGCTTGCGATAGGCGCGGCCGCCCTGGTGGAAGTCCTTTTTCGATTTCACGAACGCCGGCGGATCGGCCATCACCAGGTCGAAGGTGCGATGCGCGGCGCCGGCCTGCTC
>DATEOK010000154.1:0-19934 GCA_035274225.1 Dongiaceae bacterium
AATGCTTGCTCTTGATCAGCGGCGCCAACGCAGCGGAATAGGTCACGATGCCGCCGTTGCCGCCGCGCCCGCCCTGGCCGCCTTGTCCGCCGATGCCGCCCCAGCCGCCATCGCCGCCATCCTGCGGTTGTTCGCCGCCGCAGGCGCGCGCACGGCCGTTGCGACCGTTGCCGCCGTCGCCGCCCTGACCGCCATTCTCGCCCTTGCCGCCGCCTTGTCCCGACATGTCGACGATCAAACGGCCGTTGCCGGAGACCTCGCCAATGCGCAACACGACCTTGCCGGCGGCGGCGCCTTCTTCACCCGCGGCACCGGCGCCGCCAGGCGCGCCGTTACCGCCGTTGTCGCCTTCCTTCATGCCGTCGACACCGCGCGCCGCCTGGTCGGGCTGTCCCGGCATCGGCACCCGCGCGCCGAGGATATGGGCGCGGATGACGGTGTCGCCGTCGATGCGCGCGTGGCGCGCGACCACGACCAGGTTGTCGCCTTCCAGCGCCAGCTCACCGCCGCTGAATACCAGGACCTCGGTCTCGGGATTGGACTGCACGATGATCATGTTGCCGACGCGGGTCCTGGCGAGATCGTGGAAGTAGACCTCGCGCAGCACCTCTTCCGCCGACGCCATGCCGGCACTGCCGAGGCCCGCCACCATGCAGGCGCCGGCGATGACCGCTCTCGATGCCGTGCGCGGGGTCATTGCAGCTTTGTCCCCGTCTTCACGAACAGGATCTCGAGCGCGTCGATCACCGGCGGTTCGCGCCAGGCGCTCGGCTGCGCCACCTCGACATAGGCATAGTACGGCGCGTCGAGCGGAAAGGCATTGTCGAGGATGTTGGCGAAGGCCTGGTCGGTCGCCACCGATTTCTTCCAGTCCGGCTCCACGTCACGCGGCAAGGAGATGACCTTCGAGAAGCCGGTCTCGATGCCGTCGGGATTGTCGGCCTTGTCGATCACGCGATGGCAGTTGCCGTCGATCGTCACCGTGCCCCAGCGCGGATGCTCGATGCGCAGCTCGATGCGGCTGCCCATGTTCGGCTCGCCTTCGAAATGCACGTTGGTGACGGCGACACCGAGCAGGAACTGCGCGCCGCCGCTCGGGCCCGGCGGCGAGATGGTAATCGGAACCAGGACCGGCTGCTCGGCGAAGCCGGCGCCGGCCCGGCCCTGCGCGATCTGCGCGGCGATCGAACGGTTGAGCGCGTCCAGGAAGCGCGTGCGCAGGAACGACGGCTCGAGATTGTGGGTCATGTCCTCTTCGTAGGCGGCGCGGAAGAACTCGACGCTGGGCGGCACCGCCGGGCGCTTGTCGACAAAGGCGCCCGCCTGTTCGGCCAGCCCGCCGGCGAAGCCTTCATAATACTGCTTGAGTTCGGCGCGGTCGGCGGTCAGCGCCAACGTCACCTGCGCGGGGTCGTAGAGTTCCGGGCGGCGCCGGTCGATGCTGCCGGCGTGCAGCACGTCATCGGCGGGATAACGCGCCTGATCCGGCAGGTCGATGCGGCGGCCGGTCACGTAGTAGAAGCCGGTGCGCAGCAGCGAGGCGGATCGCGCCACGTCACCCAACAGCCGCGCGCCCATCAGGCTGGAGAGCAGCGCCTGGCGCTGCACGGCATCCTCCTTGGGCAGCGCCTTCAGCGCCAGCAGATCGTCTCGCACGGCGCTCAGCCATTCAAGGTCGGCATCGAGCGCGCGCACCCGGCGCGTATCGGCGAGAATCATCGCCTGCAGCTCACCGGCCGTTGCCATCGACGCTTCGGCTTGCTGCAGCAGGCCGGTCCATTTCTTCTGCTGTGCCGGATCGACCGGCGTGTAGTCGTTGAGACCGAGGGTGAATTCCGCCGGGCCATTCTGCAATCCGGCGCCGAGGGTCTCCGCCTTCTGGTAGACCGTCGCCATCGACGTCTTGAAGGCGGCGAGCTCGGCATCGTTCTTCTGCCTGCCGCTGAGATGGGCGAGCGCCGGCACGACGTGCGGCTCGACGGCCTTCCACGCCGCATCGAAGTCGGCAATCAGCGCCGCATAGCTCTGATAGCGCCCGGCGATCTCACGCAGGTCGCTGGGCGCGCCGGGCGGCAGCGCGCCGTCCTTGTCGCCGTAGAACGCGAACGGCTTGGCGGCATTCGGACTCCACACCAGCGAATAGGGCGCCGCGGCCGGCCGGCCGATGCCGATGGTGGCGTCGTCGACGAGCAGGTCGTCGACGATGCGGCCAAAGGTCAGCGCCTGGTCCTTTTCCTCGGTATATTGCGTGAGCAGCGTCTGATCGATGGTGGCGGCCTCGGCGATCTTGGCCTGGCCGTCCTGGATCATCTTCAGCAGCTTGACGGCGTTGGTGTCGATGCGCCGCGCGGTGGCGGCGCGATCGGCGCTTTGCGCCTTCAGGACCTTGTCCAGCTGGCTCACCTGCTTGGCGGGATCGGCGGCTTGGCCGGCGGTCAGGGCGCTCAGCTTCACATCGTCCCAGAAATCGAGCGTGCCGGCCTTCTTGTCGGTGCCGAAGGTGTCGTCGAGCGATTTCTGGAACGCCTTCAGCTGCGCCGACAGGCCGGTCATCGGAACCTCGTTCGGGCCATAGCCGAACGGATCGACACGCAGCGCCATCTGCTCCTTGATCTCGTTCAGCGTGGCTGTCGCCTGCTGGCTGGCGCGGCGCGACAGGCGCGGCATGAGCTCGTCGATCTTGGCGCGCACGAACGCGCCGACCACCAGGTCGAACGGCGCGCGCGCGTGCAGCCGCGACAGCTTGGCGACGGCGAGATCGGGCCATATCAGCGTCGCGCCGTACAGGCCATCATAGATGCTACCCGCCTGGTCGCCGATCGCGATGTCGTAGCCGGCGGACCACAGCTGCTTGGGCAAGCCGGAATCGAAGCCCTGGTCGGCGGTCTTGTTGTGGAACCAGCGCAGCGGATCGTCCTTGAGCTGCGCCAGCGTGTTCTCGCTCGCGCCGGCGGGCGGGACGACCGTCCGCACCTTGATGCGCAAGGTGCGCTTGGGCGCGCCGGCGGCCGGCCACTGCGGCTGCGCGTTCAGCACCCAGCCCTGGGTCGTGAACATGAAAGGCATATCCGGCGCGTGCGTGAGGTCGAGCGTGCCGGCGATGATCTCCGCACCCTGATCGCGCCCGGCCGGCGGATCGGCCAGCGTGATGGTGCCGGCGCCGGTGAAGCGCACGTTATCCGCATAGAGCTTGATCGCGCCGTCGGCGAGGCGCAGCGGCATCGCCACGATGATCTCGCGAGCCTCGATGCTGATCTCGGAAATGTCGCGCAGGGGCTGGCCGGGCATGGTCGCGAACGCCGAGAACAGCTGCGGCGTCAGCTCGACGATGTCGCCGGCGATGCGATAGGCGAAGCGATCGCCGTCGGCGCGGCGCCACACCATGACCTCTCGATCCTCGTTCCAGAAATAGGACGGATCGACCGGCTCGGAATCCGTGAGGATCGGCGCAACGCAACGGTCGGTCAGACTTTGTGCGACCGCGGGCGGCGCCGCCAGGGCGATCGAAAGCGCCAAACCCGCGCACCACAAGACCCTGCTGACCTGGAACCAGGCGACGCCTTGACCGTGATTCATCGCGATCCGTGAGCTTGAGGCGACCGAATAGTTCCCAGGGCTGGCAGCTCTAAACTGTCATGCATGGTCTTGATCGGCTTCGGCAAAGCGCCGTTTGATGTGGAAGTCCCCGCTGGCCAGCACTATAGGCGCAGCGCCCCTAAAGATCAAAGCAGCCGATGGTGTGACATCGACCAGAATCGGTGACGCACATCACACGCGGGAGTCACGGATGGCATGCTCAGCAGATGATTGTGCCGGACGACCTGTTCTGGAGGTCAGCGCGGCCGATAGGCATTGAGGATCATCTGTACCGCGCCGTCGACGACCTCTTCGGGCGTCGGATCCTCGGGGCGTGCCGGCAGGTTGAACAGCCGGCGCAGATAGAGCGGGCCCTTGACCAGGGCGACCAGCTGGTCCGCCGCCAAGGTCGGATTGGGAATGACGAGCTTGCCGTCGGTCGTTGCCTTGCGCAGGAAGTCGGTCAGCGCGGCGCGGAAGGGCAGAGGGCCGGTGTTGTACCAGGCCTCGATCAGCTCAGGGAAGCGCGGGCCTTCCGACACGATGATGCGGTAGACCTTGATCGGCCCTTCGCCGAGCAGGAAGTTCTCGATCGCGCTGGCGATCCGGCGCAGCGCCACGCCGATGTCCGGCTCGTCTGCGACCTGCGGAAACAGGTCGACCGCGAAACCTTTGCAGGCATGCTGGATGATGGCGGCGAACAGCTTCTCTTTGCTGCCGAAATGGGAATAAACGGTGGCCTTGGACACCCCGGCCGCCTTGGCGACCTGGTCCATGCTGATCGCGCCATAGCCTTCCGCGATGAACAGATCCTTGGCGGCCTGCATGATTTTCAAGGCCTTCGGGGCCCCGAACTCGTCGGCGGCGTCGACATCCAGGTTCGTCCTGGAGCGCGGCATCAAATCAATCGTCACGGACTCGGCTTCTCCCTGCTCGCTGAGCGCAATCTAGCATGTCTCACGAGCGTTAACAAAACTAGGCGGTTTAGTTTCTCTTGACAATATGGGGAAGTATGCCGCATTTTCTAGTCATGCTGTACTGGTCGGTTTAGTTTTTGAATCAATCTCCGGCCAAACGAGGAATTTCGGACATGATTCGCAAGATCGCACTGGGACTTGGACTGCTGGCCGTCCTCACCGGCGTCGGCTTTGGCGGACACTATTGGTGGGAGGTCGGCCGGTTCCAGCAATCGACCGATGACGCCTATGTGGAGAGCGACATCTCCGCCATCAGCCCGCGCATCGACGGCTATATCCAGGAGGTGCGGGTCGCCGACAATCAGGCGGTGCGCAAGGGCGACGTGCTCGCCGTGATCGATGCCCGCGATTTCCGCGCCCACCTCGACCAGGCGACTGCGACGCTCGCGACCGACCAGGCCGCCGTCGCGACCTATGACAGCCAGATCGCATTCCAGCATTCCAAGATCGAGCAGGCGCAGGCGCAGCTCGACTTCGCCGGCGCCGAACTGGAGCGCGCCAAGGCGACCTACGATCGCCGCAAGAAGATGGTCGACGACAAGATCATTAGCGTCCAGGAGATGGACGACGCCAGCGCCGACTATCGCAAGGCCAAGGCCGACCTGGTGCAGATGCGCGCCGCACTGGTGGCGGAGCAGGGCCAGCTGGCGGTGATCGAGGCCGAGCGCCGCCAGGCCGAGGCCAAGGTCAAGCAGTCGCAGGCCGAGGTGGAGCTGGCGGCGAGCGAGCTGGAGAAGACCGAGGTCCGTGCGCCGATCGACGGCGTGGTGGGCGACCGTTCGGTGCGGCCGGGCCAGTTCGTCAAGCAGGGGCAGCAGCTGCTGGCGCTGGTGCCGACCGACATGCACGTGGTCGCGAATTTCAAGGAGACGCAGCTCGGCCGCATCCGGCCGGGTCAGCAGGTCGAGATCCACGTCGACGCGTTTCCCGACCAGCCGGTGATCGGCACGGTCGAGAGCTTCTCGCCGGCGAGCGGTGCGCAGTTCAGCCTGCTGCCGCCGGAGAACGCCACCGGCAACTTCACCAAGATCGTGCAGCGCGTGCCGGTGCGCATCGGCCTGGGGCAGGGCAGCACCCTCGCGGGATTGCTGCGGCCCGGCCTCTCCGTCGTGGTCAGCATCGACACTCGCGCCGAGGGCGGCGAGGCGCTGGCGGCGGCGGGCAACAGCCTGCTGTTCGGTGCCGCGCAGGCGAGCGGAAACTGACCTGAGAGCCGGTGCAATGTCGCTTTCTGCGCGGCAGGGCTTGGTCTTGCCATCCATCATATTGACTGCACCCCCTAGTGCCGCCCGGATCACATGCGCGAAACGCCGTGCGGCCGCAGTCGTGGATGGCAAGACCAAGCCCGAGCCCCTTCCCCCCTTGTGGGGGAAGGTTGGGATGGGGGGTGCCGCCGCACGATTGCAGACAGCAATTACCGCTGCGCACACCGATGCGGCCGATAGGCGCTCATACTCCAGCGATCGTGCGGCGGCACCCCCCATCCAGCTGCGCCTAAGCTCGCTGCGCTCGCTAAGGCTCCGCATCCTTCCCCCACAAGGGGGGAAGAAAGCGCATCAATGACTCACCAGATCACGCCGCGCCATTGGGCCGGCTTCGTCGCCATGGTCGTCGGCATGTTCATGGCGATCCTGGACATCCAGATCGTCGCCTCGTCGCTGAAGGACATCCAGGCCGGCCTCAGCGCCAGCGCGGATGAGATCAGCTGGATCCAGACCTCGTACCTGATCGCCGAAGTGGTGATGATCCCGCTGACCGGCTATCTGGCGCGGCTGATGTCGACACGCGTGCTGTTCACCATCTCCTCCGCCGGATTTGCGCTGAGTTCGTTGCTATGTGCTCTGGCCGGCGACATCGAATCCATGATCGTGTTCCGAGCGATCCAGGGCTTCATCGGCGGCGCGATGATCCCGGTGACGTTCGCCGCCAGTTTCATGATGTTCCCGCGCGAGTGGCGCAACAACATCTCGGTGCTGATGGGCCTGGTCGCGACCATGGCGCCGACCATCGGGCCGTCGCTCGGCGGCTGGATCACCGAACAGAGCTCGTGGCACTGGCTGTTCCTGATCAACCTGCTGCCGGGCGTCATCGTCTCGGCGCTGGTGTGGACCTGCGTCGACATCGACAAGCCGAACCGCTCGCTGCTGAAGGGCATCGACATCCTCGGCTTTGCGCTGATGGCGCTGTTCCTCGGCTCGGTCGAATACGTAATGGAAGAAGGGCCGCGCTGGGACTGGCTCGACGACGATGCGGTGCGCACGGTGGCGATGATCGGCGCCGTCGCCGGCATCGGATTCTTCTGGCGCATGTTCAGCTACAGCAATCCGATCGTCGACCTGCGTGCCTTCACCGACCGCAACTTCGCGCTCGGCTGTCTCTACAGCTTCATCATCGGCGTCGGGCTCTACGGCATCGTCTACATCATGCCGCTGTTCCTCGCGAACATCCGCGGCTACAACGCGCTGCAGATCGGCGAGGTGATGTTCGTCACCGGCGTGTTCCAGTTCCTGTCGGCGCCAATCGCAGGCCGCCTCGCCAAGGTGTTGGACCCGCGCGCCATGCTGACGCTCGGCCTCTGCCTGTTCGGCGGCGGCGTCTATTTGCAGTCGCAGCTGACGGCGGAGTGGGGCTTCTGGGAGTTCTTCCTGCCGCAGGCGGTGCGCGGCCTCGCCCTCATGTTCCTGTTCATGCCGGTCAACATCATGGCGCTCGGCACCCTGCCGCCGGAGCGGCTGCAGAACGCCAGCGGACTTTACAACCTGATGCGTAACCTCGGCGGCGCGATCGGCCTTGCCGGCATCAACACGCTGATGATCGACCGCCTGGCGCTGCACTGGATGAGGCTGGTGGAGAACCTGACGCCGGGCAACCCGAACCTGCGGGAGTTCCTGTCGAATGCCGGTGCGGGACTCTCGATCGATCTTGGCGAAGCAGGCGACGCGGCGGCCACTAAGCTGCTCGCCACCATGGTGCGGCAGCAGGCCGACGTGTTGACCTTCAGCGACGTTCTGCTGCTGATGGCGGCGGTGTTCATCGCCAGCCTCGCGCTCATCCCGCTGCTGCGCAAGCCGCGCCCGGCACCCAGCGCGGGCGGGGCGCATTAGGGCGCGATCAGGCCCCGCTCGCCCGGGTCGCGCTTCGCTTGCCCGGGATGACAGTTTGGGGTGGTGCTACTAGATTCCCGCCACTTGGTGCGGCACGTAAGGCTCTTCCAGCGTCGCAAGCTCCTCCACCGACAGCTTCAGCTCCGCGGCCGCGACCGCATCCGTCAGATGGTGTGGTTTGCCGGCGCCGATGATGGGCGCAGTCACGCCGGGCTTTGCCAGCACCCACGCCAGCGCGACCTGCGCGCGTGAGACGCCGCGGGCCTTGGCAACGGCGGCGACGCGTTCGACCACTTTTCGGTCGGCATCTTGCGTCGCGTCGTACAGCGTATGGCCGTACTTGTCGGTCTCCGAACGCTTGGTGCTCTCGCCCCAGTCACGGGTCAGGCGGCCGCGCGCCATCGGGCTCCAGGGAATGATTCCGATCCCTTCCTCGCGGCACAGCGGCAGCATCTCGCGCTCCTCCTCGCGGTAGAGCAGGTTGAGATGGTTCTGCATGCTGGCGAAGCGCGTCCAGCCGTGCGCATCGGCGGCGTAGAGCGACTTGGCGAATTGCCAGGCGAACATCGAAGATGCGCCGATATAGCGGGTCTTGCCGGCCTTCACCAGGTCGTGCAGCGCCTCCAATGTCTCCTCGATCGGCGTCTCGTCGTCCCAGCGATGGATCTGGTAGAGGTCGACATAGTCGGTGCCGAGGCGCTTCAGGCTGGCGTCGATCTCGTTGAAGATCGCCTTGCGCGACAGACCGCCGCCGTTCGGGCCGGGCCGCATCTTCATGTAGACCTTGGTCGCCAGCACGATCTCCTCGCGCTTGGCGAAGTCGCGCAGGGCGCGGCCGACGATCTCCTCGCTGCTGCCTTCGGAATATGTGTTGGCGGTATCGATGAAGTTGATGCCGAGCTCGAGCGCCTGCTTGATGAGCGGGCGGCTCGCTTCCTCGTTGAGGGTCCATGCATGCGTGCCGCGCTCCGGCACGCCAAAGGTCATGCAGCCGAGGCAGATTCGCGAGACCTTGAGGCCGCTCTTGCCGAGCCTGACGTAGTCCATAGCGAGACTCCTCTAGGTGAAGAGGTCCGGATCCGGGCCGATGCGGCCGCGATTATTGTCGAGCGTGCCGATCTTTTCCATCTCGTCCTCGGTCAGCTCGAAGTCGAACAGCTGGAAGTTCTCGACGATGCGCGACGGCGTGACCGACTTCGGGATCGCCACCAGTCCGTTCTGGATGTGCCAGCGCAACGCCACCTGAGCCGGCGTGCGGCCGTGCTTCTGGGCGATGCCGGCGATCAGCGGGTCCTTCATCACGCGGCCCTGGCCGAGCGGGCTCCAGGATTCGGTGACGATGTTGTGCTGGGCATGGAACTCGCGCTGCGCCCTCTGCTGAAAGCGCGGATGCAGCTCGATCTGGTTGATCGCCGGCACGATGCCGGTCTCGCCGATCAGGCGCTCGAGATGGGCAACCTTGAAGTTGGAGACGCCGACCGCCTTGGCGCGGCCGGCCTGCTTGATCTCCTGCAGGGCGGCCCAGGTCTCGACATAGAGATTGGCGCGCGGGGTCGGCCAGTGGATCAGGAAGAGGTCGACATATTGCAGCTGGAGCCTCTTCAGGCTCTCGTCGAATGCCTTGAAGGTGTTCTTGGCGCCGTGCCGGTCGTTCCACAGCTTGGTGGTGATGAAGAGCTGCTCGCGCGGCACTCCGGCGGACCGGATGCCGGCGCCGACGCCCTCTTCGTTGCCGTAGATCGCGGCGGTGTCGATCGAGCGGTAGCCGGCGTCAATCGCGGCCTTCACCACCTTGGGCGCATCCCGGTTCTCGACCTGCCAGACGCCGAGGCCGACCTGGGGAATATTGGTGCCGTTGTTGAGGCGAATATGGGTTTGCTGAGCCATTGGTCTTTTTTCCGATTCTGAGGGGAGCAGCAGAAAATAGATTGGCAGCCGAGCGGGGTTTGTCACCCCTCCGCACAGCGAAATCTGTGCGACACGATAGGCTTAAGCCGCATCCGCGATGTGGGCAACTACCGCGTTCATGCTGGCCTGGGCGATCGGGTTCGTCGGCCCTGACGCAAGGCGACCGCGCGGTCACTGACAGGGCGCACTGGACGCCGCCAGTGCTGCGCCTGTCAGACCTCAGAACACCTCAAGGGAGCCGGGTTAGGCCCTGGCGTTTCGGCGCAAATGCACTGTAGAGTCTGGTGGTTCCGGTACCGCAAAGCGTGCCGGTTAAGAAAAGGAAGGGGAGGAAAGACAATGTCATCTTACAAGAAGTCTGTGTGCGTGCTTTCCGCCATCGTCGCTCTCGGCGCTTTTTCGGGCGTCTCGATGGCCGGCGAGTTCGATGGGGTCACCGTCAACATCCTTACCCGCCCGGGCTACGTCATCGCCGGGCGCCTTGCGGAGCGTGGCAAGGAGTTCGGAGCCGCGACGGGAGCCAAGATCGTCGTTACGGAAGTACCGTTCGCTGAGATCTTCCCGAAGATCCAGAACGACTGGTCGACGGGCACGAATGCGATCGACGTTGGCGTCTTTGCCGCCGGCTGGGGCGTGGAACTCGATTCGGCGGGGCTGCTCGAGGACCTGACGCCGTACGTGGAGAAGGATACGAAGCTCGACCTCAACGACATTGCCCCGTACTTCCGCGACTTCGGCCAGAAGATCGGCGGCAAGACGAAGCTGCTGATGGTCGATGGCGATTTCCAGATGGTCTACTATCGCAAGGACGTGCTCGAAAAGGCTGGCCTGCAACCGCCGAAGACCTGGGACGAATACATCGACGTGGCGTCCAAGATCCATGGCCAGGACATGAATGGCGACGGCCAGGGGGACTACGGCTCCTGCATATTCAAGAAGCGCAACGCTCAATCCTACATGGCCATTCAGACCGTCGCCGCGTCGTATGTGCAGACCCAAGGCACAGCCCAGGGCTTCCACTTCGATAACGCGACGATGAAACCGATCGTGAACAACGAAGCCTGGAAGAAGGCCTTCGAGGTCTACAAGGAGACCGGCAAGTACGGCCCGCCGGAAGAGCTTAACATGGACATTGGCGACACCCGCGGCCTGTTCAAGGCCGGTCGCTGCGGGCTGCTCATCGAGTGGGGCGATCCCGGCACGCTGCAGCTCGACGCCGATGCCGCCAAGGTCAAGGGCCTGATCTACGCGATCGCCGCTGTCGGCTCCAAGGAGGTGCTCGACCGCGCCACCGGCAAGCTCGTGCCGGTGACGAAAGAAAGCGCTCCATACGCCGTCGACGGCATCAACTATGCGCCGTTCGCCGCCTTCGGCGGGTGGGCCGGCGCGATCAACGCCAAGATCGACCAGAAGAAGAAGGACGCGGCCTATGCCTTCCTCTCCTACATGAACCAGGCCGCCCAGTCGAACGTCGACGTGACGATCGGCGCCACGGGCTACAACCCGTATCGCAACTCGCAGCTCGCCAGCACCGATCTGTGGGTGAAGGCCGGCATGCCGAAGGAGTTGGCGGAGAACTATATCGGCGCCATCAACGGAGCCCTGAACAACCCCAACATGGCTTCCGACATGAAGATCCCGGGTGCGCAGAAATACACCGGGGTCATTCTCGATACCGAGCTCGCCCGCTATCTCGCCGGCGAGATCACGGTGGATGAGGCCTTGCAGAACATCGAGGCGGGCTGGGAGGAAGTGACCGAAGACTTCGGCCGCGACAGCCAGATCGCGGCTCAAGCCTTGGCGCTCGGCACGCCCGGCAACTAAGTCCGTTCGATGCCGACGGCCGGCACAGATGTCCAGCCGGGGGATACTCCGGCTGGCATCCACCTACGTGACAACTGGGAAGAATGGCTCGACCGCCATTCGCGCACGTTCTTCATCGCGCCGGCGGTTGTGCTCATTCTGATCTTTGCGATCTTTCCGACCATCTATTCAATCGTTTTCGCCCTGAGCCGCGTCCGGTTCACGGGCGAGGGCTTGCAGTTCCGGCTGGTCTGGTTCCAGAATTTCGCCAAGCAGTTCTTCGGCACCGACCAGGTGCATTTCCTCGGCAAGGTCGGCGCGATGGGCTGGCTTGGCATGCTCTTCTTTGCGGCCGTCACCGCTGCCGTTCTGTGGTGGCTCTACCGCTCCTACCGCACGGCAAGCTGGATCGGCATGATCGGCCGGATCATTTCGGCCGCCATGGCCATCTTCGTCGCGTGGATCGTCGGCGCCACGCTCTTGTCGGGCAACCCGATCGGAACGCTGCTCACGACGCTCTTCTATGTCGTTGTGGGCTGCGCCCTGCAGTTCGTGATCGGCACTGGCCTGGCGTTCTTGTGCTCACAGCCGATATCCGGCAAGAACTTCTTCCGCGTGATCTTTTTCATTCCGTTGATGATCACTCCCTTGGGCGTGGGCTACGCCATGAAAATGGTCGCCGACATCACGAAGGGGCCGTTTCAGCCCTTGTTCGGCGCGGCCACCGTGGACGCCTGGGTCTGGTCCGCCGACCCCTGGTCGGCGCGCATCGTGATGATGATCTGCGACTCCTGGCAATGGATCCCCTTCATCTTCATCACCATGCTGGCCGCCCTCGAGAACGTGCCCAGGGACCATGTCGAGGCAGCGCAAGTGGATGGCGCGTCCGGCATCCAGATCTTCAAGGAGATCGTCTGGCCGCAGATCGTCCCGGTTGCCGTGACGGTGCTTCTGATCCGCATGATCGAAGCCTTCAAGATCGTGGATCTCCCGAACATCATGACCGGCGGCGGTCCGGGATCCTCCACTGAGTCGATGACGCTTCACTCCATGTACATCTGGCGCGCCAACGATATCGGCACATCGGCCGCGGTGGCCTACCTCCTGCTGCTTCTGACCGTCATCACCTGCGCCTCGTTCTTCAACTACGTGGTGCTTGGCCAGCTGCGGAGGGCACGCGGATGAGCAAGGCAGCCTTCCGGTTCGACAAGGCCGACCGCAGCCTGATGCAGCGCCTGTTCGAGCCGCCCGCAGTCGGCAGGATGTCGCCGGCCGCGAGCCTGCTGGCCCACGGTCTGCTTGTCGCCTGGTCGGTCGTCGTGCTCTTCCCTATCTATTGGGTCATCATCACGTCCTTCAAGGACGCCGCTGCGGTGAACCAGGGGCCGTTCTATGTCCCGTTCCTGGACTTCGAGCCGACGCTCGCCGCCTGGCGGAGCCAGTTCACCAGCGATCCGTACTGCGACGCACCGTCCATCGCCAGGCAGGTTGGGCTGCTGGCGTACAACTCCGCCGCCTTCATCCTGTCGCCCGTCGTGACGCTGCAGCCCATGGAACCGCAGATCTGCAAGATCTTCCTGGCGTTCACGAACTCCATCGTGGTCTCGATCGCGGCAACGGCGATCTGCATCGCGGTCGGCGCCATGGCGGCGTACGCGCTTGCCCGCATCCAATACCGGCCGAAGATCGGCAATGTGGCGATCTTCGTCGGGCTCATCCTTCTGGTCATCGGCGCAACCAGCTATGCCGGCGTGCCGTGGTGGCTTGCCTCATCCGTGGCCTTGGCGCTTTTCTTCTTTCTCGCGCGCACGCTCGGAAAGCGCTTCGTGCTGAGCCTTGGCAATGGCGACATCTTGTTCTGGATCATCTCCCAGCGCATCCTGCCGCCCATCGTGATCGTCATCCCGATCTACATCATGTTCCAGAAAGTCAGGCTGCTCGACACGCATCTGGCGCTCATCTTGATGTATGCGGTGGCGAACCTGCCGATCGTCGTGTGGCTGATGCGCGACTTCTTCGCCAGCCTGCCGATCGAGCTGGAGGAGTCGGCGCAGCTCGACGGCGCCACGCGCTTCCGCATTTTCTGGGATGTCGTGCTGCCGCTGACGCGGCCCGGCCTTGCCGCGACGACGCTGCTGACGCTCATCCTGAACTGGAATGAGTATCTGTTCGCCGTGTTTCTGGCCTACGCCAAGGTGCAGACCATGCCGATCATGGTGGCGGCGAAGAACGCGGGCGAGAAGGGCGTGCTGTGGTGGGAGATGAGCGCCGTCATCGTGATCATGATCATTCCCGTCATCCTGATGGCGATCCTGCTGACGCGGTTCATTTCGAGAGGCGTCCTGATGGGCGCGGTGAAGGGGTAACGCATGCCAGCCGGCAGCCCGAAGATTCCGGTCAAGTTCGACAAGGTCCAGAAGTATTTCGGCCCGGTGAAGGTGCTCGAGCAATTCGACCTCGATGTCGCACCCGGCGAGTTCCTGGTTCTGCTCGGCGCCTCCGGCTCCGGCAAGACGACGGCGCTGCGCATCCTGTCGGGGCTGGAGACCGCGACGGCAGGCCGGGTCGTCATCGGCGAGCGCGACGTGACCAACATCCTCCCGAAGTACCGCGACGTCTCCATGGTGTTCCAATCCTACGCGCTCTATCCGCACAAGACGGTCGCCGAGAACATCGGCTTTCCGCTCAAGGTGCGGCGGGTGGCCAAGGCGGACATGGACGGCGCGATCCGGGAGGCGGCGGCGCAGGTGCAGCTCGGCGACCTGCTCGACCGCTATCCCCGCGAGCTTTCGGGCGGCCAGAGGCAGCGGGTCGCGCTGGCGCGCGCCATCATCCGGCGCCCGTCGGTCTTTCTCATGGACGAGCCGCTGTCGAACCTGGACGCGAAGCTGCGCGGCTACATGAGGGCCGAGCTCAAGCACATGCAGCAGGCGCTCGGCATCACCACCATCTATGTCACGCACGATCAGATCGAGGCCATGACGCTTGCGCACCGGGTGGCGATTCTCGACAGAGGCGTGCTTCAGCAACTGGCGGCGCCGGCGGAAATCTACAGCGATCCCGCCAATCTCTTTGTCGCCCAGTTCATCGGTTCGCCGCCCATGAACATCGTGCGCGGCGGCCTCGACGGCAGGGATTTCCTGACCAACGGCGCAAGGATCGAGTCACCGGTCGCCGGGCAGATGGACAAAGCGATCCTGGGGGTGCGGCCGGAAGATTGCGCGGTGGTTGCTCCTGAAGACGGGGCCCTGAAGGGCGTGATCTACACCACCGAACTGATCGGCGATCACAAGCTGGTCACCGTAGAGACCGGGCATGACAAGCTCACGGTGAAGGCGTCGAAGGATTTTCACGGCAATCAGGGTGACGCCATCGGCGTGGCTCTGCGGCGGGAGCACTTGTACGTTTTCGACGCGGCCACCGGCGAGCGGATCCGCTGACCCAGGGGCAGCTATGCCGCGCCCACGATGTGCGCGACTACTGCGTTCATGCTGGTGTTAGCGATGGCTTCGTCGCTGACCACGCGGCCGTGGCGCAGCGCCACCACGCGGTCGCAGACGGCGAACACGTCGGTCAGGCGGTGGCTGATGAGAATGGTGGCGATTTTCTGGCGCTTGAGTTCGCGGATCAGGTCCAGCACATGCTCGACTTCGCGCACCGCGAGCGCCGCCGTCGGCTCGTCCATGATGACGAGCTTGGGGTTGAAAGTGAGGGCGCGGGCGATGGCGACGGATTGCTGCTGGCCGCCCGACAGCTTGCCGACCGGATGGCGGACCGAGGGCACGCGGGCGCCGAGCTTCTTGATCATGGCCTCGGCTTCCTGCTCGATGCGGGCGCGGTCGATCATGCGGATCGGCAGGCCGAGCAGGCTCTTGGTCGGCTCGCGGCCGAGGAAGATGTTGGAGGCGACGTCCTGCATGCGGGCGAGGGCGAGGTCCTGGTAGATCATCTCGATGCCGCGCTCGCGGATCTCGCCCGGCGAATGGCCTCCGATGTCGGCGCCGTCGAACCGGATGGTGCCTCCGTCCGGCTTGTGGATGCCGGTGATGATCTTCATCAGCGTGGACTTGCCGGCGCCGTTGTCGCCGACCAGCGCCACCACCTCGCCGGCTGCGATCTTGAGATCGACGCCGAGCAGGACCTGCACCGGCCCGAAATGCTTCTTGATGCCGTCGAGTTCGAGCAGGCTCATTTCTGCCCCCGCGCCCGGTTGACCTGGTCCAGCCACACCGCCAGCACCAGCACGGCGCCGATCGCCATCTGCTGATAGAACGACGAGACGGCGAGCAGGTTGAGCCCGTTCTGCAGCACGCCCATGACCAGCGCGCCGATCAGCGTGCCGAGCACGCTGGCGCGGCCGCCGAACAGGTTGGTGCCGCCGAGGATCGCGGCGGTGATGGCAGTCAGCTCGTAGTTGAGGCCGGCGGTCGGATCGCCGGAGTTTACCCGCGCCAGGAACAGCAGGCCGGCGAGACCGGCGAGCAGTCCCGACACCACATAGAGCGCGATGCGATGGCGTTCGACCCGGATACCCATGGCGCGCGCGGCGCCTTCGTTGTCGCCGATCACCTGCGCGTATTTGCCGAAGCGGGTGAAGGCGAGCACGAAATGCGCGACGATGGCGACGGCGAGGAAGATGAACACCGGCATCGGCACGCCGAACGGCCGGCCCTGGCCGAGAAAGACGATCGGGTCCGGCATGCCATAGACCGGCTGGCCGTTGGTGAAGACGAGGCCGAGGCCGCGCGCGACGCCGAGCATGCCGAGCGTCACGATGAAGGCGGGGATGCCGGCCCTGGCATTCAGCACGCCGTTGATGAGGCCGCAGAAGGCACCGACCGCGAGGCAGGTCACGATCGCGACCGGCCAGGGCATGCCGAGCGAGTTCACGCTGAGCGCGCCGACCACGCCGGACAGCGCAAGCACCGAGCCGAGCGACAGGTCGATGCCGGCGGCGGCGATCACGAAGGTCGCGCCGAAGCCGAGCACGCCGATGACCGAGGTCGCCAGCAGGATGTTGAGGAAGTTGGAGACGCTGAGGAAATAGGGCGACAAGATCGACAGCGCGACGATCAGGACGACCAGCACCAGCAGTGATTCCAGGCGCACGGAAAAGCGCATGGCACGCAAGCCGGATTGCGGGGTCGTTGCCGTCGAGGTTTCGTTTGCCGCCATCGCCAGACTTTCGGGAAATCCTCCGCTCCGCCGATCGATAGCCGGCGGAGCTGAGGGAAGCACACTACTTCACATACTGCAGGGCAGGATCGGTGCCGGCGTCCATCAGTTCCTTGGTCAGCACCAGGGTCTGGACGTAGGTGAACTTGTCGACCGACTTGCCGGCAAGCACTTCCTTGGCCTTCTCGACCGCCTGCTTGCCGACCAGGTACGGCAGCTGCGCGACGCTGGCGGTGAGGCGGCCGGCCTTGATCGACTTCACGGCGTCGACATTGCCATCAACGCCGATGACGACGATGTCGGCACCCTTGCCCGCGGCAAAGACGGATTCGACCGCACCCAGCGCCATGGTGTCGTTGGCGCAGAAGATACCGACCAGATCCGGATTGGCGGTCATGGTGTCGTTGGTGATGTTGGCCGCTTTCTGGCGATCCCAGTCGCCGGGCAGCGAGGCGACCACCTTGAGATCCGGCGCGACCTTGGCGAGCTGATCGGCGAAGCCCTTAGCGCGCTTCTGGCCGGTGATGTTGCCGGCGAGGCCTTCGATCACCAGGATCGAGCCCTTCTTGCCCTTCAGCTTCTCCGCCATGAAATCGGCGCCCTGGCCGCCGGCGGCCGTGTTGTCGGAGCCGATGGTGAAGGCGATCTTCACGCCGGCCTTCTCGGCGATGTCGTGATCGAGGTTGGCGTCGAGATCGACCACCGGGATGCCTATGTCGGTCGCCTGCTTCAGGCAGGGCAGCAGGATGGTGGAGTTGATCGCCGCCGTGATCATCACCGCCGGCTTGCGCTGCAGCATGGTGTTGCAGGTATTGAGCTGCGGCTCGGCCGCCTGGTCGGATTCGACCGCCTGGAGGAAATACTCGACGCCGGCTTCCTTGGTGCCTTCCTCGATGCCTTGTTCCATTGCGCCCCAGAAGGGGTTGGACAGGGTCTTCAAGAGCACGCCGTACACCGGCTTCTCCTGGGCGCTCGCAGGGCCGGCGAGGGCCGCGACAAGCAATGCCGCACTCAGGGTGATGGTCTTGATGCGCATGATTTCCTCCCGCTCCTTTTCTTTAGGTGGAACCGAATCGCCGCTTCGGTTTGGCGGCAGATGGCGGTCTGGTGGACTCTCTGACCTGTAGGGAGCAGGGCAGCCGGACGCGCGCGACGTCGCCCGCGGCACCGGTCAGCCGTTGCTGCAGCAGCCGCCAGGATTCGGCGGCCATCTCTTCGACCGGCTGCGCCACCGCGCTGACATAGGGGCGAAGGGCGGTCATCCAGTCGGAATCATCGAAGCTGAGCAGCGAGACATTGTCGGGGAAGGCGAGATCGAGGGCGCGGATCGCCTTGATGGCGCCGAGAGTCGCGATATAGGCGGCGGAGAAGATGGCGGTCGGCCGGTCGGCGCGGCGCAGCTCCTGCTCGATCGCGCCGCGGCAGCCGTCGACGGTGAAGCCGCCGACCACCACGCGCGCGCGGTCGGCGAGGCCGGCTTCGCTCAGCGCGTCGCGATAGCCGGCGATGCGGTCGGCGATGTTGGCAAGGCTGGTGTCGCTGACCACCAGCACGATGTCAGTGTGGCCGAGCGACAGCAGATGCTGGCAGCCGCGCCTGGCGGCGTCGTAGTTGTCGGCGGCGATGGTGTCGAAGCCGGCGAGGCCGAAGCCGCGGTCGACTAGGACCGTCGGCGGCAGGTCGGCGGCGCTCGCCGCGAAGGCTGAGACCTCGTCGCGCGCCGGGGCGATGATGAGGCCGTCGGTCTGGCGCGCCAGCAGCACCTCGACGCGATGCGCTTCCTGCTCGGTGTCCTCGTTGCTGCTCATGAGCAGGATCTGGTAGTCGGCCTCGGCCGCCAACTCCTCGATGCGATGCACCAGCGCGGCGAAGAACGGGTTGGTGAGATCGGGGATGACGATGCCGATGGTGCGCGTCTCCTGGCGGCGCAGGCTGGCGGCGAGGTGGTTGGGCCGGTAGCCGAGCTGCGCCACCGCCGCCAGCACGCGCTGCTTGCGGTCCTCGGCCACCGGGCGGCGTCCGGTCAGCACGTTGGAGACCGTCGCCGGCGCGACCGACGCCAGTTCCGCGACGTCGCGGATGGTGGGTGGCCTGCCGGGCCGCTTGCCGCCGTCGTTCAACCGTGCCTCCCGTTGCGCAAAATCGTTTTAAGTTCCACAGCCCGCCTCATGTGATGGACACCGGCATGGAGCGCAAGCGCCTGGCGACCCCAGGATCGGCGCGCCGGCACATCACCGGCGGCAGGCCGCGCAGGATCAGCTCCGCATCCGCGACCGTCATGCGCCCGATCTGATACAGCGCTTCCGGCATGCCGCCGGTGCGATGCGCCGAAAGGATCGCGCCACCGAGCTTGCGCACCGGATGATCGGCGGGCACCGGCTCTTCGGGGAACACATCGATCGCCGCCCTGAAGCGGCCGCTCTCCACCTGCCGGATCAGCTCCGGGAAATCGACCACGGCGGCGCGGCTCATCAGCAGGAAGGCGGAGCCTGGCTGGATCAGGTCGAGCTCGCGCTTGGCGAGGAAGCCCTGGTTCTCGGTCGTCACGCTCGCGAACACGAAGATGATGCGCGAGGTGGCCAGCACTTCATCCAGCGACGCCGGCGTGCACTCCGCCGCGCGAACGACGTCGGCCGGCAGCCAGGGATCGTAGACCTTGACCGGATTGCGGAACGGGACCAGCAAGGCGCGCAACGTGCGGCCAAGATCGCCAAAGCCGATGATGCCGACCGGCGCGCCGGCGAACATGAAGCAGCCTTTGTTGGCATCGAGGCCGTATGGTTCGCCCCCGGCGCGGAAAGCGCGATCGGCGGCGGTGATGCCGCGCGCGAGATCGATCGCCATGGCGAGGGAGCATTCCGCCACCGCCTGCGCGAAGGATGAGGTGGGGCTCAGCACCCAGATGCCGCGCGCCTGGCACTGCTCGTAGTCGATGTTAGGCAGGAAGTTGGTCTCGACGTTGAAGATCGCCTTCAGCTTTGGCGCGCGGTCGAGGCGCTCCTTCGGCATCGCAGTCTGGCCGATCAGGATCGAGGCGTCCGGGAGCAGCCGGTCCACCATCTCATCCGGCATCTGCTTGTCTTCGGAGACGACCAGGCGGCCCAGCGCCTCCAGGCGCTTGCGCACGTCGGGTTCGCAGATGACATCCAGAGTCCGCGGCAGCGGATCGATGAGAATGAGCGGCCGATCGGCCATGAACGTCCCTTCCTCCCAGCCGCCCCTTGTCCCGGGACGTGCCTTACGATATCGAACTGTATCGTTAAATCGATTTAATGACAAGAGTGCCGGCGCTGGTAACATTTCCTTTGGAAGCTTCGCAGCACAGTGGGACCGGCCATGAGCAGGGGGGCCGGCGAGGGATGTGATGGAATTCAAGGTGGAATACGCGTCC
>DATEOK010000155.1:0-2258 GCA_035274225.1 Dongiaceae bacterium
TACCTCGACCAGGCCGCGCTCCTGCATCAGGCGCAGCACCTTGTCCCGCGCGCTCTTCGCGGCTTGCGGGAAACGGTCTGGCCGCACTGTCTCCGGCGCTTGCGGCAAGGCGACCAGCAGTGCCGCCTCGGCGTCGGTCAACCGCCTCGGCTCCTTGCCGAAATAGGCAAGGCTGGCGGCGCGCACGCCTTCGAGGTTGCCGCCGTACGGTGCAAAGGTGAGATACGCCCCGAGAATCTCGTCCTTGCTCAAGCGTTGCTCGATCTGCAGCGCGCGGCCCATCTCGGCCAACTTGGCGCCGAGGGTGCGTGGGCTCGGCTCCATCAGCCGTGCCAGCTGCATGGTCAGGGTCGAGGCGCCCGATACGATGCGGCCGTGGCTCGCCGCCTGCCACGTCGCCCGCCCCGCCGCCAGCACGTCGACGCCCGGATGCGTGCGGAAACGCTGGTCCTCATAAGCCAGAAGGAAACGCATGAACTTCGGATCGATCTGCGCAAGGTCCACCGGCAATCGCCACGCACCATCCGCCGTCGTGTAGGCCCGCAGCACGCGCTGGTCGCGATCCAGCACGAGCGTCGAGACGGAGCTCAGGCGCTCCAGCGGAGACGGCAGCATGCGGTCGGCGACCAACGCACCACCGGCCAACATGGCACAAGCAAAGGCAACGATAGCGAGAGCGGTACCACGCCGCCGTGGCCGCACTTCTTCTTCCCCCCTTGTGGGGGAAGGATGCGGAGCCTTGGTGAGCGAAGCGAACCTAGGCGTAGCTGGATAGGGGGTGCCGCCGCACGAACGGAGACCATGTCGCACCAAAATGCGCTGGACGATGCCAAGCATCCTTTTCGATGCTCGTGCGGCGGCACCTCCCATCCCAACCTTCCCCCACAAGGGGGGAAGGGGCTTGCTAGTCGCCGAACGCAAGCCCCGCTTCATCGGCTACTCCGCCGCCACGATGTGCGTCTTGCCGGCTGCGCCGCGGCCGCGATAGTTCGGCTTGTACATGTCCTCGATGCTCGGCGCCGGCACCTTGTAGTCGCCCGGCGTCACCGCCCGCACCAGGTAGGCGAAGGTGAAATTGCGGCTGTCGCTGTTCTCGTCATAGACATCGAACGCTGCCACGAACCGGTCGTCGCGATACTCGGCATAGAGCGGCGTGGTCAGCTCCGGCAGCCAGCCGTAGTCGCCGGTCTGCCGCGCGCTGGCGAGGCTCGCGATCTCCGCCTCGAACCCGGCCGGCAGCAGGTCGGTGATCAGCGCCTGGTGATCGAGGCCACTGGTCGACTGCCCGGTCAGCACCACGACCATGAGGTCGTTCTGCTTCACGTTGGCGAGGTCGGCCTCGGTTCCGTCGGGCGTATAGATCGTCCGCGTGATGGCGAAGCCCTCGTCCGCCGGCGGCAGGTCCTCGCGCGGCGTGCCGGTGACCGACGCCTTGGCATAGACCGGCATGTCGCCGCGGTTGGTGAAGGTCTTGGCCGTGGGCAGCGACATCGCGGCCGGCATGTAGAAGGTCTTGTCCTGCACCACGCTGACGCCGTCGGAAACGTCGAGCTTGAGCCCGGCCGCCTGCCCCGCCGTCGCCTTTGCGGCCAGCAGGATCCATACCTGCTCCTGGGTGCTGAGCCAGCGGTTCTGGCCCTGCAGGTCGGAGACGCGGCCGATCAGTGGCGTCGGGTCGAGGCCTGATTGCTTGCTCTCCGCCATCAGGAACGCCACCGCCGCCGTATCGCGCAAGGTGGAGCCGTAGTCCCACCAGCCATAGCCGCGCCGCTCGGCCGCCTTGGTGGCGGCATCGAACAGCTCGGTCGCGCGCTGTTGCTCGCCGCTCATGGCCATCGCAGCGGCGAGGTGAGCGAGCGCCAGGGCCGGCGCCGAGCGCTGCGACATCTGGTCCGCGGTGTAGCGCAGGTCGGCCAGCTTGGCCTGTCCCGCGCGCGCCAGCACATACTGTGCATAGGCTTGCGCCGACGGACCGCGGCCATAGCGGTCATCGTCGCTGTCGACGCCGCTCTGCCCGCTGGCGATCTTGAGCATGCCTTCCATGCCCTGGTCGAGCGCGGATTGCGGAATCGAGTATCCCTTCTCCTTGGCGCGCATCAGGAAGTCCATGGTGAAGGCCGAGAGCCAAGGCTCGCCGGAGTCGAACGCCGTCCACAGCCCGAACAGTCCGTCGAAGCGCTGGCGGTTGAGCGTGCTTTGGATCGCCTTGTTCAGCTGCTCCTTGTCGACCTGCTTGTAGCGGTCCTCCAGCTGCCACA
>DATEOK010000156.1:0-6862 GCA_035274225.1 Dongiaceae bacterium
GCGCATGCACGGCGGCGAGATCTTCGTGCCCAAGATCCCCTCCTCGCGAATCACCGACCTGGCCGAGGCGATCGCCCCCGGCCTGCCGCACAAGCTGATCGGCATCCGCCCGGGCGAGAAGCTGCACGAGATCATGTGCCCGCGCGACGATTATCACCTGACGCTGGAGTTCCCCGGCCATTACGTGATCAAGCCGTCGATCAACATGGGCTTCATCGTCGATTACGCGGTCAGCAAGAGCGACGAAGCGTCAAAGCCGGTGGTGGAGGACTTCGAATACAGCTCCGGCACCAATCCGAACTTCCTGACCGTGGCCGAGATCCGCCGCCTGCTCGAGGCGACTGCTGCATGATCCCGTACGGCCGGCAGTGGATCGATGATGCCGACATCCAGGCCGTTGTCGACACATTGCGCTCGGACTGGCTGACCCAGGGCCCCGCGGTCGGCAAGCTCGAAGCGGCGTTCGCGGAGTTGTGCCGCTTGCCCCATGCCGTGGCGGTGAACAGCGCCACCTCTGCCCTGCATATCGCCTGCCTCGCCATCGGCGCCGGGCCGGGCGACGTGGTGTGGACGGTGCCGAACACCTTCGTCGCATCGGCCAATTGCGCGCGGCTGTGCGGCGCGGACGTGGATTTCGTCGATATCGATCCCCGCACCTACAACATCAGCGTGTCGGCGCTGGAACGCAAACTGCGCGAGGCGAAAGCGGCGGGCCGCCTGCCTAAGGCCGTCATCCCGGTACATTTCAGTGGCCGCGCGCCCGATCAGGAAGCGATCTGGGCGCTTGCGAAGGACTACGGGTTCCGGGTGATCGAGGACGCCTCGCACAGCGTCGGCGCCAGCCATGGCGGCGAGCCGATCGGCTCCTGCCGCTGGTCGGACATTGCCGTCTTCAGCTTCCATCCGGTCAAGATCGTGACCACCGCCGAGGGCGGCCTTGCCACCACCCGCGATCCGGCGCTGGCCGAGCGCATGGCGTTGTTCCGGAGCCACGGGGTGACCAAGGATGAGCTTCTGCTCACCAACAAGAACGAGGGCGGCTGGTACTACGAGCAGGTCGCGCTTGGCCTTAACTACCGCCTGACCGATCTGCAAGCCGCGCTCGGCCTCAGCCAGCTGCGGCGCATCGAGGCGTTCCTGCGCCGCCGCCGCGAACTGGTGGCGCGCTACGACCGCCTGCTCGCCGACCTTCCGGTGACGCGCCCGCTGGTCGACCTGATCGACGAGAGCGCCTGGCATCTCTACGTGATCCGCATCGATCCAAGCCGGGCCGGCACGACCCGCCGGCAAGTTTACGACGCCATGCGCGCCGCCGGCATCGGCGTGCAGGTGCACTACATCCCGGTCCACCTGCAGCCGTATTACCGCGCGCTCGGTTTCAAGCCCGGCCATTGCCCGGAGGCAGAGCGCTACTCCGAGGAAGCGCTCAGCCTGCCGCTCTATCCGGCGCTGACGGACAAGGAGCAGGAACTGGTAGTCGCGGCATTGAAGCAGAGCCTGTCGTGACCGACCGCGCGCGCGGCGCAATGTCGTTCGGCTGAGGAGATGCCGGGATGAACGTGCTGTTTCGGGCCGATGCATCGATGGCACTCGGATCCGGCCACGTGCAACGTTGCCTCGCGCTCGCCGCTGCCCTGTCTGCAAAGGGTGCCTCGTGCAACTTTGCTGCGCGGGACCTGTCAGGCAACGCCAATGCGCTGATCAAGGCCGCCGGCCATTCCGTCTTCGTGCTCCCGCCACAGCCCGCCGATCCTCAAAACGATGCCGCCGAAACCGTCCAGGCGATCGCGGATCTGGGCACGGTCGATTTGGTCATCGTCGATCACTACGCCCTGGATCGGGATTGGGAAGATGCGTTCAGGCCATATGCCCATCGCTGCGCCGTCATCGACGATCTGGCGAACCGCCCGCACCGCTGCGACGTGCTTATCGACGTGTCTCAAGCGGAGGATCGCGCCGCGCAGTATGAGCCATTGGTGCCGGTCGACGCGCTCCTACTGCTCGGGCCGCGCTACGCCATCCTGCGGCCGGAGTTCAGGTCCATCCGCGCGACGATGCGGCAAAGGAGCGGCGCGCTGGACCGCGTGCTGATTAGCTTCGGCGCGATTGACGCGGACAACCACAGCGAACTTGCCTGGCGGGCGGTCAGAGCAGTCGCGACGGAAGCCGAGATCGATATCGTGCTGGGTGGAAATGCACTGCACCTCAAGCACGTCGCGGAAGCAATCCGGACGGACACGCGGACTCACTTGCATGTCGATACACCCGCCATGGCCAAGCTGATGGCAGCGGCGGATCTCGCCATCGGCGCCGGCGGTACGACGACGTGGGAACGCGCATGCTTGGGCCTGCCGGCGATCGTGACCGCGATCGCCGACAATCAGCGCGACAACATCCGGGCGCTCGCCGAGACCGGGGCGGCGCTGTCGGTAGCGGCCGGCGATGGCTATGCCGAGCAGCTCAAGGGTGCCATGGCATCGCTGAAAGCCGACCCGTCCCGGCTGGTGGCGATGAGCAAGGCGGCCGGCGACTTGGTCGACGGCAAGGGTGCGGAGAGATTGGCGGCCATCCTCCTGCGCCCGCGCGTGACCATGCGGTCCGCGACCATCGCGGACTGCGAAAGCATCTGGCGCTGGCGCAACGCCGACTTCGTGCTGCAGGGATCGAAGACCCCCGCCCCGGTCTCCTTGCCGGATCATCGCGCCTGGTTCGAGGCGGTCCTGAAGGACGCGAACCGCCGCGTGCTGATCGGCGAAGCCGACGGCGAGCCGGTGGGCGTCCTGCGCTTCGACCTGCTGGAGAACGAAGCCACCGCCTCGGTATACTTGACCCCGCAAGGGCGCGGCCGCGGGATCGGGCCGGAGTTGCTCATCCAGGGCCAGATTTGGCTACGGTCCAACGCGCCTCATGTGGTACGCATCAAGGCGGAGATCCGCAGCACCAACGAGGCCTCGATCGAGGCGTTCAAGGCTGCCCGCTACCGCCGGACCGGCGACCTCTACGTTCGAGAGCTGAAGGCATGAAACAGGTCACGTCGATGCAGATCGGGAAACGCCGGGTTGGTCCCGATCAGCCGCCGTTCGTCATCGCGGAGATGTCGGGCAACCACAACCAGTCGCTCGATCGCGCCTTGGCGATCGTCGACGCCGCTGCCGCCGCCGGCGCGCATGCCGTGAAGCTGCAGACCTATACCGCCGACACGATCACGCTCGACGTGCACGAAGGCGCCTTCTTCATCGCCGACGAGAAGAGCCTGTGGAAGGGTAACAGCCTGCACAATCTCTACAAGCAGGCCTACACGCCGTGGGAATGGCACGCGCCGATCCTCGAGCGTGCGCGGCAGCACTGCATGGAATGCTTCAGCTCGCCGTTCGACGAGAGCGCCGTCGACTTCCTGGAATCGCTCCACGTCCCCGCCTACAAGATCGCGTCGTTCGAGATCATCCACCTGCCCCTGATCCGCAAGGTGGCGAAGACCGGCAAGCCGATGATCATCTCGACCGGCATGGCGAGCGTCAGCGAGATCGACGAAGCGGTCGCGACCGCGCGCGGCGCCGGCGCCAAGGATATCGTGCTGCTGAAATGCACCAGCACCTATCCGGCGACGCCGGAGAACAGCAACGTCCGGACCATTCCGCACATGCGCGACCTGTTCGGCTGCCAGGTCGGCCTGTCCGACCACACCATGGGCACCGGCGTCGCGGTGGCGGCGGTGGCGCACGGCGCGACGGTGGTGGAGAAGCATTTCACCCTCAGCCGTGCCGACGGTGGCGTTGACAGCACCTTCTCGCTTGAGCCGGCGGAGCTGGCCGCGCTGGTGGTGGAGACCGAGCGCGCCTGGCAAAGCCTCGGCGCGGTCTCCTACGGGCCGACCCAGGCGGAGCAGAAGTCGCTGGCCTATCGCCGCTCCCTGTATGTCGCCGAGGACATGAAGGCCGGCGATGTCTTCACGGCCGAGAACCTGCGGGTCGTGCGTCCAGGCGAAGGACTGCATCCCCGCTACTACGATCAGCTGTTGGGCCGCCGCATCAATCGCGACGCAAAGCGCGGAACGCCTCTGTCCTGGGACCTGCTCTAGGCGCGCTTGAGCGCGCCGAACGCGCGGCGCATGCGGGTGCCGAGGGCGAGCGGCCGCGGTGACAGCAGGATCACCTTGCTGCCGCAGGCCTCGACCCTGAAACGGATCTCGAGCTTGAGCAGTTCGGCAAACTGCCTTAGCCGGGCCTCGACCGCTCCAAGGCTTCCCTCCGGAAACAGGATGCCGCGGACGTTCTTGTCCTTCTGGTGCCAGCGATAGCCGCTGTAGGCGCGCCAGTCGCTGACCGCGTCGGACTGCTCAGACCAGCCGCGCTTCTCGCCCGCGGAGACGATCTGGTCGATGATGGTCTCGGCACCCAGCCGCTTCTCCTCGAACGACATGCTGTCGCGAAAGCAGGCGATCATGTTGTCGCTGAAGCAATGCTCCGGGTCGGCGAGGACGCGCTCGATCTCGCGGATCGTAGAATCCACGCTGGTCGTGACCGGATTGACGACATTGGCCAGGTATCGCCGGTTGGCGGGGTTGTCCGCCGACACCAGGCAGACCGAAGGCTTGTCGAGCGCGACAGCCTCCACGCCGGTGGTGCAGTTGGTGTGAACCAGCATGTGCGCGGCCAGGATCCATGGCACCGCTGCACCTTCGCGCACCACCTCGACCCGGTCGTGGCCGCCGATCCAGGCGTGCCAGTTCTCGACGATCTCGCTCGGATGCGGGCGCAGGATGATGCGGTGGTCCGGAAACCGCCGCGCCATCTCAGGCATCAAAGCGATCAGGCTGGCGCGGTTCGACTCCTCCATCACGACGATGTCATCGAGGTCGCGCAGCAAATCAGTGTCGCTCGCGTCGATCTTGCCCTGGTCGATCAGCCCCTGGATCATCTGCCGGGCGTCGCCCTTCCGGGAATTGGTCAGGCCGAGATTCGAGTTGACCAGAATGAAGTCGCCATAGCGCAGCTTCAGGTCCGCGACCTCGTCGGCGAACACCGGGCGCAGCTCCTCGCGCAGCAGGTCCCAGCGCGGGTTGCTGGCGCGCCGCACCCGCCCCTCCTCCAACCCGAACACGGCGGCGAAGGCGCTCGAGTTGTAGGTGCCGGGCAGGAAGATGAGGTCGGTGGCATCGACGGCGTCGCGCGACACCCACCAGAACTTGCGGTCATGGACGATGAGGCCGGGAATTTCCTCGTCGATCGCCGCAGTGATGTAGCCGGCGGCCTTGGCCCGCTGCAGCATCTTGGCGTCGCGCACCGTCAGCGTCTTGGAGAGGTAGACGCCCGGCGTCATGTATTCGATGTTGCGCTCGATCAACCATTTCTGGCCGAGCACGACTTCGAACCCGTGGGAGGCCGCGATCGCCGCCAGCAGCAGGCGGGAATCCAGCTCGCGCGAGGCCATCTCCATCGGGAAGTAGAAAATCCTGGCCGGTTTCGGCGCCATCCGCAGCTGCCCGTAGTCGGTTGGAACGTGACGCTATGTAGCGGACGGCCGACGCTCGCGCAATGGCGGCGGCTGCGACGGGACGACGCCTTGGTCCTTGAAATGTCACGATAATTCTGTGCATCGGAACGCTTGCAGCAAACCTGCCTGCGGCCTTATCTCTTTCCCCGCAACCAGCATTCGGAATGCGAGTCGGATGAACGATCTTTTCAGCGGCGGCAAGAAAGGCGCGGACTACAGCGCCAAGGATATCGAAGTCCTGGAGGGGCTGGAGCCGGTCCGGCGCCGGCCTGGCATGTATATCGGCGGCACCGACGAGCACGCCCTGCACCACCTGGTGGCCGAGATCCTGGACAATTCGATGGACGAGGCGGTCGCCGGGCATGCCAGCCGGATCGAGGTCGAGCTCGGCGCCGACGGCTACGTCACGGTGCGCGACAACGGCCGCGGCATCCCGATCGACCCGATGCCGAAATACGGCAACAAGCCGGCGGTCGAAGTCCTGCTCACCACGCTGCACTCCGGCGGCAAGTTCAAGGGCGGGGTCTACGACACCTCGGGTGGCCTGCACGGCGTCGGCATGTCGGTGGTCAATGCCCTGAGCGATGATTTCCTGGTCGAGATCGCGCGCAGCAAAGAGCTTTATACTCAGTCCTATAGCAAGGGTAAGCCGAAGGGAAAACTGAAGAACGCCGGCAACGTCAACCGGCGCGGCACCACCATCCGCTTCCATCCCGATCCGGAGATCTTCGGCAAGCAGGCGCACTTCCGCCCGAACCGGCTCTATCGCATGTGCCGGTCCAAGGCCTACCTCTACAAGGGAGTCGAGATCCGCTGGTCGTGCGATCCATCGCTGATCAGCGAAAAGGACACGACGCCGGCTGAAGAGACCCTGCACTTCCCCGGCGGCCTCGGCGACTACTTGGCCGCCCGCCTCAACGGCAAGAAGACCGTCACCTCCACTCCGTTCGTCGGGCAGGCGGAGTTTGCGGACAAGCAGGGCCGCGTGGAATGGGCCGTCGCCTGGCCGGTCGAGTTCGACGACGAGGATGACCAGGGGCAAGGCCTGCGCAGCTTCTACTGCAACACGATCCCGACGCCCGAGGGCGGCACCCACGAGCAGGGCCTGCGCGCCGGCCTCAGCCGCTCGCTGCGCGCCTACGGCGAGCTGGTCGGCAGCCGCAAGGTCGGTCAGATCACGGCGGAAGATGTGATCGGCGGCGCCGTCGTCATCCTGTCGCTGTTCATCCGCGAGCCGCAGTTCCAGGGCCAGACCAAGGAAAAGCTGGCGACCGCCGAGGCGGCGCGGCTGGTCGAGACCTCGATCAAGGACCACTTCGACCACTGGCTGTCCAACGATCCGGCCCGCGGCAAGGACCTGCTGGAATGG
>DATEOK010000157.1:0-11208 GCA_035274225.1 Dongiaceae bacterium
CGGCGCCGAGCGCGCGACCGCCGCGATCGCGGCGGAGCGGGTCAAGCTGATCGGCGCAGACTTGCAGGACCCGACCGCGGTCGACCGGTTGTGGCAAGACGCGCTAAGCTGGCGCGGACGCATCGATGTCCTGATCAACAACGCGGCCGTCATGCGCATCGCCGGCGGGATCGAGGACGAACAATCGGTCTGGGACGAGGTGTGGGACGAGGCGCTGAAGGTCAACGTACTGGCGCCGGTGCGGCTGATGCGCCAGGCGGTGCGCCACTATCTGCAAGCGGGCGGTGGCACGCTCATCACCATCTCGAGCTGGGCGGCGCAGCGCGGTCCGGGAAACCCTGCTCTGATCGCCTATGCGTCGTCGAAGGGCGCCGTGCTGTCGGCCACCAAGACGATCGCGCGCAACTACGCGAACAAGAACGTCCTCGCCTACGTGATCGCGCCGGGCGTCGTGCGCACGCGCATGTCCGAGCAGGCGGCCGCCGCGGCCGGCGGCGAGGCGGCATTCACCGCCGGTCTTGCGATGGGAGAGTGGGTGCCGCCGTCCGACATCGGCAGCCTGGCTGCCTTCCTGTCGTCGGGCACCTGCCGCCATCTGAGCGGCGCGACGCTGGATGTCAACGGCGCCAGCTACATTCGTTGATTGGAGAGACAGCATGAAGATCGATGGGCGCTGCCATTGCGGCGCAATCACCTACGAGGCCGAGATCGATCCGGCCAAGGTCTTGATATGTCATTGTACGGACTGCCAGTCGCTCTCCGGCTCGGCATTCCGCGTCAACGTCCCGAGCGAAGGCGACAGCTTCAGGTTCGTCACAGGCCAGCCGAAGATCTACGTGAAGACCGCCGAGAGCGGCAACCGTCGCGAACAGGCCTTTTGCCCGGACTGCGGATCGGCGATCTACGCAAGCGGGGTCGGCGGAGCATCGCCGCTGTCCATCCGCGTCGGCACCATACGTCAGCGCGATCAGCTGATCCCGCGCAAGCAGGTGTGGTGCCGATCCGCGCAGCCATGGCTTCCCGACCTCGACGCCGTTGCCAGGCATGACCGGGGCTGACGGGCTGCCCGCATATTGCTGTTGAGCCGATATCGCGTTCAGTCTAGTCATGAGCACGCAACAGCGTGCCGCCAGGGCCAGCCGGCTTGGTCAATAACACCCTGGATCTCTTGACTTTTTGCCTGGGTGCTGGCGCGCCAGTCTTTCGGAGGAAGCTGCCATCAACCTTCCAGATGCCAATTCCGGGCGTGCAGACAGCCCGGCGTCTGCGGCGCAGGCGGGTGCCGGTAACATCCTCATCATCCACAATCCCACGTCCGGCAGGCGGCGCGGCGCGCTGCGCGAGGTGATCGCGCGCCTGGAAAGGATGGGCTGCCGCGTGACCGTGCATCAAACGACCTGTGCCGGCGATGCCAAGGCGGTGGCGTTGCGGACCACAAAGGATCAATACGACCGGATCGTGGTGGCGGGCGGCGACGGCACCGTCAACGAAGTGCTCAACGGCCTGACGCCGAACTCGCCACCCGTCGCTCTCATCCCGATGGGAACGGCCAACGTGCTGGCCGCCGAGATCGGCCTTGGCTCGCAACCTGATGAGATCGCCAGGACAATCGCCCAGGGCGAAGCGCGTCCGGTCAGTCTTGGCGATGTCAATGGCCGGAAATTCGTGCTGATGACGGGCGTGGGATTCGACGCGTTCGTCGTGGCCACGGTCTCCGCGCCGATCAAGCGGATGCTGGGGAAGGGCGCGTACGTTCTGGCCAGCCTCAGGCAGTTCCTGCGCGGCCGCCTGCCGCACTTCGAGGTGCATGTCGATGGCATCCGCTACGAAGCCGCTTCGATCATCATCGCGAACGCCCGCTACTACGGCGGTAAGTTTGTCTGTGCGCCGGAGGCCCGGATGGACAGTCCTGTCCTGCAGGTCTGCCTGTTCGAGCGGAGAGGTCGTTTGTTTGTCGCGATCTATGCCATGGCGCTGTTGCTCGGCATCCTGCACCGGATGCCGGGCTATCGCATTCTCGCCGCCAAGCAGATCGAGATCCGGCAGCCGGACGGCGCGGCGATCCAGTCCGATGGCGATTCGATCGGCCTGACGCCGGCGCAGGTCACCGTGATGCCGCGCGCGGCGTGGCTGGTCTTCCCGCCCGCTCGCTAGTCGATCAGGCGAAGCATGGCAGTTCCGTTCCGTGGCGCCTTGCCAGCATCGGGGCGGAAGCAGATCCGGCGCTTGCGCAAGAGCCGTCTTCGCTCGCCCGTCCAAACGGTCGTCTCGCCGACCGCAAGGGCAAGCGTGCGGCCGCCGACATCCGCCCTCATGCGGAGATTGAAGGGAAGGCCGTCGGCGCCGCTCCAGACCTGCGGCACGATGAAGTCGAGGCCCGCAGCGAGCTCGATACCGGCGCCGGCTTGATCGCCGCCGATCTCGCCGCGCAGGAAGCGCGCCACCATGTTGCCGGCATGGCGCCCTTCATTGGCGCACCAGCCGCTGGACTCGACGCCATGCAGCAGGTTGCCGGCCGCGAAGATCCCCCGGCTGCTGGTGCGCATCGCCTCATCGATCCGAGGCCCGGCGGTTCTGGGATCGAGCGCGACCGGGCCACCGGCGAGCGCCGCGGTCTCGGGAATCCAGTTGCCGGTGAAGACGATGCCATCGGCCGCGATCCGTTGCGTGCCCCGTCGCGTCTCGACGATCGCGGCGGCGATGGCGTCGTCCTTGGCTTCGATCTCGCGCAAGTGGCTGTCCGTCATGATCGCAGTGCCGCTCAGCCGCGCCAGGTGGCCCAAGGGGGCGAAGGACATGATCCGGTCTTCGCTGCCGATCATGGCGATCACGCGCACGTCGGCCTTGCGCGCGGTCCAGATCGCCGAGAAGGCGACATGCTCGGTGCCCATCACGATGAGCGATTTTAGGCGCGGCGGCAGCGGCACCTTGCGCGCCACCATCTGCTGCAGCTGGCCGGTGGTGAGGAGCCCGCGCTCCGCCCGGCCGCCCGGCACCGCGAGGTTGCCGCGGTTGGCTTCGCGGATGCCGGTGGCGAGGATCACGGCTTGCGGCCGAATGCGGCGGAGGCCCGTGGCAGGACCAACGATTTCGACTTCCGGACCGTCGTGCAGCGAAAGCAAGGTGGTCCGGCACGCGATCCGAACGTCGGCGCCGTCAAGGCCGCGCAGCAATCGTTTCACGAATCCGGGTCCGGTGTAGGGCCAGCGCGCATATTCCAGGCCGAAGCCGGGATGATGGCAGAAGCGCGGCAGGCCGCCCGGTTCGTCGTCGCGATCGATGACCAAGATATTGCCAACGCCTTGCCTGCTAAGCGCGCGCGCGGCCGCAAGACCGGCGGGACCCGCACCGACGATGAGCACGCGCGGATCGGCATCCATGTCAGGTCCCCTGCGCGTTCAGCATGGCTTGAACGCGCGCGCCGCAATAGAAGCCTTGGCAGCGCCCGAACATAGCGCGCGTGCGCCGCTTCAGTCCGTTCAGAGTGGTGGGCGCGAGCGGCGAGGCCAGCGCGTCGCGGATCTCGCCCAGGGTGATGCGCTCGCAATGGCACACCATCTCGGCATAGGCCGGATCGCACTGAATGCGCGCTCCGTCTTGCCACGGGCGCTGCGAGGTCTCCGACAGATCGGGCACGGTAACGGGCCGCATGCCCGGCTTGCGCGGCACGTCGAACAGTTCGGGGATCAGCAGGGTCGCAACATACTCGGCGATGCCGAGCGATGCGGACAAGCCGGTGGAGCGGATGCCGCCGACCGTCAGCCAGCGTTGCGCCAGGCGCGGGATGATCTGGTACTCGCGGAACTGGGTGGCCGGCCGCATGCCGGCGAAGATGGTGTTGACCGGCTGGTCGGCGAGCGCGGGGGCGATGGTCGCGATCGCCTGGCGCAATTGCCTCAGTCCATCCTCCGTCACCTGCCGGTCGTCGCGGTCGGCGACGTCTTCTGCGGTCGGGCCGACCAGCACGTTGCCGAAGATGGTGGGCGCGATCAGGATGCCGCGGGTGGTCGGGGTCGGCGCCGGCATCGCGATCACGTCGTGGATGGCGCGCGCCGACTTGTCGAGGACCATGTATTGGCCGCGGCGCGGCCGGATCGCGAAGTCGCTGTAGCCGGCCAGCGCTTCGACCTCGTCGCCGCGGATGCCACCGGCATTGACCACGCATCGCGCCTCCAGCGTCCCATCGGAACCGTGCAGGCGCCAACCTTGCGACATCTGCTCGACGCGCTGCACCCGCCAGGCGCGGCGGATCTCGACGCCGTTCCCGATCGCGTCCAGAGCGTAGGCGTAGGGCGTGGAGAAAGGATCGACGATCGCCTCGTCCGGCAGCCACAGGCCGCAGCGGATGCCGAGTCCGAAATGCGGCCAGTGGCGATAGATCTCGGCGCTGTCCAGCGCCTCCGCTGCGAAGCCGTTCTCTTGCGCGTCGGCCAGGTCCCTGGTGAGCGTCGCCTCCTGTTCCTCGGTCCAGGCCAGCACGATCGCGCCAACCTTGCGGATGGGGAGGCTCATGGCCGGCGCCTCGGCACAGTAGCGGGCGTAGCCGCGCGCCACCAGTTTCCGCTCGAGCGTGCCCGCCGGCACGTCGACGCCGCTGCACATCAGGGCCGAGTTGCCCTTGCTGGATTCGTCGCCGAGCTCGGGCCTCGCTTCGAGCAGGATCGCCTTCAGCGCGTAGCGCGACAGCTCGCGGGCGATGGCGGTCCCGACCACGCCGCCGCCGATGATCGCGATGTCGTAGCTCATGGCAGGACGCGCTCCAGCCGTTGCAGGCAGAGCGCGGTATAGTCCGGGAGGTCGCCGGTCTTGCCGCCGATCCGTGCCTGCATCAGGCACCACAGCGCTTCGCGCACGATGGCGGCGACGCGCATGGTCTTGATCGCAGCGTGGTCGATCGGTCCATACAGCTGCAGCAGCGATTGCGCCGTGGCGGCATCGAGCTCGAAGTTGCTGGTCACCATCGCGAGGTCGGTGGCGGCGGCGCCGTTGCCGGAATACTCCCAATCCACCAGCAGCAGGCGACCGCCGCTCAGGATGAAGTTCTCTGGAATCAGGTCACCGTGGATCAGGCAGTACGGCGGAAGGCCGGTCAGGCGCGCGAGGCTTGCCACGATGCGGGCACGCGAGACCGGCAGCTCGGCATCGGACAGCTGTGCCAGATAGCGGTGTGAGGCAGCAACCGGGCAGAAATCCGGCAGGTTGCCCTGCACCGGGATGGCATGCAGCCGTTGCAGCACGGCGGCGACTTGGGCCAGGCGCTCCGGCGTTCGCGCGCTCGCGATCGACAGTGTTTCGCCCTCGACATAGGCGGTGACCATGATGCCGTCGGCGGCATAGACGATGGGCGGCGCGATGCCCGCTTCGGCCGCCAGCATCGCGCAACGCCGCTCCGCCGCGCGTGAAATGCCGTGCAGCGGAATGTCCGCGCCCACGCGGGCGAAATAGCGCCGACCCTGATCTTCGACGATGAAATTGCGGTTGGTGCGGCCGGCGGCCACCGGTTCGATCACGGGACGGCCGCGCCACAGCGGCAGGGCCGCGATGCGCTCTTGCTCGGTCATCCCTTGACCGCCCCAAAGGTCAGGCCACGCGCCATGTAGCGCGACAGCATCAGCGACAGCGCCAGGACAGGCGCGATCACCACTACGCCCAGCGCCAGCGCCGGCCCCCACAGGATGCCGCGATGAGTGAGGGCAAGGCCGACGATCGGCGGCAATGGCCGCTGTTCGCCGCCGACCATGACATTGGCAAGCAGGAACTCGTTCCAGGTGAAGATGAAGACGAACAGCGCGCAGCAGACCAGACCCGGAACGGCGAGAGGCAGGACGGCGTGCCACATCACAGCGAGCGGACCACAGCCGTCGATCCGAGCCGCTTCGTCGATCTCGCGCGGGATCTCGTCGATGAAGGACTTGAGCACCAGCAGCGCGAACGGCAGCTGGAACGCGGTATTGAGCAGGATCAGGACCAGGAGCGTGTTGTAGAGCCCGGTCTGCCTCGCGAGGATGAACAGCGGCACTGCGGAGGCGATCGGCGGGATCATCTTGAGGCTGAGGATGTCGAACAGGATCGCGTCCTTGCGCCACAGCGGGAAGCGCGACAACCCGTAGGCGGCGGGAAAGCCGAGCGCCAGCGTCGCCACCGTGGTCGCGGCGCTGATGATCGCGCTGTTGACGAGATGATGCTCGACCGCCCAGTTCTCGAAGATGAAGCGCCAATGATCAAGCACCGGCGCGAAGAACCAGACCGGGTCGGGCGACAGCAGGTCGCCTTCGCTCTTGAAGGCGCCGGCGATCATCCACAGCAGCGGGAACAGGAACAGCGCCACGATCCCGCCGTTGGCGGCGACGCGGATGATCTCGCCTGCGGCGACATGGAGCCTATTTGGCATCGGCCAAGTCGCGCTTGAACAGCAGGGTGGTGACGACGAGCACCGCGATCAGCACCAGGAACGAGATCGCCGAAGCCGACGCGATGTTGAGATTCACGAAGCCTTCGCGCTGGATGAACAAGGTGATGAGGTCGGTGGCGCGTGCCGGTCCACCCTTGGTCAGCACATAGACCGAGTCGAAGGTCGCGATCGCGAACATCAGGCGGAACACCACGGCGATGACGATGATCCGCCGCATCATCGGCAGCGTGACGTGTAGCAGGATCTGCCAGCGGCTGGCGCCATCGACCTGGGCGGACTCGACCGGCTCCTTGGGCAAGCCCTCCAGTCCGGCCAGCAGGATCAGGAACATGAAGGGCGTCCACTGCCAGACGTCCATGATGACGATGGACAGGACCGCAAGCTGCGGGTCCGACAACCACAGGATCACGCCACCGCCGGCGAGGATGCCGAAATCGCTATTGAGCATCAGCTTCCAGATCAGCCCGACGCTGACCGGGGTCGCCATAACCGGCAAGAGCAGCAATGCCCGCATGGCCGGATGCGTCTTCGCCATGCGGCTAAAGGAATAGGCGAGCGCGAAGCCGAGGATGAATTCCAGCAGGACGACCGAAGCCAGGAACAGTGCCGTCACGACGAGGGAGTCCTGGAAGATCTCGCTGCCAAGCGCCTGCGCGTAGGTGTCGAGCCCGACGAAGCTGGTGAGCGGGCTGGTCAGCCGCATGTTGGTGAAGCTGGCCCAGAGCGAATAGAACAGCGGATAGATGACCACCAGCAGGATGTAGCAGAAGGCGGGCCCGACAAAGATCGCGCCAGTCAGGTTTCCGCGGGCGCGCGCCAGGATCACGCGCCGGCTCCTCCGGCATCCACCTCGGTCACCGTCACGCCGCGCTTGCGCAAGGACTGCAGTAGGACCTCGTCCTCGCAGCCGGTGATGATCTCTCCGACCGACGACAGGGGCAACGCGCCGATGCGCTCATTGCGCCGCAGCTTATTGCCGACTGCGATGGCGACGGTACGCCTGGCCTTGTCCGCCATGCATTTGGCGAGTGCGGCGTCGCTGGCGTGGGTGAAGGTGAGGCCGCTCTCGATGCTCAGCCCGTCGGGAGAGATGAGGGCGAGATCGGCATTGATCTGTGCCACCATCGCCTCCGCGAACGGTCCGGAGGTGGCCAGCGAGGTCTGTCGCACGAAGCCGCCGAGCAGGCACACCGTTGCCTTGGGATTCTCCGACAGCGTCGCCGCGACATTGACCGCGGGCGTTGCCACGAACAACTCGATGCCCGACGCGACGATCGCCTTGGCGACCGCCATGATGCTCGAGCCGTCGTTCATGAAGATCGTGCTGCCGGGTTCGATCAGCGCCAGTGCGGCTTCGGCGATGGCGCGTTTCTCGGCGACGTCCAGCGCTTCGCGCGCGGCGAAGTTCTGCTCGGCCGGTCGCAGCGCCTGCACCGTCGCGCCGCCGTGCGTGCGCTCAATGCCGAGCTGGTCCTGCAGATAGGCAAGATCGCGGCGGATGGTGGCGGGGGATGCGGAAACGAGAGAGCACAGTTCCTCGACGGAGATAGCGCCGCGGGCCAGCAAAAGCCGTTTGATCTCGCCCTGCCGCTGGGCCGGATTGCGCTGAGTTTTGGTCATAAATCGCACTATACGTCAGAATTCGCTCCTAAACAATCACTAACAATCACTAAATTGACAATAATGATCAAATCGTGACATCCTTGGCTCGGGTGAGGCCAGGGAGGCAAGAAATGCGCGCGCATAAGAATGGGTTGCATCGCGCCATGGTCGGCGCGGTCGCGGCGTTGGCACTCAGTGCTGCATCGAGTTTCACGGCGTCAGCGGACACCGAAGTCCGCGTGATCGCGACCGGCGAGCCGTACGGCGCCGCGATGAAAAAGGCAGCGGAGATCTACCATCAGCGTACGGGTGTCACGGTCACCGTCGACCAGTACCCATATTCAGAAGCGTACAACAAGGAAGCGCTGCTCGGCAGCTCGGCGTCGGACGAATACGATATCATGGTGCTGGACTGCATCTGGCTGCCGTTGTTTGTGAAGAACAACTGGGTGCAACCGTTCGACTCGCTGGAGGCCGCCGCCAAGCAGAAGGTGGATTGGAACGGCTTCGTGCCCGGCATCGTCGACGCGTACGATCGCTTCAATGGCAAATACTACGCCGCGCCGATCGACTTCTTCATCGAGGTGATGGCCTATCGCACTGACCTGTTCGATGCCGCAGGACTCACTGAGGCGCCGAAGACCTGGGACGAGTTCCGCGCCTATGCGGAAAAGCTGAACCAGCCGGACAAGGGCGTCTACGGCATCGTCACCATGCCGGGCGAGCAGGATGCCGGCTATTCCGAGTGGACGGTGCGCCTGGCCAGTCTGCCCATGCCGCCAGATGCCAACCAGTTCGTGTGGGACAAGTCCTTCAAGTCGGCGCTGACGCACGAGGACAACGGCCGGAAGGCCCTCGACCTGTGGCTCGACATCAAGCCGTTCGTCGCACCCGGCGCCAACGAGATGGGCTACGCGGAATCGACCAATGCCTTCATGCAGGGCAACGGCGCCATGTTCATCAACTGGTACATGACGTTCTCGGACATCGAGAACCCGAACACCAGCAAGGTGGTGGGCAAGGTCAAATACGCCCTGCCGCCGCGCAGCACGCTGGACGGCAAGCGCCACGACTATCTCGGCGGCTTCCAGATCGCCATCGCCGCCAATGCGCCGCAGCCGGCGGCAGCCTACGACTTCATCGCCTTCCTGACCAGCGACGAAGGCCAGGCGATCATGCTCGACAATGGTGCGCCCGGCGCCTACCGCACCGCAGTCTACGGCGACGAGAAATGGCTGGCGCGCTATCCGTTCCTGGCGCCGGTCAAGGATGCCGAGGTGCTGCTGCCGCTGACCTCCGACTTTGCCGAGTATGTCGAGATGCAGCGCATCGTCTATGACGAGCTGTTCGCCGCCTGGGCCGGGAACAAGAGCTCGACGGACGCGATGGCCAAAGCGGATACCGGCCTCAACGAGCTGATGAAGCAACTCGGTTACCAGAAATAGAGGAACTCTCCGGCGCAGAGGGGGATCTGCGCCGGAGAGCGGTGGCAACGGCTAGAACAGCGCCGCGGTCTTCTGCAGGGTCACCCACACGCCCCACAGGATCGGGATGCCGACGATGGCCCAGGCGATCACCGCCTTGCCGTCGAGGCCGCCCTTGCCGATCCCGAAGGAGCCCGTGCCCTCGGCCCGCGCCGCGGCGGCGGACTTGGCCTGTAGGGCGGCCACCTCCGCGTCCGACATGAACCATTTCTCGTGCAGCGGCTTCACCAGCAGATTGGCGATCAGGCCGCCGACCAGCATGGCGCACAGGATATACATGGTGAAGTCATAGACCTGGTCGCGCGGGATCCCGGCGTTGATCTGGAACTCGCGGATGTAGTTGACCACCACCGGGCCGATGATGCCTGCCGTTGACCAGGCTGTCAGAATACGGCCGTGGATCGCACCGACGAACTGCGTGCCGAAGATGTCGGCCAGATACGCGGGGATGGTCGAGAACCCGCCGCCATACATCGACAGGATGATGCAGAAGATGGCGACGAACAGGACCTGGCTGCCCATATGCGCCGCGGTCGGAGCGGACGCATACAGGATGATGCCGAGGATGAAGAACGTGTAGTAGGTGTTCTTGCGTCCGATCTTGTCCGACAGCGAGGCCCAGAAGAAGCGGCCGCCGATGTTGAACAGCGACAGCAGGCCGGCGAAGCCGGCGGCGACCGCCGCGATCGCCGTCTTCTGGGAATCATCCAGCTGCGTGAAGGTGAGCTCCGGATGGCCGATGAGGCGGCCGCCGAAGATCTCTTGCAGCATGGGCGAGGCCATGCCGATCACGCCGATGCCCGCCGATACGTTGAGGCAGAGCAGCGTCCACATCAGCCAGAACTGCCTGGTCTTGTGCGCGTCGCGCAGATGGACATGACGCGTGGTGATCAAGGTGTTCTGAGCGGCCGGCGGTGTCCAGCCGTCGGGCCGCCAGCCCGCCGGCGGCAGCCGATAGCTGAATGCACCGCCGATCATGAACACGAAGTAGATGGCAGCCATCGCGAGGAAGGTCTGCCACACGCCAACCGATTCGGCCGACTTGAACGCATTCATGAGATTGTCGGCCAGGGGTGCGCCGATCATCGCGCCGCCGCCGAATCCCATGATGGCCATGCCGGTGGCCATGCCGCGGCGGTCTGGGAACCACTTGATCAGGGTCGAGACCGGCGAGATGTAGCCGAGGCCCAGGCCGATGCCGCCGATGACGCCGGCGCCCAGCCACATCAGCCACAGCTGATGGAAGATCACTCCGACGGCCGCGATCGACATGCCGCCGCACCAGCACAACGCCGACACCACGCCGGCCTTGCGCGGACCGGCGCGTTCCAGCCAGCCGCCCCACAATGCGGCTGCCGAGCCGAGGAGCACGAAGAACAGCGTGTACATCCAGCCGAGATCGGCGACACGCCAGTCGCAGGTGGTGGTGAACAAGGCTGATGCCAGCGTCAGGTCCGCGCACGCGACCGATTGCTGGATGCCGATGGACTTGGACAGCGGCAGCCAGAACACGCTGAAGCCGTAGGCCATGCCGATGCAGAGATGAATGGAAAGGGCCGCCGGCGGTACGAGCCAGCGGTTGAATCCAGGTCTGGCGATGATGCGTTCGCGGTCGAGCAGTCCCGGCTCTCGGTAACCGCCCAAGGTATCGGTTGCAGTTGTCATGTCCCGTTTCCTCCCGTCCGCGGCCGGTGGCGCGCGGCTTCGTGG
>DATEOK010000158.1:0-19620 GCA_035274225.1 Dongiaceae bacterium
TCGCCGACGACGAAATGCCGGTGCGACATGCTCCGGATGAAGCGAAGGCGACTTCACAGAAGAAAGCCTGGTTCCCAAGAAAGCTTTCGATGTGATGTTCAGTCCCCGACGCCTCTATCCCCAAGAGAGGCGAAGCCGACGGCAGCCGCAGGCCCTCGCGGCTGCCGTTTTTTTTGTGCTCTTATGATCCCGTGGCATCTACGAGTCGGGATCGCTCCATGCTGATCGGCGAAGGTTTTGCTGGTGACGTGCCGAATGGCGCGCACATCAATCTCATGCTCGGCGCGAAGAGCGGGCCGATGGGCACGGCCTACGCGGTCGCCGCAGCCTCGCCCGGCCCAGGTCATGTGCCGTTCCAGGTCGTCTTGAAGCTCGGCGTGCCGGTGGAGCCTGCAACGCTCTTCATTGCCAAGGCGACCTTGCGCAATCCAACGCACGAGACGATGACCTGGGGCCCGGCTCAGATGGGTGTTGCGGCCGGCATCACCATGGCGGTGCTCGATGGCGTGCTGCCTGCGGAGGCGCGGCAGGAATGGGTGGCGATCGCGTGCGTCTGGGTGCATTGGGAGGCCAACGACGCCGATGCGGTATTCGCCAACAATCGCGATGCGACGCTGTCGGCTGCACGCGCAGCCGTGCGCCGCGAACGGATCAGCCTCGACGAATTGCGGCAGGCCCTGGAGAGCCAGGGCAATTCCTTCTACACCCCGCGCCGCTGATCGCTATTTGAGGACGGTGACCAGCAAGGCGCCGGCCTCGGTGATGCCGGTGCTCTGGAACGCAGTGCGGATGGCGGACAGCTCCCGGTCCATGCCGTTTGCCTTGTAGACCGGCGAGTCCCTGTGCGGCTGGGCGCGGCCAGCGAAATACTCGAATGCCTCGGTGGACATCGGCGTCAGCTGCAGCATGTGCCGAACCGTAACGGTGCTGCCATCGCATGAAGCGGCGATCTCGCCGGCCGCGACCGGATCCCAATGCACCATGCCGGTCATGCGATCGAGTGCCTTCATCCAGCGCTCGTAGCGGTCGCCGACTTTCTGCGAGGGGATGGAGAGGTCGAACCACGGATCGACGATCACGACGGCGCGCCGCGCCACACGCATGGCCTCGGCCAGCGCACGGCCGATCTCGGTCACGTGATGCAGCGAGTTCTCGAACGTCACGAGGTCGAAGGCAGCATCGGGGAAAGGCAGCGTCTCTGCCGTTCCTTGGCGGATGTCCAGGCCGCGCCCGTTCGCGTCCGGGACCTTGGCCGGATCGGGCTCGATGCCTGAGGCGGCGATGCCAAGCGATTGCGCGTAGGCGAGCAGCGTGCCGGTCCCGCAGCCGACATCGCACAGGCTCGCCGGCTTCAGGGCTGCGATCTCGGTACGAAAGGCCTGCTGATAGAGTTCGTCCGCGGTCATCGTCGCCTCGCATGCATCATGCGAGTTAGGACGATAGCCCGGAGACGGTCAAGAAGCTGTCAGGGGCGGCGGAACGGATAGGCGAGCTGCTTGAGATAGCCGCTCGGCACCGGATGGCCGCCGACGCCATAGCCGCTCGGCCAGCGGTCGGGCAGGTGATAGGTGCCGAACAGGCGATCGAGCCACGGCAGGGTCGCTGCGAAATTCACGTCGATCGCTTCCTGCTCGATGCCGTGGTGCCAGTGGTGGAACTGCGGCGTCGCAAGGACGTGCTTCAGCCAGCCGAACTCGAAGCGCACGTTGGCGTGGATGAAGGTGGAGTGCAGGTAGATGTAGAGGATGTAGGCCTTGAGCGCCCATTCGTGGAAGCCGAGCGCATACATCGGGATGATGGTGAAGCCGCGCAGGCACACGATCTCCACCACGTGCATGCGCGAACCGGCGAGCCAGTCCATCTTCTGCGCCGAATGATGCACGGCGTGGAAGCGCCACAGCGCCGGGATGCGATGGAACACGCGGTGCACCCAGTATTGGGTGAGGTCGGTGACGACCACGATCTCCAGGAACTGCAGCCAGATCGGCTGCGCGGCCATGAAGCTGCGCAGCGTGCCCCAGTCGGTGTTGGCGACCAAGGTGGTGGCGGGCGTCAGCGACAGATAGGTCAGCGACTGCACCAGCAGGCTGTTGATGAGGAAATAGAACAGATCCTCGCGCCACGCCATGCGGAACACCGGCTGGTCTGGCCGCTTGGCGAACATGCGCTCCAGCGGGATGAACAGGATGCCGAGCAGCGCGATGTTGATCAGAAACCAGTCGAGGCCGAGATAGTAATCGGTCGCGACGAGATCGTGGCTCTGGGTGCGCGATCCGCCGAGCAAGGTTGCGATCAGCACGGCGGCAATGGCGGCGAAGCCCATGATCTTCTGCCGCCGCAGCACGAGGTTGAGCACCGCGAGGGCGAAGGCGGCGATCAGCGCCAGGTGCAGGCCGAAGCGGAACAGGCCGAAGCTGTAATATTCCCGCAGCACCGGCATGCTGAACAGGCTGGGGAACATCAGGAACACCACGGCGCCGAGGCACATCAGCGCCAATGCCAGGGCAAGCACGCCGCTGATCCAGCCGGTGCCGAAGGCACGCTCCGCTTCCGGCGCTTCCAAGTCCGCCCGCAGCTTCTGGCGCAGTTTCCCCATGGTCCGACACCCCCTCGAAAGACCGAAGGATATCCTGGCTGGGTATCGCTAACAAAGTGTTGCGGTCAGCGCGCCGCTGAAACCCCTCCCCAAGCTGGGGGAGGTCCCCGTCGGCGCATGCCGACATTCGTCGGCAGGGGAGGGGGAAGCCGTGTTTCGGTGCGAGACAATCTTCGCTCGCTTCCCCACCCCAACCCTCCCCCATGTTGGGGGAGGGGGAATGCTAGTGCTATAAGCCGGCGATCAAGTGATTCACGACAGGCGCCTCATGAACATCTTCGCCGAAATCGGCCTTCATCTCTCCGGCCTCGAGCGGCTGCGCACCATGATGACCGAGGGGCGCTTGACCGGCATCGAGCAGACGCTCGGCCTGCGCATCGTCGAGGTGGAGGAGGGCCGCGTGGTGGTCGAAGGGACGCCGGGGCCTCACGTCTACAATCCGTTCGCGGTGGTGCATGGCGGATTTGCCGCGGCGATCCTCGACAACGCCTGCGGCTATGCCGCCCAGTCCAAGATGGCGCCCGGTCAGATGTGCACCACCCTCGAGCTGAAGGTCGCCTATCACAGGGCCATGACCGCGGAGACGGGGCCGGTGCGGGCGGAAGGCAGGATCGTTTCGATCGGCCGCCGCGCCGCCTTCACCGAAGCCAGACTCACCGACATTGCAGGCAAACTTTATGCATCTGCGACATCGAGCCTGATGGTTGTCGCGCCCTAGCGGCGCTCAGGAATCCTTAATCAAGTTGCCCTAGCATCGCCGACCGGTGGGATGATCGCCATTTCGATCGTCGCGGCGCCCGTGGGGACGGGGCAGTCGGCACCAGAGGGAAAGTTCGATGACTGCAAGCCACGATATTCCGCATGATTCCGGCCTTGTCGCCGGTCCCAAGCCCGTTGTGTCCGCCGCACGCACCTCCAAGCACAGCGTGCTCGACCGCTTCGGCACGCCGCTGTGGATCGCGATCGGCATCTCCATCATCGCTCTTGCGGTGCTCGCGACCTTCGCCTGAGCCACCTGTTTCGTCATTCCTAGGATCGCGGGCCTGCTGCATCGGCCCGCGAGCAGCGACCCTACCGGTCAGGCGTTCTTAATTAAGTCGGTCTAGCGTCGGCCCTTGTGCAACGATCGCCGCCCGGGCGATCCGGCGGTGCTGCTCCACTCTCGATCCCGCACTGAGGGAACCGCCATGGCCAGAAGCAAGGACATGCAGCAGGCCCTCGACATCGTCGCGGGACGCGAGTCCCCGCCGGCGGAGCATCGCAAGTGGAGCGGCTTGGAGCGCGTCGGCCTGCTGCTGTAGACCGGCGTCGGCGTCATGGTCATCGGCTTCATCGCCCTGTTCGCACTGAGCTGACGGCAACTGGTTTCCAAGCGGCGCGCGCCACGGTCTATACTGGCGCGCACGAGCCTTGCTCAGGCTCGGTTTGGAAGGATCGTGATCCATGTCGAACACTGCCGTTCCGCGCCCGCTCGAATATGGCGCACCGATTTCGCTTGAGCGGGCCAAGGGCGTGATGGCCGCGGCCGAGGCCGAGGCGCGCGCCAACGACTGGCCGATGGTGATCGCCGTCGTCGACAGCGGCGGGCACCTGGTGATGCTGCACAGCTTCGACCATGCCCAGCATGGCAGCGTGGTGATCGCCCAGGAAAAGGCCCGCTGCGCCGTCAACTTCAAGCGCCCGACCAAGGCCATCGAGGATGCGGTGGCGCAGGGTGGGCTCAACCTGCGCATGCTGGCGACGCCGGGCGCCGTGCCGCTGGAAGGCGGTGTGCCGCTGATCGCCGACGGCAAGATCGTGGGCGCCATCGGCGTCTCGGGCATGCGCTCCAACCAGGACGGCCAGGTGGCGGAGGCCGGCGCGAAGGCCCTGTAAACCCGGGCTACTTAAGCGACCTAGCCACATGGGAGCGCCGTCCGCGGAAAGCGGCACATCGTTTAGTTGGCATAGTAGCTCGGCACGAGATCGCGGAAACTCGACCAACTGATGCTCGTGATCGCATTGTTGCCAGTTTCCTTGAACTCCAATCCACTGCCGGCGGCGTCGCATTCCTTCGAGAGCAAGTGCCCCTGCGTGTCAACGCGCAGAATTCTTATCCTGATCGTGCTGTCGCCTGTAGCCTGCGGCAGCTTCGTGATCTTTCGGATCTTGCCCGATTCGATGGCCTGTTGCCCCTGGCATAGCGTCACGGGGCTGACCGCCGGCCAGACGCCGTATTTCAAGCCCTGACCGCCATCGAGTTCAAGCACATCGTCGAACAGCGCGATGCTCTTCGCAATATTGAGGACGCCGCTGGACCGAACAGTGTCCTTCAGATCCGGAACATAGTCGGACGCCGCATAGAGCCGATCCTTGATGTCCTTCGGATCACTCACGCCAAACGCTCTGACGATGGCGGCCGTCAAACTCACCAATGGCGCGGCGAAGGACGTTCCGGCAAGGAAAGGCGCAGTCGTATTGCTGCCACTCAGCGCACAGCCGGGCGCCGCTATGTCGACGTATTGTGCGCTGTGATTGGAGAAGGACGTGAGATGATTGGCGCCGTCATGCGCCGCAACGGTGATCGCTTGATCCCTGAGCTCGCCTATTCCGCCATAGATGGCAGGATAGGCGGCGGTGTCGTCGAGCGGTAGTGCTCCGTTTCCCGCCGCGATCACCAACAAGAGAGTCTTCGAAGTTGCCGCGTTGCCCACGATGGAACTCAAGGGCTCCGACGATTCAACGCTGAGATTCGCAATCTCTCCCTTGCTGGCCACGTACCGGACGCTTTCGATCAGCCCGCCATCGGGTATCGCAAACTGGCGCGTTCCGTCCTCCGACGTGCTCCCAACTTGTTGAATCACATTCACGGGGCGGAAGCGGACCAGATCGCCGAGGTTCGGATACAAGCGTCGCAGTTCGCCCCCCAGCACCAGGGTCGCAACATCCGTACCGTGGTGCCAGAACTCATAACCGTGGTCAGGCTCGATATTGCCGTCCCAGCCCACACTGATACCGTACACGTCGTCGATATAGTTGTTCGACTCATCATCGAGGGCGTTGTCCGGAACTTCGCGCAGGTTTCGCTCCAGCACGTTTGTGGGAAAGGTGTTGAGCAGATCGGCCACGCCAGTATCGATAATGTTCACGACGGAGGGTTTAATCGCTTGCAGGGCTTGTTTCGCTTGCGGAACGGTATGCATCAGAACATCGCGCAATGCCGCCGCGTCGAAGGGCCAACGTTGCGGAGCATCCACGCCGTCGCAGGACCCCAGTTCCGCCGATGACAGACTGACCGGCCCAACCAACTGAATGCCGGTCGCAGCGGGCCTGACCTCGAGCGGAGACGCTTCAGGCGCGGTCGCCGCGGATGACTTCGCCAGTCTTTCTTGCAGAGCGGCCACCGCCTCCTCAGCGTCCTTGAACTTGCCGGGGTCGAAACTGACCGTGGTGCTGTAAGTGATGTTCGGGAGCGTGAGGGTTGTCCCAGGTTGAAGGTTCTCAAGATTCACCTGGGAATTCTGATCGGCCGTCATTTCGTACAAGGACTTCCCGCAACGGGAAGATGTCGTGCCGGGCTCGCATGGTGTGAGAACCAAATCACCATCGAATCCAATCTCGCGCGCAATCACAGACTCGAGTGTGTCGCCCTCCAGCACCTTGACCTTGGGATCTTTCCTCCATTTGGCACAGGCCGGGGCCTTGATCTTGCGCTCCTTCTTCGATTTGACGAGCTTGAGATCCGGATTGAGTTTGATTACCTGGTCCCTGTAGGTGTTGGTGAGGCTGCCGCAGTAGCTGCGCAGCACGTCCTCGGGCTTCTGCTGGGCAGGAATCGTCAACTCCTCGGGAATCGAAAACTCCGCAATGGCCTCGATGACCTCGTCAGGTAACGCGGAGGTGGCCCGCAGCGTCACCTGGGCGGGCATATCCGCCGCTGCACTGGACGCAGCCAGAATGGGCGCGAATAGAGCCAGGCGCCAGGCGGGATTCAAGAGCCACGCCAGACGCCGTTCGAGCTGGGCCCGGTGATCCTGCCGCGAAGGGCAATCGACGTGTGGATGGCGCGTCATAAATCCCCCTCGATCCGACTCTGGGGTCAAAGCGACTTCAGGTATTCCAGGATCGCCCGGCGCTCTGGCTCTAGTATGGTTGCATTGCCATAGTCATGTCCGGTGTTCCAGTTCCCGTCGATCAGCTTTCCGTCATCGCCAAATACGTTGAACTGGAAGCTGTTCTCGGCGGATGGCTTGGTGACGAATCCCAGATCTTTGAGATCGTATTCCCTGGACCCGACGAAGAAGCTTTTTGGCCTCTGCTCGGGCGGCAACAACAGATCGTACAAGGTCGGCACTGAGCCGTTATGCAGGTATGGCGGTGTCGCCCAGATGCCCGTCAGGGGTCGCGCCTTGTAGGCGAGGACTCCGCTGGTTTCCTGGAAACAGCGGTTGAAGCGCGCCTGCTTTTCCGCCGAGCGCTGCGGCTGTATGTCGGCGACCGTTGGCGGAAGCCTGACGGCGGAAGGGTTGATGGCGGCCGGCCTGTTGAAGCCAAAGATGCTGCGGACTGCGCTCGCAAACACCTCGCCTTTCTTGTTGGCGATGACTCCGGTGACGACGGTGGCCAGCATCTTGTTCAACGGCGCGGCGGCGCTGCCGTAGGGAGCGCCGGTCAAAATACTCTCAGGCGTCCCCTTTAGCGGCCCCGGCTTCGCTTGGTAGGTGTAGGCATTGCACGCCATCCAGGGATCGGTCCCCGTGGGCTCCTGCCCGCTCAGGCCGAACATCTGTGCCTTGAACTCCGTGGAAAGGTCGGTCCTCTCCAGCGGCTCGTGGCACTTGGCGCAATGCCTTTCGAAAGACTCTTTGCCTTGCGCCTTGAGGTTCTTGTCGATCTTGCCGGGCCAGGCCGGCGGCAGCAGCTTCGCCAATTGTTGTTCCAGCAGGATCAAGTTCGTCACGTTTGCGCTCGAGGTGTAGCCGCCTAGCCCAGCTTGCTGCGTCACCTGCACATCCGCAAAGACCCCGACGACCTCGCCGACGTTTCGCCCCAGCGATCCCACGGCAACCGACTGCACCCCCGGGATGGTCGGGCCATTCTTGGCGATGCCGTTCCACTGCACCTTGTCATGTTGCGGAACGTTCCAGAGAAACGGATAGCTCACCGGCGCGTCGGATGGATTGCGGTCGGGGAAGGCCCCGCCGGTCAGGAGCGCCACCTTGTTGTAGATATGCCCGAACGCGTCCAACCTGCCGAAGCCGTACTTGAGCGCCGTCTCGTTGCGGTCGGTGACCTTCAGCTGCCACTCGGTAAGCCGATCGAAGGCGCGACGCAGGTTTTCGTCATGCGGGGGCGCACTATTGGCGCCGAGGACCTTGGCTGCGAAGCGTTGCCATTTCTGTGGATTGTCCTTGGTGGCGACGAGCGCTTCGTTGAGCGACCGGATGAAGGTCTGAAAGTCCGCCAGCGTCGCCCCGCCGTCGATGCGATACCGCTTGCTATCGAAGACAATCTCATTCGTGTGACAGGCGGAGCAGGTCATGCCGACCCACTTCTCCTTGCTTCCCTGGTTCGGCTTCCATTGCAGCTTCGTGATCGACAGGTCGCTGTCGTCGCTTGTGTCGACGGCGAAACCGATCGGAAGGGCGTTGGGGTCCGCGGCATCGGGGATGTAGCGGAAGCTCTCGATGTAGCTGGGGTCGAGGAATGGGGCCTCGGCGGTCGGCTGTTCCAGCGCGCGGAGCCAATCGAGTGGAATGAGCCGCGATCCCTGCGTCAGTCGATACCAGACATTGCGTTGCTCCTTGTTCCAGCCTTGCTCGAGGCGGATCGCATCGGCCTTGGCGATGCCGGCACAGAGCGCAGCCAGAGAACAGAGCATCGCGGCACGGATCGCGCATGCGCGCCACCGATTCGGCATGATCGCCCCCTCCCAGAGAGTTTCCACTAATTATAGAGCAACTCCGGAAGAATTTCCCGCTCTTTTTGGACCTGGTTCATGCCAGCTGGGATGAAGGGCCTCGGCCGTGGTCGAATCGGGTGGCTACGCGCCGGACACGGCGTTAACGCGCCCCGAAAAATGAGCGGCGCTCCGCGGTTGCCCGCGGAGCGCCTGGTCTCACCCCCCAACAGCGCCGGTCAGGCGCTGCGGATCTTGGCCAGGAAGTCGTCGACCTGGCCGCGTAACCGTTCTGATTGCTTGCCGAGCGCCTCGGCCGCTGACTTGACGCCCTTGGCCGCCTCGCCGGTGGCGTCGGCATCGCCGGTGACGCCGGAGATATTCTCCGACACTTCGCGCGTGCGCTGGGCCGCCTGCTGCGTGGAGCGGGTGATCTCCTGGGTGGCGGCGCCCTGCTGCTCGACGGCGGAGGCGATGGAGGTCGCGACCGAGCTGACCTCCTCGATCGTGCCCCCGATGCGCTTGATCGCTTCCACCGCATCCCTGGTGACGTTCTGCACCGCTGATATCTGCGCGGAGATGTCCTCGGTCGCCTTCGCGGTCTGGTTGGCGAGCGACTTCACTTCCGAGGCGACCACCGCGAAGCCTTTGCCGGCTTCACCGGCGCGCGCCGCCTCGATGGTGGCGTTGAGCGCGAGCAGGTTGGTCTGGCCGGCGATGTCGTTGATCAGCTTGATCACATCGCCGATGCGGGCCGCGATCTCGACCAGGCCCTGGATGGTCTTGTCGGTCGCGCGCGTTTCCTCGACGGCGCGGCCGGCGATGGTCGCCGCGGTGCTGACCTGGCGGCTGATCTCGGCGATCGAGGTGCTGAGCTCTTCCGATGCGGCCGCCACGGTCTGCACGTTGACCGAGGCTTCCTCCGAAGCGCCCGCCACCGTCCTCACCTGATGATTGCTGCGCTCGGCGGTCTTCGACATGCCGTCGGAGGTGGCGCGCATCTGCTCGGAGGCCGCGCCCAGTGCCGTCAGCGCCTCGCGCACCTGGCCTTCGAACGCCGAGATATAGCCGGCGACCGCCTGCTGGCGCTGCTCGGACTGGGTCCGGCGGGCGCGCTGCTCGTCCTCGATGCGTGCCTTGTCGGCGGCGTTCTGCTTGAAGATGCCGAGGGCATTGGCCAGGCTGCCGATCTCGTCGGTGCGGCCCTGGAAGGATGCCTCGGCGTTCAGGTCGCCGCTCGCGACCTTGAGCATGGCGTCCCGGATGGTCTGAAGCGGACGCAGCACATGCCGGCTGATCACCAGGATGCCGCCGATGCCGAGCGCCAGCGCGCCGAGCAGCAACACCAGATCGACGATCAGGCTGGCCTGCGCCGCCGAGCGCTCGCCCTCGGCATAGTCCTTTGCGGCGCCGAGGGCCGCTTCCGCCACGCCGAGCAGGGCGGCCAGCCGCTCGACCGACAGCTTGGACCAATCGTTCGCGTTGACGTCCGGCTTCTCGCCGGCCACCAAGGTCTTCAGCAGATTGTCGCGGCGCTCGACATAGTCGGCGGCGAAAAAGCCGCTCCTGGCGCTCTCGATCGCGGTCGTCACGCTATCCGGCAGGGTGGTGCCGAAGGCGAGATACTCGAGGCCGTTCCAGCCCGCCTGCGCACCGCCCACGGCGGCGGCGTATTTCAGCGGCGCGTCCGCTGCCACGCTGCCGGCGGCAATGCCGTTCGACAGGATCAGGGAGGCGTCGCCGCCCGACTGGCGCACGTTCCAGGCCAGGTCGCGCAGCGACAGCATCTGGTCGATGAAGGGGTCGTCATGCTTGACGGCGGCGTTGAGCCGCATCGAGATCTTGTCCAGGACGTCGATCAGCGCGGTCGCCTGGGTCTGATAGTCGTCCGCCAGGCCGTCGCGGCGCTCGGCCTTCGGCTTGCGCATGGCGTCCCAGGATTCGGCCTGCAGCTTGAAAACGGTGTCGACCGTCTGCGTGAAGGTCGGATAGAGGGTATCGCGGTCCGGGAAATCGATGTCCGCCAACGCCTCGACGGTGGATTTCAAGGCCGGCACTTCGGCCTCGCGGATGCCCTTGAGCCGGTCCGCCACATCCTGCGCAACCACCTCGTCGCCCTTCACGCTGCGGACCGTGGTGGAGCGGTCGGTGCGCAGGTTGTGCATCGCCTTGAAGGCGGAGCTCGACGCGTCGGCGACCCGCACGATCCGGCTGGCGCTTTGCAGCTGCTGCCAGGCATCCCATGAGTTGATGCCGAGCAGGACGACAACGACGACCGCCATCGCGGCCACCACCGACTTCAACAATGCATTCGCAGACAAACGACTCAACATCAAGACAGCCCTCCAGGAATCCGAGCCTCTTGTTTCCTATGCCGGCGTAAAGATTGTATTGACGAAACTTATGGCCGCTAGTTCTTTGGGCCAACTGTTGTCGCTGTGCCATAGTGCGAAAGCTCTGTGGTGCGAAGCGCGCAACAGCGCGAAGAATGTCGGGGAATCGGGATTGCATCGAGCCAGCCACCCGCCGCGGTATCGTCGGCTAAATCTAGTGCTGCTTGCCGTCATGGCGAGCCTGACCATCGGTGGACTGGTCGTTCTACCGCTGTGGCTGCTGCCGACTGACGCACGCTGGGGCTGGCTGCTGGTGCCGCTCGCGCTGCTCACGAATTTTTTCTGGGCGCTGCATCACGAAGCGATCCATGGCGGCTTCCACGAGGACCGGCGGCGCAACCTCATGGCTGGCCGTCTTATGGCGGTGCTGCTTGGTTCGTCGTTCCATGTGCTGCGTTTCGGGCACTTGATGCATCACCAGTACAATCGCAATCCGATCGACCGGCCGGACGTCTACGATCCGGCGGTGACGCCGCAGCTCAAGGCGCGCCTCGGCTTCATCGGGACACTGGTATTTGGTTTGTATTTCGCTGAAATTGCCGCGCCGCTGGGATGCTGCCTGCCGCGCGCGGCGATCAGACGCATCATCGATCGGGTTTACCGCGGCGATGACCCGGCGCTCGCGGCGATCCGCCTGGCGGCGCAGCGGCAATTCCTCGATCGCAGGCGCCTGCGCACGATCCGCATCGACGTGGTGCTGGCCTGGACGTTGATCGGCGGTTCGGCGATCGCGTTCGGCGCCTACTGGCCGATGCTGGCGGGCTTCCTCCTCGGGCGCGGCACGATGATCTCGGTGTTCGACAACGTCTATCATTTCGGCACGCCGATCGACCGGCCGGAATACGCGCGCAATCTGCAGCTGCCGACGCCGCTGCGGCTGTTGATCCTCAACATGAACCTGCATCGCCTGCATCACGCGCGCCCGTCATTGCCGTGGTGGGAGTTGCCGGCGCAGTTCCGTGCTGAGCGGGATCGGTACGACGCCGGGCTGCTGCGCACCGCCGCCGCGCAGTTCGCCGGACCGGTCGCGATCACGCACCTGCCGCGCATCGACTGAACCTTCCGCTCTTGTTGTCGATGGCGCAATCCGCCGTTGCTGTTCGACTACTACGGCTTCCCGGAGCAGATCGATCGCCTGAGCTATCCGGCGCTGGGTTCGCCGGCGCTGGCGCGGCGGGTGCGCGACCTTCGTGCCGTTCCTTCTGATTTATCCACAGGCGGAAATTCCGGTGGTGCAGCTGTCGCTGCGTCAGGATCTCGACCCCGGCGGCGCATCTTGCGATCGCCGCGCCCTGGCACCGTTGCGCGATGCAGGCGTGCTGATCGCGGGCAGTGGCATGAGCTTCCATAATCTGCGCTACTTCGGCTCGACCGATCCGCGCGTGGTCGGCGCAGCTCAGCGCTTCGATGAGTGGTTGATCGCCGCTGTCGAGGAGCCGGACGAAGAGAAGCGGTCGCGGGCGTCGTACCTACAGCGACAAGATCATCGGCAAGGCCGTTTCCGGCTTCCAGTTCGGTTAATCGCCGTAAACCACGAAAGCGAGAATTTCGCTGTCGGCGACTCGCGCCAGCGCGGCGAAATTAACCATGCGAATCAGCCGTTTCGTGAGCCAGGCTCGCCTGGCATTTGCGCAACAGTCGCCAAAAAACAACTTCAACCATTTGTGAAATCAAGGATATTATTCCTTGATAAATGTCACACAGCGCCCGCAAAGCCGCGGAATAGCTGGGGTGGTAACCTTAATGAACGCGACCATGCACCTATTTTCCAAACGGCTAGCACATACGTCAGTGTGCGCGTGGCTGTTGACGGAACGGGCCTCACTCCCCAGGATTCAGGGCACCGGCTTTCTCTTGGGTAACAGATGGAGCGAGGCATGCTCGAGTTCTATGTTAACTACTCGATCAATTCGGGCGCGACCCAGAAGCGCGTCCAGGTTGGTCCCTTCAACAACGTCGTGTTGGCGACGCGTCAGCGCGCCACGATCGAGAACAGCTCTGGTATCTCCCACGCCTGGGTCGGCATCAGCCGCGACGAGACCCGTCAGCTGCTCGAGGCCGAGACGCCGAAGATCATGCAGTTCGTGCCGGCGGCAACGGCGGCGTAACGAACTACCAGGGTAGCGTACTCATCTCGATTTTCCTCCCTGTCCACAGCGGCGTGGCAACAGGCGCTCCCGAGCGCCGCCACGCCGCTCTTTTCTTTCTTTTCTTTCCTAAGCGCCGGCCGGCAGCAGGTCGGCGGTGATCGCGCGGAAACGATCCAGGCTGAACTGGCGCTCGGCCCGTGCGCGGGCCTTGGCGCGAAGCTGATCTCTGAGGCTGGCATCGCTCGCCAAGCGTCGTAGGCAATCCGCCGCGTGGCCGACGTCGGGGTCCGCCCATTGGGCTCCGGGCGGCACCGAGGGATAGTCACCGGGCTTGACCGCGACCTTGTCGAACTCCACCAGCAGGGCATTGTCATGGTCCAGCATATCCAACACGCCCGACCAGCCGGTTGCGATGACCGGGGTGCCGAGCCACATCGCCTCGGCGATGAACAGGCCGAAGCCCTCGGCGCGGTGCAAGGAGAGCAGGACGTCGGCGCAGCGGATGAGCGCCGCCAGGTCGCGGTAAGGAAGGTTGCGATCGATGATCCGCACATTGGGCATGTCCGCGGTCAATCCGCGCAGCTGCTTCATTTGCGCCGGGTTCTGTTCGACGCCGCTCACCTTCAGCACCAGCTGCGCCTCGGTGGTGGTGGGGAACGCGCGCCGAAACGCGGCGATGGCGCCCATCGGATTTTTGCGCGCCCAGCGCGACGACAGGTCGAACGGTGCCAGCACGGTAAAGATCTGCTCCGGCAGTCCGAAATCGGCCCGACCAAGCGGAGAGGCCGCCGGCTCGGGCACAGCCAGCGGGACGTAGCGGATCACTTTGCCAGGGAGGCCGCGCGAAAAGGTGTCGTGGATAAAGCGGGAGGAGACCCAGATCTCATCCATCAACGCGGCCCACGGCAGCCAAGCGCGCGGGATGCGGTCCAGCTCCCACCACCAGTAGCCGACCAGCCGCTTGCCGCGGCAAATGCGCGGCCCGAAGTGGCTGAGCAGCGGAACCATTTGCGGTGGATTGACACAGAACACCATGGTGCCGTTGGCGGGCGCCGCCGCGCGCGGCTGCGCCGGACCGGCAATGGCCCGCAGCACGGGGCTGCAATCCATCGGATGGACCGGGACATCGGTGGCTTCGAAGTTGGTGCGCAGAATCTGCGCAGCACGCGCCACGCCGATATTGAGTGAGAAGCCTCCCAGGATCGACAAGGGATGGCCGCCAGTGCCCGGTTCCGCCCGCATGTGGCTCACGCGCGCGCGGATGACAGTGTCGAGATAGCGGCGCGCCATCGAAGGGGCGACCGCGCCAAGGCCGCGCCAGATCAGCCCGGACCCACGCTGGGGCGTGAAACTGCGCGCGGGGATCCAATTGGAGGTCATCGGCTGATCGGCCGCTGCGAGCATTGCCCGAAGTCCGGCAAACCGTCATGGCAGATGACAGAATGGAATCCTGCGTTGATCTCGAAGAAACTCGACGCCGGACGGCGCTCATCAACCTGCGCTACAGCAGCAGCTTCACCCGACGTCATTCTCGAACCACTGCGGACCGACCCGCACCCCTCGGACGGACCTTAGCACATGGTCGCGCCGGTCAGCAGTGATCTGAATCGCACCTTCAGTAGCCGAAGACTTCGATCTCAGGCAGTGGGAAAATCAACCGACCGCCGCCGCCGAGGAAGTCCTTCTCACGCGCGATGATGCCATCGCGAAAGTGCCAGGGCAGCACCACGAGATAGTCGGGATCGGCGGCGTGGACCTCGGCCTCCGGGACGATCGGGATGCCCGAGCCGGGCGTCACGCAGCCGAATTTGCCGGGATTGATTTCCCCGATGGCCTCGATCAGGTCCGGACCGATCCCGCAGAACTGCAGCAGGACGTTGCCCTTGGTCGATGCGCCCAGCCCCATGACCCGGGCACCGGCGCGGCGCAGGCTCCCGAGCAGGTCCCGCAGGTCGGTCCGGTGCTGGAACACGCGTCCCGCAAACTCCTGGTATGGCGCAAGCGTGTCGAGGCCGATGCGCCGCTCCTGATCCAGCAGCCATTGCACCACTTCCGCGTGGCGTGGGATCCGGCCTTCCGGTTTGCATGCGGTGACCGCAAAGCTGCCGCCGTTGACGCGGTTGAACCCGACGTCGGCGATTTCCAGGCCGGCGTCGGCCAGCATCCGCTGCACCACCTCGAGCGAGTAGTATTCGAGGTGCTCGTGGCACACGGTGTCGTAGGAGGTGGTCCGGAGCATCGAGGGCATGTAGGACTGCTCGAAATGCCAGATGCCGTCGGCATCCAGGCATTGCGCGATCTGCTCGACGAAGGATCGCGGCTGCTCGAGGTCATAGAACATCGCGATCGAGGTGATGATCCGCGCCTTGCGGTCGGACAGGACGGCGAAGGCTTCGGGGGAGAAGAACGTGGAACCGACGGCGGCGCCGGCCGGATAGAAGGCGCGGAACTTGTCCGCCGTCGGATCGATGCCGATCAGGCGCAGGCCGGGCGAACGGTAGGCCGAGAGCAACGTGCCGTCGTTGCTGCCGATGTCCAGCACCACGTCGCCGGGCTGCAGGCCGGCAAGGGATTCGAGACCGCGCGCCTTGCGGTGCAGGTGATCGACCATCGATCGGTTGAGGCCGGAGCGATAACCGTAGTTCGCGCCGTAGAGCAGTGCCGGATCGCACGAATGGGCCAGCTGCAACAGGGTGCAGGACGAGCACCACACCAGCTGCAGCGGAACGACCTCGACGTCGTCGTCACGCGACCGCGGAAAGGTACCGGTCAGCGCCTGCGGTCCGAGGTCCAGCGTCTCGACCAGCGCCTCGGAGCCGCAGCAGCGGCATCGCGAGACTCTGCCTCGATCGCGCGGGCCGGTTGCGGTCATGTCCGACGACTCCGTTTCAATCCGGCCGCTTTGCGGTGGCGTCCGCGGTACCATCCAAGGTGATCCGGACCCATTGCGCAAGCCGTGCCGCGGTCTCGCGCCAGGTGGGAAGGCGAAGCTTGACCACGTCCTGCCGAAGGCGCGCATTGAAGCTGGGTTCCGCCGCCTGCCGGACGGCCTCTGCGACGGCATCGACGGAGACGGTATCGAGGCGCAGCTGGCCCAAGGCGGGGAGGCTCTCGAGCGCCGGCAAGGACGAAGACACGATGAGCGGACAGCCGGCCGCCAGCGCTTCGACGGCGGGTAGTCCATAGCCCTCGGCCTCGCTCACATAGAGCGCTGCCGCCGCGTCCGCGAATGCCCGTTGGATCTCCGCATCACTCGCGCGCCGGCTCCACTGGAAGCGCTCCGGCTCCGCAGTGAGTGCGTCCGAAAACTCCTGGGGGAACTGGCCGGTCCAGTCGCCCAGCGCGCCGATGAAATGCAGGCGAACCGCGACACCGGACTGCCACAGGCTCTTGAACGCCGCAAACACGAGATGGTGGTTCTTGCGCGGCTCCACGGTGGCAACGCAGACAAATGTCGCCGGTGCCGACGGCTTGCCGGGCGCGGCGGCGACAATGGCGTCGGCACCGAGGGGGAGCACGATTGCATTGGCTGCCGGCCGCCGCTTCATGCGCCCGACCAAGAGGTCCAGGCTGGCGGTGCTGATGCAGGCGACATTGTCGACCTGCGAGACTTCGCGGAAATAGCGGCTGGTCTCCCCCTGCTGCGGCCCGCGGAAAAAATGAGGGTGCGTCAGGGGCAAAGCATCGTAGAAGATCGCGAACGTGCTCCGGGGCCGCTTGCTCCGCCAATGACGCAAGACATCGAGCACGTCATCGCGATATGAAACATCCGGCAGCAGATACGCCGAGTAGCGGCCCGCCAGTTCATCGGTCGGCACCGGCACGGTCGTCCACCGATCGAGGTTGCTCGCGGCGTGGTCGGCACCATCGCCGAAATGGTTTGCTACGTCGGCGACGGCCCGCTCCAGCGGAGCGACCGCATAACCGCCGTCCGTGGCATATCCGATATCGGCGGCGACCACGCCGTCCGGCCAGCTCTTGATCAGTTCCACCACCACGCGCTGTACGCCCGACCGCGCCGGCAGATGCACGAACTGCGTCAGGTCGATGAGCAGTTCGGCGCCCGTCATGGCACCCCCCGTTCGTTCAAGCCCAGCGCCGCGGCCATCAAGCGGGCATAGCGCTCGGCTGAATGGTGCGCGAGATAGGCAAGGCGCTGAGTCTCGATCTCATGCAGCGAGGTGCTGCGGTCATGGCTGTGCGCAACGATCGCTTCGGCAATCAGCAGCGGGCTCAACTTATCCGGGGTCGGAATGACGAAATCCGGTACGTGCATGTCGGCCGCCATGCTGCGAGTGGCGATCGTCGGTACGCCGAACGCCATGCAGTCGAGCAGGGCGCCGCTCAGCGTCAAGACGCTACCCACCCGCAACTGCACCGCGATGTCGACGGCCAGCAGCATGTCGCGATAGCCGGCCTCATCCAGGTAGTCGTGGAACTCGAACCGGTCCCTGATGCCGTTCGCGCGCGCGGTCTCCTCGATCCACGCGCGATCTCCCGCCAGCATCTCGCCGACGACATGGAGACGCGCCGGCACGCGCCACAGGTCGAGCCATGCCATCGCTTCGAACAGGACGTTGGCGCCCTTGGTGCGGCGATCGAGCATGCCGAAGGTCGCGACATGCAGGTCGGGCTCATCCAACCCGCGGCGCTGTCGTGCCATCCGCCGGTCGTCGCCGCTCATGCCGATCGGTGGAGCGCGATACGGCACGAAGGGCAGCACCAGCACGCAGGCCTGGGTCTCGCGCGCCAGCCGGCCCTGCAGGGAGGCGGAGTGCACGAGCAGCGGGTGGGCAACGCGCCCGATATCGGCATAGCCCAGCGCGGGCAACTGATCGGGATTGTGCAGCAAGGGCGCAATATCCGGGATTTGCACCGCCGTCCACTCGGGGATGGTGAGCAACCGTGCGAGTTCCCCGGGGCCGAACAGAAACCGGTAGAATTCGATCATGCGATTGTCGTGGGCCAACACCGGGCCACCCAGCGCCATCAGGTATTCCAGCGCGGGCAGATGGAAGTGGGAGTTGCCCAGCACCGTCAACACGCGATCGTATTGCGGATCGAGGTACGCCGACGCGCCGATCTCGCGCAGGACCACTCTGCCGTCGGCGCTCGGTTCGAACTGGTCCGGCGGCGCGTTGGTCAGGATCGTGACGTCGGCGAGGTCTGCGAGCCGCCCGGCCGTGTAGCGGGAATATGAGGCAATGCCCGATCGCTGCGGCGGCCACGGCGTCGCGATCGCAATGCGCGGCCTTTGGCCGCCGGTGGCGCGCGGTATGGCCGGGGCCGCTGCATCGGCCGGCATCGCCAGCAGTTGCGCCAACAGGGACGCGGTCCGAGCCCGGACGGCGTCGGGCCAGGCCTTGTCGCCCAGGCATTGCCGCTGATGCCGTAGCACCACCTCCCGGTTCTTGAGTGTCGTACGCAGCGCGCGCGCCATGTCGGCGACGCTCGACGGTGCCGCGAGCCACGGACCGGCGCCGAGCAGATCGCGATGGGCCGGGATGTCGGACGCGACCACCGCGGTGCCGGCGTGGAGGGATTCGGCCAACGGGATGGAGAAACCCTCCGCGAACGACGGTACGATGGAGACCGACGCATGCCGATAGACCGCCGCCAGATCGCACGCCGGCACCTCGGACCGGAGCACGAGATCGGACATTGGAAATCCGATCCTGCGGCAGAACCTGCGCACCGCCTTGATCGATTTCGGCGCCAACAGGCCAACGACCACGATGCGGTTGGCAGCCTCGCCGAGCGACCGGTTGAGCGCCTCGGCGGCAATCGCGACCAGGAGATTCTTGCGCGATTCATCGCCGGTGGGCACGGCGATGAAGCCGTGGCCGTCCGGCGATGCGGCGGCATCGTCCGATACGGACTGCAGCGGATTCGCGACGCCGGTGTGAGCGACCAGCGCGGACTCGGCGAATCCAAGCCGGTCGCGCAAATCCGTCGCGGTCGCCGTGGAGATCGGCAGGAACGCGTGATATGCCGGCAATGACATGATCCGCGCCTGATAGCCAATCACGTCGGCCGCCGCGCGCAGGTATTGCAGCGGAAAGCGTGCCGGTATGAAATCGTACTGGATCGCCACCCGGCGGACGTGCGCCGCCAGCAACAGCGGCGTGATCGGCCCGATGCTCGCCGTCATCGGCGAGGCACTGATAAACAACACGACCCTGGCGAGGTCGATGGCGGCACAGGAATAGACCTGGCCGTCGCATTGCCCAGCCACCGCGTCATCGACCGCAGGCAGAGTCGGGTCGAGCAACAGCACGATCTTCGCTCCCGGCGGCGCCAGATCGCGCAGCACCGTCAACACGGAGCGCGTATGGAGACCGACGCCGCGGCTGCGATAGGCGAAATGCTGCAGGCATCTGGCATCGACGACGGTGAGCGGTTCGGCGGTCTCCGGTGCGTCGAGGATCGGAGGGCGCGCTCGCGAATACCACGGGCACGCCGTGGCAAGATGCAGGGCGAACTCGAGGTCCAGCAACGCGGCGCGCTCCGCCGGTGGGAACACGCGCTGGAACAGGGTGCGTTCCGAATGCCGCTGCAGATCGCGAAGCACCACGGCGATCGCGGCGCGCTGCGCGGCGTCGGGCAGGATACCCGGATGGCCGAGGAGCGTCGCGACGTGCCCGAGCTTGGCGCGCGTATCGT
>DATEOK010000159.1:0-48674 GCA_035274225.1 Dongiaceae bacterium
ATGTCGTTGCGGAACGACACCCCTGCCGCCTTCAACCGCGACACCGTCGCCGCCAAGTCCGCGAACTCGAGCACGAAACGATTCCAGCCGCCCGGCTCCGGCTTGCGCCCGTCCGGCATCGGCCGCGCCGCCGACGCGTTCCCCCCCGCCAGCCACAGTGTCAGGTCATCCCGGCGCAGGATCGCCATGTTCGGCCCGAACTGCTGTTGCACGGTGAAATCGAGTTGCTTGCTGTAGAACGCGACCGCTTTGTCCACGTCGGTCACGAAATAACGCACGGTTGCCATGTGAGCCTCTCACGCCAGGAGCGCCCTCAAGCCTTCAGCGTGCGATAGTTTCCAGCTTGTCGCAACATGGGCCATCACGAGGACGCTTGGCGAATTTCCATCTTCTGCTCCAGGAATTCGCATTCCTTGGTGAGGGAATAATCGGACTCGATGCGATAGAGCCCCCGGACCTCCACCGATTGGTAAGCGCCGGCATCGTCGTCGGGATCCCCAAATGACAATGGAGGACGTTGGAAGGGATGCGGCAATCGCTCCGTCGCGGCGGGCGAAAGGCGTTCCTGCAGCCTCACGACATAGCTGACGCCGCCATGGAACAGGACGATGAAAACCGGAGTGTCAGTGCTCGCGAGTCCTTCCACCTGCTTGATGCCGGCAACATCCGCGGCCGATATCGCCACCACGTGACCGCCATGCGCAACTACGCGTTCGCGCCAATCGCGAGTCAGTCCGCGCAACTGCGATTCGAACCACACCCGCTCGTCGGGCGGCAGGGTGACATAGGCGGCCGGAAAGTCCGGTGGCCCGAAAACCTCGTAAACCAGCTCGGGCACGCCATCGTTGTTGAAGTCATAGTAGGCGCGCGCGGCATCCTTCGTGCCGGCCAGAATGACAAAGGACGGATCGTCGTCGCGGCGTTTCCAATCCGCTTGCGCCGTGTCAGCGGGTCGCTTGATGCTCGCCGGCATGTAGGTCCGATCAAGCGCCCCTTGGACGACCTGGTGCGAAGCATCGCCGCCAATCATGGCACGGCAGACATCCGGCTCGCGCGCAAACATAACGGTGATCACCGAGACCGGTTCGGGAGTCAGCGCGCTGGCGGTGATGACGGCAGCCACGTAGAACAGTCCGCAGCCGGATTGCGAGAGCGCGGCACACGCCAATACCAGGATTTGCGCCCATCGCCGCATGTCCCGCTCCCCTCGCCGATTGCAGCGGAGGAACGATCGGGCACGAATAGGGCGCCGTGTGGCCGGGCCCGCGGCAGAAATGTGGCCGCCTACTCGGGCAGCTTCACCCCGCGCTGGCGGCAGGCGGCGATCAGCGTGTTGTTGAGCAGCAGCGCGATGGTCATCGGGCCGACGCCGCCCGGCACCGGCGTGATGGCGCCGGCCTTGGGGTGGCAGCTGGCATAGTCGACGTCGCCGACCAGCTTGCCCTTGCCGTCGCGCTCGATGCGGTTGATGCCGACGTCGATGACGACGGCGCCGTCCTTGATCCAGTCGCCCTTGACCATCTCCGGCCTTCCGACCGCGGCGATCACGATATCGGCGCGGCGCACTTCGCCGGGCAGGTCCCGGGTCTTGGAATGCGCGATGGTGACGGTGCAGCTCTCGTTCAGCAGCAGCTGCGCCATCGGCTTGCCGACGATGTTGGAGCGGCCGATCACCACCGCGTGCTTGCCGGCGAGATCGCCGAGCCGGTCCTTCAACAGCAGCAGGCAGCCGTACGGCGTGCAGGGCACGAGGCCCTGGCCGCCGGTCGCGAGCCGGCCGGCATTCATCACGTGGAAGCCGTCGACATCCTTGTCCGGATCGATGGCGTTGATGATCGCTTGAGGATCAATTTGCTTGGGCACCGGCAGCTGGCACAGGATGCCGTTGACCTTGTCGTCCTTGTTGAGCTGGTCGATCAGCGCCAGCAGCTCGGCCTGCGAGGTGGTGGCCGGCAGCTTGTGCTCGAAGCTCGCCATGCCGGATTCCTTGGTCTGCTCGCCCTTGTTGCGCACGTAGACCTTGCTGGCGGGATCTTCGCCCACCAGCACCACCGCGAGGCCCGGCGTGAAGCCGTGCTGCGACTGCAATTGCTTCACCTGGCGCGCGATCTTCTCGCGCAGCTTGGCGGCGAAGGCCTTGCCGTCGATCACCTTCGGATCGTTAAGCGTGCGGTCGGACATGCAATCCTCACTCAGTCTTCTGCGCGGCAAGCCAGCCCTGCAATCTGGCCAGCAAATCCTGCGATGGGCCGCGAATCTCCACCAGCTTCCGGCGGTCTGTCGCGCCGGAGACGACCGAAATGGCCGATTTTGCGACACCCCATTCCCGGGCCATGAGGGCGATCACGGCCTCGTTCGCCTTGCCGGATTCGGGCGCCGCCGTGACCTGGACCTTCAGCGCTTTTCCGCCGTCCGGCTCGTCCAGCAGCCCGCCAAATTGGTTGCGTTTCGCCTTCGGCGTGACCTTGAGGCGCACCCGCACGCCGTCGGGGCTGACGCGGAACGGCAATCCCGGGTCCTAGAAGCCCCCTCGCGCGAGCGGGGCGAGGAAGTAGATGTCGATGCCGTTCACCAGGATCAGCAGGATGATCGGCGACAGGTCGAAACCGCCGAGGTTGCGCAGGAACGGCAGCAGCCGGCGGATGCGGGCGAGCACCGGCTCCACCAGGCGGCTGGTGAGTTGCCACACCATCGAGACGAACTGGTTGCGATAGTTCACGACGTTGAACGAAACCAGCAGGCTCAGGATGACATGCACCAGCACGATGATGCCGTACAGCCATGCCAGCTGGTGCAGTACAAAGAAAATGAAGCCGATAACGTTGCTCATCCTGTGGGGATCCCCGAACTGTCCGATCGCGCGCCGATTGCCGGCCGCCGCCTGGATATGGTGCGAAAACCTAACCGCGCCAAGGTCTTGACGCAAGGGAGCGGCCGGTTCCGCCCCGGCGGCCCCTCGGGGTGGCTAACAGATTGAAAGAGCGCGTTTCTGTCGCCCCGGTTATCCTTGACAGGGGGCGGCCCGCTCCTCATATTCCCGCCCGTTCCAACCGGGTGGGCCCGTAGCTCAGTTGGGAGAGCGCCTCGTTCGCAATGAGGAGGTCGACAGTTCGATTCTGTTCGGGTCCACCAATTTAATTTCCGCTCCCCCTTCTCCAGGCTATCGTTTGTCCCGTCGCGCCCTTGCTGCCGCGCGATGTGAACGGGGTTGTCGGTCTTGGGGTCTCCGCAACATTCATACGGGCCGCTGGCCCGGGTCGTGCTGCTCGCGCTGATGGCGGCGAGCCTGGCCTTCATTGACAGCCAGTATTTCGCCACCTTTACCTCGCCCACCGGATTCCAACCGTCCCTGATCCGCGTCGCCCTGCTGCTGGGCGCGATGCTCTGCCTGGCCGCGCTCTACGCGGAAGGTGCGACTCCCGCCGAGCCGGGAGGCCGGCCGCGGTGGCGCGCCGGATTCCGCACCGTCGTGCTGTGCGTGGCGGCGCTGGTCGTGTGCCGCGAACTCCTCCATCTGCTGGATCCATTCCTTCCCGCCACGAAGGTCATCGTCGACCGGTCGAGGATCAATCCCGGCCTCTTTCCCTTCTTTGCGACCAGGATCGACGTCACGGAGGCCATGGCTGCGCTATTGCTGGTCCTGTATCTCCTGTCGGTGGTGTTCCTGGCTATCTTGCTGCCGGCCTGCATCATGCGCTTCGGGACGCGCGGCACGACCCGACGGTCCTGGCCGACGTTCCGTAGGCACTGGCTCGCGCTCGGCCTGCGCGCGCTGGTGATGGTGCCGATCGCATTCGTAGCCGCGCCTGCCCTGTCCTATTGGCGGGTCGATGCGTGGCAGCCGAGCGCCGACATGCCGCCCGCAGAGGCGGCCGTGATCCAGTTCGCCATCGTGATGTGCGAAACGGTCGGGCCGGCAGGTATCGTCTACAGCGCGTTTGGCGGGACGCTCCTGTTCGGCTTGTTCCTGTGGTGGATCGGCCACGCGACAGGCGTTCGTCTTGACCGTCGGGACTGACGTGGTAAGCGTCACGAACGCAAGCATCAATCCTCCGGAGGCGGCCATGAGCTTCAAAGGCCAGACTGCGATGATCACCGGCGCCGCCGGTAATCTCGGCCACGCGGTGGCAGCCGCCTTTGCTGCGGCGGGCGCGAACCTTGTGCTGCTGGACCTCAACGAGGATGCGCTGAAGAAGACGCCGGCCGCGGGCGCAGGTGACGTGCTGCGCCAGCGCGTCGATCTCGGCGACACCGCTTCCATCGCTGCGGCGGTGACCGCCGCGCTGGCGCGCTTTGGCCGCATCGATGCGCTGTGCAATCTCGCCGGCGGCTTCCACATGGGCGAGAAGGCGCACGAAATTCCCGCCGACAAGTGGGACTTCATGATGGAGCTGAATGCCGGCTCGGTGCTGCGCATGGCGCAGGCGGTGGTGCCGCACATGCTGAAGGCGGGTGGCGGCAAGATCGTCAATATCGGCGCCAACTCCGCGCTCAGCGGCAAGGCGGAGATGGGCGCCTATATTGCGTCCAAGAGCGCGGTCATCCGCCTTACCGAGACCATGGCGGCGGAGCTGCGCGGCCACAACATCAACGTCAACTGCGTGCTGCCCAGCATCATCGACACGCCGCCGAACCGCGCCGCCATGCCCAAGGCCGATCCCAGGAAATGGGTGGCGCCGGAGGCACTGGCCGACGTGCTGCTGTTCCTGTGCTCGCCGGCCGCGCGCGCGATCCACGGCGCGGCGATCCCGGTGATCGGCCTCAGTTAGCACCGGAGCATTTCCCGGCGAAGTGGGCGCCGGTTCGCCGCAGGAAATGCGACAATTGTCGCTCGCAACCAAACCCGCTTTGATGCGTTGACACCGTGAGGGCGAAGCCGGCGCGGGGGACCGGCCTTTTCAGTGCGGCATCCCTATTGCGCTAGTCATTGCAGGCGGCCACCATGCTCAAAGGTCTTTCTCGCACCGTATCTGCTCCCTCCCGCGTGCATCGCCAGGATCCGGACAAAGCGCCGGCCTGGGCCTCCCTTCTGGCGATCGCGAGCCTTGCCTTCCTGGCCTTCGTCGCCGGCGCCGCGATCATGCACTTCGGTGTGTTCCCAATGGATCCGCTGCGCCGCGCCTTTTCCGGCGGCGCCGCGCTCTATGAGGGCATGACCCAATACAACGACCGCACCCAGACCGATTTCTGGGCCGACGCCCGCACCGAGAAGCGCGGCGTCACGCGCTACGACCCGGCGCGCGCCGCGAACGGCCTCACGCTCTACAGCTCGGCGCACGAGCAGTCGGCCTACCTCATGGACATGCAGGGCAAGGTGGTACATCGCTGGCATCTCAACTTCAGCGCGCTGTGGGACGACAGCGCTGCGGTCAAGCAGCCGCGCGGCGACGACTTCATCCATATCGAGAAGGCACACGTGCTCCCGAACGGCGACCTGATCGCGCTCTATACCGCGATCGGCGATACGCCCTGGGGCTACGGCATCGCCAAGCTGAGCGCGCAATCGCAGGTGATCTGGAAATATCTCGGCCACGCGCACCACGATTTCGCCGTCGACGATGCGGGCAATGTCCATGTGCTGACCCAGGAGGTCGTGGAGACCGACCTGCCCGGCTTCGGCCACCTGCCGAAACCGCGCATCGACGATTTCCTCGTCACCCTGTCACCGGACGGCGAGGTACGCGCATCGGTCCCGCTGATGGAGCTGTTCGCCGCCTCGCCCTACGGCCGCCGGCTCTATTTCACCTCCAACGAATCCTATCTCAACGGCGATTACCTGCATGCCAATTCGGTCGACATCCTGAAAGGCCCGGTGCGCGGCATTCCGAACAGCCGCGCCGGCCAAGCGCTGATCTCGCTGCGCGAAGTCAGCACCGTCGCCCTGGTCGATCCGGCGAGCCGGTCGGTCGTGTGGGCGCAAAGCGGCCCCTTTGTGCGACAGCACGACGCGCAGGTGCTGCCGACCGGCAACCTGCTGCTGTTCGACAACGAAGGCAGCAGCGCCGGCCATGGCCGCTCGCGCGTGCTCGAGCTCGACCCCGCCACCTCGCGCATCGTGTGGAGCTATGCCGGCCGCGACGGCGACCAGCTGGAGAGCCTCGCGCGCTCCAGCCAGACGCGGCTTGCCAACGGCAACACCCTGATCGTCGAATCGATGGCCGGCCGCGTCATCGAGGTCGCGCCGAACGGCGACATCGTGTGGGAGTTCGTCAACCCAGTGCGTGGCGGCGACGGCGACCGCCGCATCCCGATCATCTTCTGGGTCCAGCGCGTCGATCCGGACCGCTACTTCGACGCGGATTTCAAGGCGCAGCTCGCGGACGGCATGCAATAAACTCTATTCACTTGAACCCGGCTCTGACCAGGCCCGCACTGATAACGGCGCGATCTTCCGGTCGTTGGAACTGCGTGAGAAAGCTCTCGAGGTGAAAGAACGGCCAGGCGCGCAACGTGGCCGCAGCCGCGTGTTTAGCCTCTTCCCTGCGGCCGAGCTGCGCGTAGGACGCGGCAAGGCAGGCATAATTGAAGTAATCCGCCGGATTGGCACGCGCCCCGTTCTCCGACAAATGCGCGGCCTCATCGTAGCGCCCCGCCAAGTAATACGCCCAGCCGACCGGGTATTGCCGCACAACGTCCATCGACGGATTGAGCCGGAGGGCAATTTCGAACGACTTGACAGCCTCTTCAGGATCGCCGGCGAACACCAGGACGCCGCCGCGGGCCGCGTGGCTCCAGGCATCGTTGGGATTGAGCGCGATCGCCTGATCGTCTTCCGCAAGGGCGCGATCATACTGCGAGCGATTGAGATAGATGTCTGCCAAGACGGCGTGCGCCCCGGCATTATTGACGTCGAGCTGCAGTGCCTTGCGCGCCAGTCGCTCAGCCTCGTTCAAGGTTTCGGCCGTCTGTTCCGTCCAGCCCGCTGACACTGTCATCTGACGGCTCATGGCAAGCGCCACATAGGCCGGGGCGTAGCCGGGATCAAGCGCGATCGCCTGCTCGAACAACCGCCGCGCCTCGCGATTGTCTGCGCGCGTGTTGCGCCAGTAATACTCCCGGCCGCGCTGCAGGTAGTCATACGCCTGCAAGTTCTCCGGCGGCTTGGCGAGCGAGCGTTTTCGCTCGATGTCACTGAGCTTGATCGCCAGCGCGCCGACGACTTTCTGCGTGACGTCGTCCTGCACCGCGAAGACGTCCTTCACTTCGCCGTCATAGCGGTCGGACCAGAGCTGCACGCCGGTCACGGTATCGCTGAGGGTCGCCGTCACGCGGATGCGATCGCCCTCCCGCCGCACGGTGCCCTGCAGCGCGTATCCGACGCCGAGATCCGTACTCAGCTCACCAGGCTTCCATGCCTTGCCTTTGTATTGCAGGACCGCCTCGCGTGCGACGACGGAGAGGTCCGAGAAGTGGCCCAGCGCCAGCGTCATGTCCTCGGTGATGCCCGCGGCGAAGTAATCCTGCGTCGCATCCCCGCTCAGATTTTCGAATGGCAGGACGGCAATCGAGGCGCCAGTCGGACTGGGCGTCTCGGCGTCGCGCCGGAATTCCCAGGCCGGGGCCGGCAGGTAGCCGGAATAAAACGCGGCCCCGAGAGCGCCCGCCAGCGCACAGGCGACGAGGGCGGCCCAGCCGCCGGCACGCAAGACCGTGCGCGTGCGGCGCCGCGTCTTGCGCGTGCGGGTCTCCGTCGCGGACAGGCGCCGGGCCAGATAGACGCGCACCGGCTCGGCAATGTTCTTGACCGTCAACTCGCCGAGATCGTCATAGGAAAATTCAGGTTGATTCTTGACCAACGCATGCACGCCCGCCGAGACGCAGACCTCACCCGGCTTCGCCGCATGCTGGATGCGGTCGGCGATGTTGACGCCGTCGCCGATGAGGTTGGCGCCTTCCACCAGGACATCGCCGAGATTGATGCCGATGCGGAATCGCATGCAGCTGTCTTCCGGCAGATTGGCGTCAATCTTCTCAATGGCTTGCTGGACATCGGCGGCACAGCGCAAAGCCTGCACCGGACTTGCGAACTCGGCGACGATGCTGTCGCCGGCGGTGCCGAAGATCCGCCCCTGATGGTGCGCAATCAACGGTTCGATCGCCTGGCGGCACTGCCGCAGCGTACCGTAGGTGCCGTCCTCGTCCGCGCGCATCATGCGACTGAATTCCGCGACGTCGGCGGACAGGATCGTGGTCAGCTTGCGTACCGGTTCGTTGTCGTGCACCGAACCCCTCACGCGCTGCGCCTGCCCTAGAGCCCCGGATTGATCTGTTGCATGCTTGGCATTGGACAAGGCGTCCTGAATCTATAACACTGAATGCAGATTTGCGCATTGGCTGAGCCAATGGGGCAGTCGCGAGGGAGGTGACCTATGCAGACCGCAGTTGCGCGGTGGGTCGGAATCCTGTTCGTCGCGCTGTCGCTGCAATCCGCAAGCGCCGACAGCACTCAGGTCACGACCACCAACGCCACGTCAGATCACGTTGCGATCCAAGGCTACGACGTTGTCGCCTATTTCACCGATGGCAAGGCCGTGAAAGGCGACCCCGGCTATGAGATGCCGTTCGATGACGTCAAGTGGCAATTCGCAAACGCATCTCACAAGGAGATGTTCGCCGCCGATCCCGACCGCTACCTGCCGCAATACGGCGGAATGTGCGCGGGTGGGATGGCGATGGGCGTTTCAGTGCCGGCGAATCCTGATAACTGGGTGATCGTCGACGGCAAGCTCTACATGGTTTCCGGCGGCGCCGCCGATCTCGCCGACTGGAAGGCTCACGCCGCCGAGAACATCAAGGCCGCCGACAAGATCTGGTCCGAGCAGGCTTACAGATAACGGCCAAGCAACTGGATCGTCTCAGAGCCTGGGAAACACCACCGGGAACCAATCCTCGCGCAGCCGCTGACCCGGCGTCATGTCGTGCCCCGGGAACGGCGGCGAGGTACGGCCGGGACGCGTGCCATAGACCGCATCATCGCCGACGAAGCGCAGCGAGAACGCCCGCCGCCGTTCGGTCGTGAAGTTGCCGCGCGCGCCGTGCAGGGTGCGGTAATGGAACGCGACCGCGTCGCCCGGCTGCATCTGCCACTCCAGCACGCGGTAGCGCTCCGGCGCGGCGTCGGGATCGGGCACAGGGATATAGGTGTCGCTCTCGGCGTAGAAGCTTTCATCCGACAGCCAGCGCACCGGCAGCACCAGCTTGGGCCAGCGGTGCGAGCCGGCGACGCAGCGCAAGGTCGCGTCCTTCACCGGATCGACCGGCACCCAGAAGCTGACCGTCTGGTCGCCGTCGACGAAATAGTACGGCGCGTCCTGGTGCCAGGGCGTGGGCTTCGCGGTGCCCGGCTCCTTCACCAGCACATGGTCGTGGAACACCTGCGCGCTCTTCGACTGCATAAGGGCCGCGGCCGCCTGCGCCGCCGGCGACTTCATCACCACGTCCACGAATTCCGGGATGCGCTGCCAGTTGCAGTAGTCGTCGAAAAAGCGCCCGGCCTCGCCTGGCTTCAGGTTCTCCGCCGCATAGGGCCCGGGCTCGCGCATGTTGCGCTCGATCCCGGCCTTGATGACGTCGACCCAATCGGCGAGCAGGCCGGGGAGGAAGACCGCGCCATCGGCCTCGTAGGCGCGTATTTGTTCCGATGAAACCAATTTCGACATGCCCTGCAATAGATCGGCTGCTTTTCCGCATGCTGCCCAAGCGTGCGCATGGCTGCAAGCGCGACGCAACGGCTGCGACGATCCTGCTCAATGCGTATCGCGCAGCGATGGAATCAGCAGTACCGCGTAGTTCCAGCAGATCCGGCGCGCCCGCCTGAGGTCCTCCGCGGAGCAGTCGGTGGCGTTTTCCCAGAAGAAGCCGTCGATCATGGCGGCGATCCCGTCGACCGCGTCATCGACCTGATCCGGCGGAACCAGCTGCTTCACGGCATGACGGATGTTCGAGACCACGCGCTCGCCGGTCAGGCGGAACAGATGAAAGATCCGCCCGCCGGACATCGCGTTCACGAGGAACTGAACCCACGCCTTGCGCGACGCCAGCGTGAGGTTGTCAGGCTGGAACGAGCCTTCGATGATGGCGCGCAGACGCTGCGCCGGCGTGGGATTGGCCGGCATCAGCTTCATGATCTCGCTGCGATAGCGTCCGGAGAGCCGTCGCATCGTGGCTTCGAGCAGATCTTCCTTGCTGTCGAAATAATGGTTCACCAGCGCCGTCGACATGCCGGCCTCGACCGCGATCTGGGACAGCGTCGTGCCGTGCAGCCCTTCCTTGGCGATGACCATGATGGCCGCTTCCATCAGTTCGTCCCGCCGCATGTCCTTCACCGAACGCTTCTTGCGACTCGTGTTCATGAATCTCCTGGATTGAATGCCGATTTGATATGTTGATTTCGAAATCAACATATCGCTAGGATGGCGCAAAAGGCAATCGGGGGGCGCATGAAACAGCGCGAGCTGTTCCGCAGCAAGGTGGAGAATATCGAGCTGGCCTGGATTCCGGTCAGCGGCGGACGCAAGCTGGCGGCGCGCTTCATCCTGCCCAAGGACGCGGCGAAGAATCCGGTCCCCTGCATCCTCGAATACCTGCCGTACCGGCGCCGCGACGGAACGCGCCTGCGCGACGACGGCAAGCATGTGTGGTTCGCGGCCAACGGCTATGCCACCGCGCGGGTCGACATCGCCGGCACCGGCGATTCCGACGGGCTGGTCGAGGACGAGTATGTGAAGCGCGAGCAGGACGACGCGCTCGAAATCATCGCCTGGATTTCCAAGCAGCCCTGGTGCAGCGGCAACGTCGGCATCATCGGCATCTCGTGGGGCGGCTTCAACGGCCTGCAGATCGCGGCCCGCCGCCCGCCGGCGCTGAAGGCCATCGTCACCACCTGCTCGACCGACGACCGCTATGCCCGCGACGCGCACTATCTCGGCGGCTGCGTGATCGACGACAATTTCAGTTGGGGCGCATCGTTCTTCAACTACGGCGGCCTGCCGCCCGACCCTGAGATGGTCGGCGAGCGCTGGCGCGAGATGTGGAAGCACCGCATCGACAACCTGCCGCTGTTCCCCGCCGAGTGGCTGAAGCACCAACGCCGCGACGCATTCTGGAAGCACGGATCGGTGTGCGAGGACTGGAGCGCGATCCAGTGCGCCGTGCTGGCGGTCGGCGGCTGGCTCGACGGCTACACCCCGACCATCATCAACCTGGTCGAGAACCTGGAGGCGCCGTGCAAGGGCCTGATCGGGCCCTGGGGCCACAAGGAGCCGCATCGCGGCGTGCCGGGCCCTGCCATCGACTTCCTGCGCGAGTGCAAGCGCTGGTGGGACAAGTGGCTGAAGGGCATCGACACCGGGGTCGAGAAGGATCCCGACATCCGCCTCTATTTGATGGACTATGCCAAGCCGCTGCCGCATTTCCTGGAACGCAAGGGCCGCTGGCTCGGCTTCAAGGACTGGCCGTCGCGCAAGATCAAGACCAAGGCGATGTATCTCTCGGGCTCCAGCCTCATCGAGCGCAAGCCGCGCGCCGGGAGCGAGCGTCTCAGCGTGCATTCGCCGCAGACCATCGGCATGAAGGCGCAGGAATGGTGCCCCTACGGCCAGGGCCGCATCGCGGCGGAAGGCGCCACAGACCAGCGCGAGGATGACGGCGGCTCGCTGTGCTTCGACACCGCGCCGCTCAAGTCGCCGCTGCATATCGTGGGCAACGGCTTCGTGCGGCTGCGCATCGCCGCCGACCGCAAGCAGGCGCTGGCCGCGGTGCGCATCTGCGACGTGGCGCCGGACGGCACCTCGGCGATGGTGAGCTTCGGCATCCTCAACCTTGCCCACCGCAAGAGCCACGAGTTCCCGGAGCCGTTGAAGCCCGGCAAATTCTACGACGTGGCGGTGCCGCTGAAATCCGTCGCCCAGACGATCCCGAAAGGCCATCGCCTGCGCCTGGCCGTCTCCTCGACCTATTGGCCGATGGCGTGGCCCTCGCCGGAGGACGTGACGCTGACCGTCGACGCCGCGAAGTCGCGCCTCGACCTGCCGGTCCTCGGCTCGTTCGCCGGACTCGGCGGCGTCAAGTTCGGACCGCCGGATTTCGCGCCGGAGGCCGAGACCACCGACCTCGCGCCGGAGGCAGAGAAACGCACGATCCTGCACGAGATCGAGACCGAGACCACCACGTTCCTGATCAAGAGCGACGATGGGCGCTATATCATCAACGACATCGGGACCGAGCAGACCTCGACCCGCACCAAGACCTATCGCATCCAGCGCAACGACCCGACCACCTGCTTCTGCTCGGTGCTGTGCACCCAGTCCTATAAGCGCGGCGACTGGGACGCGCGGTTCGACAGCGAGGTCGCGGTGAGGTCGGACGCAACGCACTTCCATGTCACTGGCTGGGTCAAGGCGTATGATCACGGCAAGATCTTCGCCACCCGCGAATACAAGGAGAAGATCAAGCGCGATTGCATGTAGGTATCACCGCAAGAAAAGCTAGCTTGGCCGGCAGTCGCGACGCGCTAAAAAGCTGCAACCAACGACAGGGATAGGGAGACCCTCATGAACACGCAATTGAATCGCCGTGCATTCCTAATGGCCACGTCGGGCGCGTTGACTGTCCCGATCCTCGGCTTCGGCTCCAATCTCGCCTTCGCCGCCAATGATGAATTGATCGTGCGGGTCGACACGGACATCGGCAATCTCGATCCCGCCAACCGCGTCGGATCGGTCGAAGACAACATCATCATCGCCGTGTGCCAGGGCCTGGCGCGCTTCAAGCCCGGCACGCTGGACTGGGAGCCTGACGCCGCCAAGACCATCAAGCAGGTCAGCGAGACCGAGATCGAGTTCGAGCTCAATCCCGGCCAGATGTTCCATGGCGGCTATGGCGAGATGACGGCTGACGATGTCAAATTCTCGTTCGAACGCTTCAACGCACCCGGCGACGCGGGCAAGAAGGCCGCCTACGCCGACGATTGGGGTGCGCTGGACAAGGTCGAAGTGACCGGCAAATACACCGGCAAGCTGCTGTTCAAGCATCCCGCGCCCGCGATCTGGGTGATCGGGATTCCCGACGGGTCCGGCGGCATCCTTTCCAAAAAGGCCGTCACGGAGCTGGGCGACAAGATCGCCACCACCTTGATCGGCACCGGCCCGTATATGTTCAAGGGCTGGAAGCCGAACGACCGCTTCACGCTGGAAAAGAACCCTGACTACAAGGGCACCGACGCCGTCCACTTTCAGCGCATCATCGGCAAGCCAATCGCGGAATGGAAGACCGCGCTGCTCTCCTTCCAGGCCAAGGAGCTTGCGTTCACCGAGATTGAGCCGACCGCGATCGCGGAGCTCGAAGGTGACGCCGACTCCGCCATCATCAAGATGGAGGCGATCGATTACACCTGGATCGGTATCAATGTAGAGAAGCCGCCGTTTGACGATGTGAAGGTGCGACAGGCGATCCGCTACGGCATCGACGTCGACGCCATCATCGCCGGCGCCTTCTCGGGCACGGTCCAGCGTGCCAAGACACTGCTGGCGCCGGGCCTGCTCGGCCACTGGGAGCAGGCGCCGGTCTATGCGCACGATCCGGCAAAGGCCAAGGCGCTGCTGGAAGAGGCCGGCAAGACCGGCTTCGATTGCACCTTCACCTGTCTCAACGATGCCACCAGCCAGGCGGTCGCGCAGATCGCGCAGGCAAATCTCGCCGAGATCGGAGTCAACGTAACGATCAACGCGCTCGACGGCGGCGCCTACTGGGGCATGGGCGAGGACGACAAGAGCAAGGACCTGGAACTTACCCTCGTTCCCTACACGTCAAAATTCGATCCCAGTTTCCAGACCCAATGGTTCCTGTCGGATCAGGTCGGCATCTGGAACTGGCAGCGCTGGAAGAGCCCGGAATTCGATACGCTGCATAAGGAGGCGGCGTCGATTACCGACAACGCCAAGCGGGCGGAGAAATACGTCCGGATGCAGCAACTGCTCGACGAATCGGCCTCCTGCATCTGGATCACCCACGGCGTCCACGATTTCGCCCACGCCAAATCACTCGCCCCCGCAATCCTGCCCAACGGCAACAACTGGCAGTACCGCTACTTCAAGGAGGCGTAGGGGACGCAGCGATACCGGTGCGTCCAGACAGATCTAGCCGCAAAGACTCCCCCTTCCTTCCGCGCTGCAGGAAGGGGGACTTTGGCTTATGCCGCCTCTAGCCAACTTCATCGTCCATCGGCTGGCGGCCGCCGCGCTCACCTTGGTGGGCGCGATCCTGTTCCTGTTCATCATCATCCAGTTCGTGCCCGGCGACTTGGCCGGCATCCTACTGGGGCCGCGAGCTACCCCGGAACTGCGTGCCGACTTCGCGGCGCGTATGGGACTCGACCGCTCGATACCAGAGCAGGCATTGCTGTTCTTCAGCAACGCCCTCCGAGGCGACCTCGGTAACGACATCATCACCCACCGGCCGATCCTGGATATGGTTTTCGAGGCGCTGCCCAACACCCTGCAGCTGGCGGGCGCAGCGTTGCTGCTTTCCATGGTGTTCGGCATCGCGCTCGGCTGCATTGCAGCGTTAAAACCGGGCTCGATGCTGGATACCGTGCTAGGCGTAACCTCGGTTGCTTTCATCACCACGCCTGCTTTCGTGGTCGCGATCTTCCTGCTGCTGATATTTTCGATCCAGTTGCACTGGCTGCCGGTAACCGGCGGCGGCGAGCCGGACGATCCGCTGGACCGGCTCGCGCATCTCGTCTTGCCCGCGACCGCCCTGTCGATCGGCTGGATCGGCTATCTTGCGCGCCTGATCCGGGCATCGCTGCTGGAAGTCCTGTCCGAACAGCATGTGCGCATGATGCGCGCCTATGGCGTGCCGGAAGGGCGCATCGTGCGGCATTTCGCGTTGCGCCTCGCGCTGGTGCCGATGATTGCGGTCATGGGCCTCGGCATCGGCGACATGATCAGCAATGCCGTGTTCGTCGAGTTCGTGTTCGCCCGACCGGGCATCGGAACGATGATCTACAACGCCATCCGGATCCGCAATTTCCCGGTGGTGCAGGCCGGCATCCTGTTCACCGTACTCACTTATGTTCTGGCCAATCTGCTGGTCGACCTGCTCAACGCCCTGCTTGATCCGCGCATTGCGCGCAGCCTGAAGCAGGCGACCTGATGGGCAGCATGGGAGCAATTCTCTCCGACATTTGGCGCAGCCCGTCGGGCCGCATCGGCCTGGTGCTGGTGATCCTTATCCTGCTGTTCGCCGTGCTCGGCCCGGTGCTGTCCGTCGATCCCAACAAGATCACGGTGCAGGACCGCTTCCAGATGCCGAGTATCACGCACCCGCTTGGCACCGACAATCTCGGCCGTGATCTGTTCGCGCGCACGGCTCAGGGCACGCGCGCTGCGCTGGTCATCTCGCTGCTGGTGGTCGCGGCATCCCTGCTGGTCGGCTCGATCCTCGGCATCGCAGCCGGTATGGCCGGCGGCTATGTCGATCGCGCCGTCACCATCGTGTTCGACATCATCAACTCTTATCCGCCAGTCATCCTTGCCATGGGACTGGTGGCGCTCTATGGCACCGGTTTCAGCAATCTGCTGCTGGTCGTGACCATCCTGTTCATTCCGCAATTCGGCCGTATGGCGCGCGCGCAAGCCTTATCGCTGCGCCATCAGCCCTTCATCGATGCCGAGCGCATCCTCGGTCTGCCGATGCGCAGGCTGATTCTGCGCCACTTCCTGCCCAATGTCCTGGGGCCGCTGATCGTGCTCGCCAGCATGAACATCCCGGTCGTCATCACGATCGAGGCTGGCCTCTCCTTCCTTGGTCTCGGCGTGCAGCCGCCGCAGGCCAGCCTCGGCTCTCTCATCAAGGACGGCTACATCTACCTGAACCAGTCCTGGTGGCCGACCATCGGCTCTGCTGTCACGCTGGCGCTGGCGACCTTGGGCTCGACCCTGTTCGGCGAAGCGCTGCGCGACGCCGCCGACCCCAAGCTGAAAGGCCACGGGCGATGAGCGGCGCCGCCATCAGCGGGCTCGACATCGAGTTCGCCACCAAGGGCGGCATCCATCACGCCGTGCGCAACGTGACGCTCGCCGCCGGTCCAGGCCGGATCCTGGGGCTCGTCGGCGAATCCGGCAGCGGCAAGTCGACCGTCGCGCTCGCCCTCATGGGTCTGCTCGCCGCCAATGCCCGAGTCGCCGCCGGCACACTGCAACTCGGCGCCGACCGCTTCGATCTGGCGCAGCCACAAGCAACGGCTACGTTGCGCGGGCGGCGCATGGCGATGATCTTCCAGGATCCTTTCGCTTCGCTCAATCCGGTGTTCTCGATCCGGGCGCATCTCGATGAGGTCCTGACCCGCCGCTCGCCGGAGCTGGCCGGCGATGCGCGGCGCCAGGCCGCGGTCGACGCGCTGGCGGCCGTCGGCATCGACCGGCCCGAGGTTCGCCTGGCGCAGTATCCGCATGAGCTCAGCGGCGGCATGCGCCAGCGCGTCGTCATCGCAATGGCGCTGCTGGCACGCCCGGACCTGCTGATCGCCGACGAGCCGACCACCGCGCTCGACGCCACGGTCGAGGCGCAGGTGATGAAGGAGATCTGCGGCCTGCGCGACCGCATCGGCTGCTCCATCCTCGTCATCACGCATTCGCTGGGGCTGGTGGCGGAATATTGCGACGACATCGCCGTGATGTATGCCGGCGAGCTGGTGGAGCAGGGCTCGGTCAAGGCCGTGGCCGCAAACCCCGGCCATCCCTACACTCGCGCACTGCTGGCCTGCGAGGTGACGATCGATGCGCCACGCGGCGCCGATGCGCGGCAAAGCCGCTTCAGGATGATTCCCGGCGACCTGCCTGATCCGTTCAACCCCCCGTCGGGCTGCATCTATCGCACGCGCTGCGACATCGCGATTGCGGATTGCGCGCGCATCGTTCCGCCGCCGGTCGAGGTCGGCGCCGACGCCACCCACTGGGCGCGCTGCATCCGGGTTGGGTCGCGATGAGCGCCGCCATTGCCATCCGCGAAGCCAGGTTGCGCTTCGGACATACCCAGGCGCTGGATGGCGTCTCGCTGGACGTGACGCCCCGCGACTGTTTCGGCCTGGTGGGCGAAAGCGGATCGGGCAAGACCACGCTGATGCGGGTGATCCTGGGCCTGGAGCGGCTGCAGTCCGGGTCGGTCGCCCTGTTCAACACGCCGCTCGGCAAGAGCATCCGGCAGCGCGCGCGCCTGGTGCAGGCGATCTTTCAGGATCCCGCCGCCTCCCTGTCGCCGCGCCGGCGCATCGGGCAGCTGCTGGACGAAGTGGGCGAAGTGATGGGCGAGACGCGCGAGGAAATCCGAACGCGCCAGCGCGCCATGTTCCAGCGCCTCGGCCTGCCGCTCGGCACACTCGACAAATATCCCTACCAGATCAGCGGCGGCCAGGCGCGCCGCGTCGCGGTCGCCCGCGCGCTGCTGATGCGCCCACGCATCCTGATCGCCGACGAGCCGACCGCCGGCCTCGACGTCTCGGTGCAGGGCGACCTCCTCAACCTGTTGCAAGAGTTGCGAGCCGACAACGACCTGACCCTGGTGGTGGTCAGCCACAATCTTGCGGTCGTGCGGCTGATCGCCGACGCGGCGGCCGTGATGCACCGCGGCCGGATCGTGGAACAAGGGCCTGCCGCCCAGGTGTTCGACGCGCCGAGCGCCGACTATACCCAGCGTCTGCTGGCGTCCTGGCCGAGGCTGCGCGCCGTGACCGCGTGACGGCGCGCCTCATCATGCTCTGGCGTTAGCGGCCCTCCCTGTCCTACCATCCGCCAAACAGGGGGACTGCGATGCCTGATTTTCCGATTGTCGATGCCCATGTCCATCTCGCCGACCCGAAAAGGTTCGGCTATGGCTGGACCAAGAACGCGCCCTCGCTCAACCGCACGGTCCTGCCGGAGCACCTCACCAAGGCGGCGGGGCCGGTCAAGATCGAGCGGTTTGTCTTTGTGGAAGTCGATGTCGACCTGCCGCAGCACCTGGACGAAGCCGCCTGGATCGACGGCCTCGCCAAGTCGGACCAGCGGCTCCGGGGCATGGTCGCAGCGCTGCCGCTCGAGCGCGGCAAGGCGATTGCCGGCGAGCTAGAGCAGCTGGCCCGGCTCAAGACTCTGCGCGGCATCCGCCGCCTGATCCAGAACCAGGCGGACCCCGACTTCTGCATCCAGCCACAGTTCATCGAAGGACTGAAGCTGCTCGCCGCGCACGACTTGGTGTTCGACATCTGCATCTTCCACCATCACATGCCGAACGCGATCAAGATGGTGCGGCAATGCCCGGAGGTCCGCTTCGTGCTCGACCACATCGGCAAGCCGGGCATCAAGGCCGGCATCATCGATCCGTGGCGCCAGCACATGAAAGAGCTGGCAGCGCTGCCCAACGTCACCTGCAAGATCTCCGGCGTCACCACCGAGGCCGATCACAAGACCTGGACCCGCGAGCAGCTCAAGCCCTACATCGCCCATGCCATAGACAGCTTCGGGTTCGAGCGCGTGATGTACGGCGGCGACTGGCACGTATCGGAGCTGGCCGGCACCTACCCGCAATGGGTCGAGGTGCTGGACTGGGTGGTCGACAGCGCGACGGCGGCCGAGAAGCGCAAGCTGTTCCACGACAACGCCATTCGCATCTACCGTTTGGCATGACCACGCCGGTGCCGCGCTGGCGCCGCCGCGCCTACAGCGTCGAGGCGATGCGCCAGCTTGCGCGCGCGGCGCTGCCCAAGCCGGTGTTCGACTTCGCCGATGGCGGCGCGGAGGATGAGCAGACGCTGCGGCGCAACGAGGCCGCGTTCGATGAGCTCGCGCTGCTGCCCCGCCCGCTATCCGGCGCCGCGACGCGCGACCTCTCCATCACCTTGTTCGGCAAGCGCCTCAGCATGCCTGTGATCGTCGGCCCGACCGGCCTCGCCGGCCTGTTCTGGCCCGACGGCGAGCGCTGCGCTGCGCGGGCGGCGCAGGCGGCGGGCACTGCTTTCTGCCTCAGCCACGGCTCGGTCTGCACCCTGGAGGAGCTGGCGGGGACCGGCGCCACGCCGCGCTGGATGCAGGTCTTCATCTACAAGGATCGCGGCTTCACCCGCGAACTCACGGAACGCGCAGCAGGGGCCGGCTACGACGCGCTCGTCCTCACCACCGACAACCAATTGCTCGGCAACCGCGAGCGCGACATCCGCAACGGTTTCAGCATCCCGCCGCGCTTCGGGATCTCGGGGCTCGCCGGCATGGCGCTGAAAGCCGAGTGGCTGTGGCGCATGCGCCGCGACCTCAAGCGCGTGACCTTCGGCAACTATGTGCGCCCCGGCGAGACGGCCGATCTCAAGGCGCTGGCCGGCCGCATGGCCTCGCTGCTCGACCCCTCGATGTCGTGGCAGGATGTCGACGACCTGCGCAGAATCTGGAGCGGCCCGCTGCTGCTCAAAGGAGTTCTTCATCCCGACGAGGCGCGCATGGTGGTGGAGCGCGGCATCGACGGCGTGATCGTCTCCAACCACGGCGGCCGGCAACTCGACGGCGCCGTCGCCTCGATCGACGCCCTGCCGGCCATCGTGGACGCCATCGGCGGCCGCATCCCGATCCTGGTCGACGGCGGCATCCGGCGCGGCAGCGACGTGGTGAAGGCACTCGCGCTCGGGGCACAGGCCTGCCTGGTCGGACGGCCACAACTTTGGGGTCTCGCGATTGCCGGCGAAGACGGCGTCGCCCACATGCTCGCGCTCTACCGCCAGGAGATCGACCGCGTCATGGGCCTCTGTGGCGTGACCAGCATCGCCGGCATCGATCGCACTTTGCTCTTTCAGAATGGACGCCCCGCATGATCAAGGATCCGCCGCTGCTCACCATCAGCCGCAACTTCCCGCGCCCCAGCGCCGACCAGGTCGCGGCTTTCGCCGGCGTGCCGACCGGTTACGCCGTCGACGCGATGGGCGGCCGCGGCACGCTCGACTACCGCATCAAGCCATTGTCACCCGCGACCTCCGTCCTGGTCGGCGTTGCCCTCACCTGCCAATGCGGCCCTGCCGACAATCTTGCTTTGTTCGCGGCGCTGGCGACCGCGCAGCCTGGCGACATCCTGGTCGCGGCCACCGACGGCTTCACCGCCACCGCCGTCACCGGCGACCTGATGGTCGGCATGGCCAAGAACCGCGGCATCCACGGCGTGGTGACCGACGGCCTGGTGCGCGACGTCGTGGGGATCCTCGCTGTCGGTCTGCCGGTCTATTGCGCCGGCATCACCGCCAACTCGCCCGTGCGCAACGGCCCGGGCAGCGTCGGCCTGCCCATCGTGCTGGGCGGCGCCACCGTTGCCTCCGGCGATCTGGTGATCGGCGACAACGACGGCATCGTCATCGTGCCGCACGATCAGATCGGCATGGTGCTGAAAAAGCTGCCCGACATCCGCACCGCCGAAGCCGCGCTCGAAGCGAAGGTGAAGGGCGGGCTCGAGGTGCCGGATTTCATCAAGGCCGTTCTCGACTCCGACCGCGTGGTCGAGGTCTAGAATCCGGCGCGCTCAACTCACTCAAACCCCGTCACCCCAAGCCTTGGCATGACGGATGTGTGCGAGCGATTCGTCTCGATGAGGACCGTGCTAGATCAGTCCGCGCGCCGAGAGCTCGTATTTGATGTAGGCGTAGTAGATCGGTGCGGCGATGACGCCGGGGATGCCGAACGCCGCTTCCATCACCAGCATGGCCAGCAGCAGTTCCCACGCCCGCGCGCGGATCTGCCCGCCGATGATGCGGGCGTTGACGAAATATTCCAGCTTGTGGATCGCGATCAGGAAGGCGAGCGAGGCCAGCGCGACATAGAACGAGACGCTGAGGCTGACCAGGAAGATCACGGTGTTGGAGATGAGATTGCCCAGCACCGGCAGCAGGCCGACCAGGAAGGTGACCAGGATCATGGTCTTCACCAGCGGCAGCTCCACGCCGAACATCGGCAGGATCGCCCCGAGATAGATGCCGGTCAGCAGCGTGTTGAGCGCGGAGATGCGCACCTGCCCGAACACCACGCGGCGGAACGCGCGGCCGAGCAGCGTGATGCGCGTTTCCATGGCGCGGACCAGCGGGCCGGGCACCCGTCCATGGCTGTAGCCATGGGTCGGATCGGACAGCACGACCATGCCGCCGATGATCATGCCGATGAGGATATGGACCAGGATCTTGCCGAGCGTCTCGCCGATATTGCCCAGGGCCCCGGCATGCATGCGCAGCCAGCTCGCAGCTTCCTGTTCCAGCTCCTCCATGTTGGCCGGCAGATAGTGCAGGTATTGCTGCGCCCAGGGCGGGAAGTGCAGGCGCGCGCTGTCGATCGCATTGGCCATCAACTGCATCAGCGGGATCACGCCTTCGGAGGTGCCGGTCAGCATGTTGGCGAGCCGCACGGTGCCATAGGTCAAGGCGATCGCGAAAATGCCGCCGAGGATGGTGAGGGCGATGACCTTGCCGCCGAAGCGCGAGATGCCGACCTGCTTGTGCCGCGCCGCCAGCAACTGCGCGCACTGATGCGCCAGCAGGCCGGCCAGCAGCGCCGCCAGCAGGCCCAGTTGCAGCACGATCACCAGCGCAATGCCGGCCAGGACCAGCGAGGCAACCTCGATCCGGGTGGTGCGGTCGGCAAGGCTTTCGGGCAGGTTCATAATCTTCTCAATTCCGGCACGATTGCGGTGCACAGTAGCGCACCCGCCCGCGGCAATGCCACCATTGCCGCGCTTCCGAAAGACCCTAGCCCGATAAACCTAACCGGGTGCTAACGCCCGGTTCCCGCCACTACAGGGCGCCGAGGATCTTGCGGTATTCGTCCTCGGAGAACGCCTTGAGGGTCTGGGTCCGGACATTGCCCCCGCCCGCGAGGTGCAGCACGAACTTGGCCAGCGTTGCATCGTCCGGCGCATCCACATGCGCGACCATGTCGTAGCCGCCCATGGTCATGTAGAAGTCGCCCATCTTGGCTCCCGCCGTTTCGGCCAGCTTGCGCGCAGCGTCCAGGCGCTTCGGGGAGTCCTTAACGTTCTTGACCCCCTGCTCGGTCCAATTCACCAGAAGGATGTATTTGGCCATGGCCTTCCTCCCTTGTTTTCATGAGACCGACGAAAAGGCTATGCCTCCATCCGCCCGAATACAAATCACGTCGCACAAAACCGCTTGACTTTGACGCTGCGTAAAGCCGGAGGGTTCGGGCAAGAGGCAGGAACAAAGACGGAGGCGAGGCGTGTTCAGGATCGGCGAGTTCTCCCAGATTGCCCGCGTATCGGGTCGTCTGCTGCGCTACTACGACAGCATTGGACTCCTAAGACCGCAGCGCATAGACCCGGAAACCGGCTATCGCTACTACAGCGCCGCGCAGCTCGAGCGGCTGAACCGCATCCTGGCGCTGAAGGATCTCGGCCTCTCGCTCGACCAGGTCGCGCGCATGCTCGACGACAAGATCTCGACCGCGGAGATCCGCGGCATGCTGGCGCTGAAGAAAGCCGAGCTGGAACGCAGCCTGGCCGAAGAAGCGGCGCGGCTGCGTCACATCGAATCGCGCCTGATCCAGATCGAGCAGCAAGGAACGCTCGGCGACTACGACGTCGTGCTGAAAACCGGCGCGGCGACGCCGGTGCTGTCGACCCGCGCCGTCTATCCGGATTTCGACGAGGTCATCGCGGCCCTGCGCGAGATCGTGCTGGCGGTGCGCACGCAAGTCGCCGCGGCGGCGCGCGAGAACATGGTGGTGATCGCCCATTGCGATTTCGATGACGAGAATCTCGACCTCGAAATCGGCGTCACGCTCAACCGCGCGGTCAACAAGCCGGTGCGCCTGCCGTCCGGCGCGCAGCTGGCGCTGACCGAGCTGCCGGCGAGCGCCACGCTGGCGACCATCGTGCGCAGCGGCCCGCTTTATCAGAGTCATCTGGCGTTCGGCCGGCTCGGCGTGTGGATGGAAGCGAACGACTATGCGATCGCGGGACCGTGCCGCGAGATATTCCTCGACATGCCGTTCCAGCTCCCGGGCGACCCGGCGGTCGAGATCCAGTTCCCGGTGACCAAGGCGGCCTGACACCGCAGCCCATCGACAGACTGTTCCGTGAAAGCCCGCGCTTTCGCGACAGGAGACGTGCGTCTTTTTTTCAACCCAAGGAGACAACCATGCTGAAGATCTACGGCATTCCCATCTCGGTCCACACCCGCAAGGTCATCATCGCGGCGATCGAGAAGAAGCTGCCATTCGAGAACGACCCCGTCATCCCCTTCAATCCGCCGGCCGGCTGGGACAAACTCAGCCCGACCGGCAAGATCCCGGTCGTCACCGTTGACGATTTCGAGCTCGCGGATTCGTCGGTGATCTGCGCCTACCTGGAGCAGACTCATCCGGAGCCCGCGCTCTATCCGCGCGATGCCAAGGAACGGGCGCGCGCCTTGTGGCTGGAGGAATATTGCGACAGCACGGTGTTCCGCGACGTCGTGCACGGCCTCTTTTTCCAGAACGTGATCCGGCCGAAGATCCTGCAGCAGCCGACCGACCGCGCCGCCATCGACGCGATCCTCACGCAAGCGCTGCCCAAGGTGTTCGGCTATCTGGAGAGCCAGATGAACGACGGCTACCTGGTCGGCAAGAGTCTCTGCATCGCCGACATCGCCCTCGCCTGCAACCTGGTGAACTACCACTATCTCGGCTACCGCATTGACGCTGCGCGCTATCCGAAGCTGGAGCGCGCGTTCAGGCGCCTGTGCCAGCACCCCTCGATCGCAACCGCGCTGCGCAATGAGCAACCGGTCGCGAAGAACATGGGGTTGGATGTCGGGATCGTTGAAACACTGATCGCCGCCTAGTCTTCTCTTCCCCCCTTGTGGGGGAAGGATGCGGAGCCTTAGCGAACGAAGTGAGCTTAGGCGGAGCTGGATGGGGGGTGCCGCCGCACGAACGGAAGGAACCAGGGCACCACAATGGCGGCCACTTGACCATTGATCGTGCGGCGGCACCCCCCATCCCAACCTTCCCCCACAAGGGGGGAAGGGGCTCACCGAGCAGGGTCGCCGCTACAACCCCATCGCCTCCGCATAGCGTTGCTGGAAGGCGTGCACGTTGACCTCGCTGATGCTGGCCTGCTCATCGCTGGCGATGAAGCGGCCCTGGCGATAGCCAAGCGACTTCAAGCCGCGATGCACCGATTCGCAGATCGCGGCATCCTCCGCCCACAGCACCTTGCCGAGATAATTCAGCCGCTGCTCGGACAGCGTCTCCCCCGGCATCGTGAGAATGAACCAGCAGATCCGCGTCTGCTCGGCGTTGACCGGCACGAAGGAGAACACCGACAGCGCACGCGAACCCGGCATCACGCCGAACTCGATGTTGGGGAAGAGGTGCCAGAAGGCGTTGAACTGCACCGGTTCGTCCGGCCGCACGCGATAGGCGGTGCTGTCGCCGCGCCGGAGCGGCGCCGCGCTTTTCATCCAGGCGCCGTGGCGCGTCAGCTCGTACTGGCCGACGTCGATCATGTCGACATAGGCCTTGTGCGCCGGGCCGCAGTGGTAGCATTCGAGGCAGTTCTCGGCCATCACCTTCCAGTTGGCCTCGAGCAGCGTCCCCGTCTGCCCGTTGAACGAATAGTCCGCGTTGAACCGCACCTCGTTCAGCCACGGCATGTCGCGCGCCATGTCGGCGAACATCCCGCCCGCCAGCGCGCCCAGCGACGGCGCGTTGCCGTCGACGTTCACGAACAGGAAGCCGAGATGCCGCTCCATCCGCACCGGCGCGAGGCCGTATTCCGCCGGATCGAATTCCGGCAGCTGGCGCGTCGCCCGCGCACCGCGCAAGGAGCCGTCGAGCTCGTAGCTCCAGGCGTGGTAGGGGCACACGATCACCGACTTGACGTTGCCCTTACCCTTGAGCAGCTCGTGCGCGCGGTGCTGGCACACGTTGAAGAAGGCGCGCACGACGCCGTCGTTGCCGCGCAGCACGAACAGGCTCTGGTCGACGACGGTGGCACACACATAGTCGCCGGGGTTCGGCAGCTCGCTCTCATGCGCCATCACCTGCCAGCTGGCATAGAACAGGCGCTGCTTCTCCCGCTCGAACACCGCGGGATCGCTGTAGAGATAGCCGGGCAAGGCGGCTGAGCGCTGCGGATCGGCAGTCAACTCCGCAATTCGGACCGAGCTTTGCATGGACGCCTCCTGCGAGATTCAATGAACAGACATTCATTGAACACAGTAATAGGGTATGTTTATCAATGCAATAGGCGCGAAATCCAGCGCCCTTAGCGCTCGTATTGGATGAAGCCGCGGTGGCGCGCGATCTGATCATAGAGCAGGCGCGCCGCGGCATTGCTTTCGTGAGTCAGCCAATAGACCTTGGCCGCGCCCGCCTTGTCGGCGGCCTCATACACCGCGTCGAGCAGCTTGCGCGCGACGCCGGAGCGCCGGCCGCTGGGATCGACGAACAGGTCGTTGAGATAGCAGGACGGCCCGACCAGCCAAGTCGAGCGATGAAACAGATAGTGCGCGAGGCCGATCAGCTTGCTTTTGCGTTCCGCGACCAGGCAATGCACCGGCTCGCCCTTGTCGAAAAAACGATTCCATGTCGCGCGCGTCGCCTCTTCGGGAATGCGCGCGCGGTAGAACTCCTGGTAGCCCTGCCACAGCGGCAACCAGCGCTCGAAGTCGGTATCGCGCACCGGCCGGATGATCGGATCGTCATTCTCCATCCGGCCACTCTACACTAGTCGGGCAGCCCGGACACCCGCGACAGCATCTTGATCAGGTCGGACGGCTTGGCCTTCGGGTCGAAGGACTGGCGGAACACCTTGATCAGTCCGCCGGTGCGGAACAGGTGGCTGAGCGAGCGGTCGACCGCGAGGCGGAACGCGTGGTCGATCGGCATGGCGAGCGCGTAGGGCTCGATAGTCAGGTAGTTGTCGGCCAGCAGCAACTCCGTCTCGCTCGGAATCCGCCGCAGCCGGTCCTCGAGGATGGTGCGGTCGCCGAAGTAAGCGGTGATGTCGCCCTTCTCCAGCCTCTCGAAGCCCTCGTCGTGGGTCTTCACCACCAGGACCTCAGCGGTGATGCCGCCTTCGCGCAAGGTCTGGTCGAGCGCCTGCTGGGTCGTCGTGCCGCCGAGCACGCCGATCTTCTGGCCGCCCAGGGTATCGACGCTGGTCGGGCCGCCCGGCCGGATCACCAGGCTCGCGCCGCTCACGAAGGTATAGATCGAGAAGTCCATCTTCTCCCGCCGCGCCAGGGTCGCGGTGGTCGCTTCGCACAGCAGGTCCGCCTCACCCTGGGTGATGGCATCGAACCGGTTGTCTGCCGTGACCTTCACGAAGCTGGCGGTGAGCTTCGGCAGGTTGAGGTCTTCCTTGAGGCCCTTGGCCACCTCCAGACACAGGTTGACGGAATAGCCCGTGGGCTTTCCGTCCAGCTCGTAGGAGAAGGGCGAGGCATCCGCGCGGTACGCCAGCCTGATCTCGCCACTGTCTTTGATGCGGTCGAGCGTGCCGTCGGCTTGCACCACGGTCGCTCCAAGCACGCCGGCGGCCAATAAGGCGCCGACAATCCACCGCAGTCTCGCGGATAAAGACCCCCACCCAACCATGATCGTCTCCCCTCGAAGGATTGCGCGTTCAGGTCTCTGCTCGGGCTGTGCCCATGCAAGCACGCCGGCCACGCGAATTCAACTTTCCTGCGGCGGGCACGCGGAACGGTGGAACCGAAATGCCCGATGCGTGTTTGCCTGCTGCCCATCACGGGCGATGGTGGCGAAGTCATGGGGTCTCGCTTCCCGCTTCCCGGTTTTGCTCGGCAGTTCAGTACCGATCTTCGTACCTTGACCTGCCGCCGATGGCGCGGCGGCCCGACCCTGTCGATGCGCGCGCTGGCACTCGACCGCATCGCGGGATCGCTGTTCCTGGTCTGCCTGCTGGCGACGTCGCTCTGGCTTGCCGACCGGACCGGCCTGCTGCCCGCCGTGGCGGACAGCGCGCAGGCAGCGACCGGCGCGCCGGTCGACCCCGCGCTCGCGGACAGGCCTCTGACCTCGCCGGAGGTCCGCCTGCTGCAGCGCAAGCTGAAAGCGCTGGGCTTCGACCCCGGCGGGATCGACGGCGTCCCCGGCCGCCGCACCCTCTCCGCCCTCAACGCCTATCTGGCCGCCGCCAAGCTGGACACGGTCACAAAGGTGAACCGCGCGAGCGCCGCCAGCTTGCTGGAATAGCAAGAGCTCGACCGCCATGCGCAGTTGGTCACCGGGAAAAGGGGAGAGCGCTACCGCTTGCCCGCCGGCCGTGCCGTCAGCGCGGCGTTGAGCAGCGACCATACGCCGTCGAACGCCGTGTCGATGCCGGGATCGGACCACTCCGCGGCATGCCGGGGATTGTGGAACCGTGCGGTGGCGTCGAACACCGAGCGGGCGGCGCTGCCGGCATCCTTCACCGAGAAGGCGCCGCTCTTGATGCCATCGGCGATGATGCGCGCCGCCTGGTCGACCAGCGTATCGACATGCCCCTTCACCACCTCGCGCGCATCGGCCGCGAGGATGCCGTAGGTCGCGAACAGCTCCGGCTCTTTCAACACGCGCCGGCGCTTGGCCGCCATCAGCGCGTCCATCCATTTGCGCAGCCGCTCGGGCGCCGGCTCGCGCCCGCGCACCACCGCTTCCAGCGGATCGGAGATGCGATGCAGCCAGCGCTCCAGCACCGCGTCGCGCAACGCCGCCTTGCTGGCGACATGGCGATAGACGCTGCCGTGGCTGACGCCGAGCGCGCGCGCCACGTCCACCACCGTCGCCTTGGACGGGCCGAAGCGGCGGAGCACCTCCTCCGCCGCTTCCAGGATCTTGTCGCGCGTCAGTACGCTGTCTTGCGCAGCATCATCCATGATGGCTCAGGCTGCATTCCCCTTGGCGCTGGATCTTTCGCTGTCCAGCATCGACATGCCCCACTTGTCATAGCGGTCTCCCGCCGCCGCGCCAAGGGGCACTGCCGCTTCGATCCGCTTCAGCTCGTCGGCGCTGAAGGCGACATCGAGCGCGCCCAACGCCTCCGCCAGCCGCTCGCGCTTGCGGGCGCCGATGACTGGAACGATCTCCGCGCCGCGTGAGAGCACCCAGGCGATCGCGGCCTGCGCGACGCTGACGCCTTTCGCCTCGGCGATGCCGCGCAAGGCTTCGACCAGCGCCAGGTTGCGCTCGAGATTGTCGCCGCTGAAGCGCGGCGAGCGGGCGCGGAAGCCCTTCTCGTCGGTGCTGCGTTCCTTGTTCCAATGGCCGCTGAGCAGGCCGCGCGACAGCACGCCGTAGGCGGTGACGCCGATGCCGAGCTCGCGCAGAGTCGGCAGGATCTCCGCCTCGATGGTGCGCGAGAACAGCGAATACTCGATCTGCAGGTCGACGATCGGATGCACCTTGTGCGCGCGCCGGATGGTCTCGGCGCCCATCTCCGAGAGGCCGATGTGGCGTACGTAGCCGGCCTTCACCATGTCCGCGATCGCGCCGATGGTGTCCTCGATCGGCACGTTGGGATCCACCCGCGAGGGACGATAGATGTCGATATAGTCGGTGCCGAGCCGGCGCAGCGAATGCGCCAGGAAGTTCTTCGTCGCTGCCGGCCGCGCGTCATAGCCGCCGAAGCCGCCACCCGGCTCGCGCAACGCGCCGAACTTCACGCTCAGGATGGCGTTCTCGCGCTTGCGGCCCTTGAGCGCGTCTCGGATCAGCAGCTCGTTGTGGCCGATGCCATAGAAGTCGCCGGTGTCGAGCAGGGTGATGCCGGCCTCGAGCGCGGCGTGGATGGTGGCAATGCTCTCGGTCTCGTCGGCCGGGCCGTAGAAGTCGGGCGACATGCCCATGCAGCCGAGGCCGAGGGCGGAAACGGTGGGACCTGACTTGCCGAGTGCGCGGGTTTTCATGGGAGCCTCCTCTTTGGGTCCTCCAGAACTTACCCTATTGACTGACAGATTTCAATATCTGTCAGTCAATATCCAGCAGGCTGTGTCCTCGCCGCCACAGGCCTTGCCCGCGCGATCCCGCTGCATCCATCCTGCGACCTCGGCCGCAGCGCGGGGCTTCCATGGACGACTTCTTCGGGGTCATTCCCTATCTGGTTTCACCGATCGACGGCGCCGGCAAGGTTCGCGGCGACGTGCTGGGCCGGCTGGTCACCGACCTCATCGCCGCTGGCGTCCACGGCGTGACGCCGCTCGGCTCGACCGGCGAGTTCGCTTACCTCAGCCGCGACCAGCGGTTCGCGGTGGTTCAGGCAACCGTCGAAGCGGCAGCGCATCGCGTGCCGGTGATCGCCGGCGTCGGCGCGACCTCGACAGCGGACGCGGTCGAGCAGGCGCGGCGCTATCAGAAGCTCGGCGTCGATGGCATCCTTGCCATCCTCGAATCCTATTTCCCGCTCAAGGACGCGCAGGTCGAAGACTACTTCCGCGCCATCGCCGACGCAGTCGACCTGCCGGTCGCGCTCTATACCAACCCGCAGTTCCAGCGCAGCGACCTCAGCCTCGACGTGATCGCGCGCCTCGCCGAGCATCCGCGCATCCGCTACATCAAGGACGCCTCGACCAACACCGGCCGGCTGCTGTCGATCTTCAATCGCTGCGGCGACAAGATCAGCGTCTTTGCCGCCTCCTCGCACATTCCCGCCTGCGTGATGCAGATCGGCGGCGTCGGCTGGATGGCCGGCCCCGCCTGCCTGGTGCCGCGCCAGAGCGTGCGCCTCTACGAACTGTGCCGCGCCGGCCACTGGGACGAGGCGATGACGCTGCAGCGCGCGCTATGGCGCATCAACGAAGCCTTCGCGCGGTTCAACCTCGCCGCCTGCATCAAGGCCGGATTGCAGATTCAGGGCTACGAGGTCGGCGACCCTATCCCGCCGCAAGCTCCCCTCACCGCCGATGAACGCCGGGTGGTCGAAAAGACGCTCGCTGAACTGGATGCTCTTGCGTTGAATTGAGCCTCGCACCAGGATCGAAGCCATGCAGATTTCAGCTCAATCCGCCCTGGTGGCCGGCGGCGGTTCCGGCATCGGCGCCGCGGTCGCGCGGCACCTGGGCAAGCTTGGCGCCAAGGTCGCCGTGCTCGACGTCAATTTCGACGGCGCCAAGGCAACCGCGCAGGAGATCGGCGGCACCGCGATCGAATGCGACATCGCGAGCGCGTCGTCCGCCGAACAAGCGATCGGAAAAGCGCGCGACGCCCACGGCCCGGCGCGCATCCTGGTGAATTGCGCCGGGATCCTGTCGCCGGGCCGCATCCTGGGCAAGGACGGCCCGCTTTCGCTCGACATCTTCCGGCGGGTGATCGAGGTCAACCTGATCGGGGCCTTCAACCTGCTGCGCCTTGCCGCCGCCGATATGGCGAAGCTGCCGCCGCTGGCCGACGGCGAGCGCGGGGTCGTCATCAACACGTCGTCGATCGCCGCCTATGAAGGCCAGATCGGCCAGATCGCCTATGCGACCTCGAAGGCCGGCATGGCGGGCATGACCCTGCCCGCCGCGCGCGACCTGGCGCGCCACGGCATCCGCGTGCTCAGCGTCGCGCCCGGCCTGGTCGCGACTCCGATGATCACCGGGTTGCCGCAGGACGTGCAGGACGCCCTGGCGCAATCGATCCCGTTCCCGCAACGTCTCGCCGAGCCGGCGGAGGTTGCGCGCCTAGTGCAGCACATGATCGAGAACGTGATGCTGAACGGCGAAGTCGTGCGCCTCGACGGCGCGCTGCGCATGCCGCCCAAATAGCCTACGCCACCAGCTTATCGATTTTCTTGGCGAGCGTCACGTCCCGTGCGCTGAGGCCGTTGCAGTCGTGCGTCGTCAGCAGGATGTCGACGCGGTTGTAGACGTTGAACCATTCCGGATGGTGGTCGGCCTTTTCCGCCATCAATGCGACGCGGTTCATGAAGCCCCAGGCCTCGTTGAAAGTCTTGAACTTGAAGGAGCGCTGGATGGCGTCGCGCCCGTCGACCGGCTGCCAGCCGGCCAGCTCCTGCAGCGCCGCCGCCCGCTCCGCCGCCGTCAGTTTCTCGATCATGGTACGCCTCCGCAAAGGACCGTTTCTGTCAGTATAGCCACTAGCCGGATCGGTCTCGATAGACACCTGCGCCGTGCATTCCTATGATTTGCGCCGACCCGCACCCATTGGGCACTTGATGGCCGAAGACCGCATCCAGCGCCGCCTTGCCGCAATCCTCGCCGCGGACGTCGTCGGCTACAGCCGGCTGACGGAGCTGGACGAGGTGGGGACGCTCGCTGCGCTGAAGGCGCGGCGCAAGGAGATCGTCTCGCCGCTGGTGGCCCAGCATCAGGGCCGCGTGTTCAAGGTGACCGGCGACGGCATCATGGTGGAGTTCGCCAGCGCGGTGAATGCGGTGCAATGCGCCATCGACCTGCAGCAGGCGATGGCAGCGGCAGCGGCCGGGCAGGCGGAGGACCGCCGCATCGTGCTGCGCATCGGCATCAACCTCGGCGACGTGGTGGTGGAACGCGGCGATCTCTATGGCGACGGCGTCAATATCGCCGCGCGCCTGGAAACCGCGGCGGATCCGGGCGGCATCTTCATCTCCGGCGCCGCCTACGACCAGGTGCGCAACAAGTTCGAGACCGCGTTCGAGGAGCTCGGCGAGCAGAGCCTCAAGAATATCGGCGCGCCGGTGCGCGTCTATCGCGTCTCGGGCCTCGCACGCCTGCCGATCGCCGCGGCCGCCACCCCAGGCAACAAGCCGTCGATCGCCGTCCTGCCCTTCGTCAGCATGAGCGGCGATGTCGAGCAGCAGTATTTCGGCGACGGCATGACCGAGGACATCATCACCGAGCTGGCCCGCTTCCGGAACCTGCACGTGCTGGCGCGCAACACCTCGTTCCGCTACCGCGGCCAGGACGTCGACGTGCAGCGCGTGGGCCGCGAGCTCGGCGTGCAGTATATCGTCGAAGGCAGCGTGCGGCGCATCGGCAACCGCATCCGCATCACCGCGCAGCTGATCGACACCGCCACCGGCCATCACGTCTGGGCCGACCGCTTCGACCGCAACGAGGAGGAGCTGTTCGCGGTCCAGGACCAGGTGGTGAAGACCATCGCCGCCACCCTGGTCGGTCGCATGCAGGCCGCCGCCACCGAGCGCGCACAGCGCAAGGCGCCCGCCAGCCTCGCCGCCTATGAGCTGGTGCTGAAGGGCGACGCGCTGCCGCTCTACCGGCCCGGCGCGTCAGAGGAAGCGCGCAAGCTGTTCGAGCAGGCGATCGCGCTCGACCCCGGCTACGCCAAGGCCTATGCGCTGCTCGCCAACCTCAAGATGACCGACTGGTATCGCGACTTCAATGCCTCGCCCGACCTGCTGGACAGCGCCTTCGCGCTGGCGCAGAAGGCGGTCGCGATCGATCCCAACGATCCACATTCCCAGGTCGCGGTGGCGCGCCTGCATCAGACCCGCGGCGCCTGGTCGCGCGCGGAGTACCACTACAACAAGGCGCGCGAGCTCAACCCAAACAGCGCGCTGCTGATGGCGGGCTTCGGCGATCTCCACATCACGCTCGGCGAGCCCGAGAAGGCGCTCGACTATTTCCGCGAGGCGCGCGCCCTCGATCCGTTCTTCGAGCCGAGCTGGCTGTGGCCGATCACCGGCTTCGCGCACTTCATGGCGCGGCAATTCGGGGAGGCCATCGCCGCCCTGGAGCGGTCGAACGAACCGCCTTATTGGGCGCACCTCTATCTGGCCGCCAGCCACGCCATGCTCGGCCACGCCGAGCGCGCCCGCCATCACGTCGCCGAGACTCTGCGGCTCAAGCCCGATTTCACCATCGCCCACGCCATCGAGCGCCAGCCGATGCGCAGCGAAGCCGACCGCGCCCACATCGTGGAAGCGCTGCGCAAGGCTGGGTTTCCGGAATAACGCCCCAACGCGGTGACGACCCACGCTATCCCGTCGCAGATTCTTTTTGAGAATGACTTGCAATTGCATCCGACCCTTGCTACAAGGATCGGGCTCGCGGGGCGGCGACGGCTTCTCCCAGAAACGCCGAGACCAACACTGGCAATGCCGACCCGCGAGCGCCCCATTTCCCGACATCGGCGGAGACCGCATGACCGGCCGCACCACGCCCCCTGCGCCAATCCATGACCATGAGACGGGCTTGCGCACGGAGGAGCTGGATGCGGCCGGGCAGTTCCTGCTGTGGGGCATGCGCACTTGGCTGCTCGCCTTCCGCCAAGGCCAGGACAGGCCGAACGCCTATCGCGGCGTCGCCGGCGAAGGCTTCCTGCGCGCCGGCGTGCCGCAGGCGATGGAGCTGATCGACGACGTCTTGTCCGCGCTCGCCGCCGCGGCCTTGCGCGAGATCGACGTGCGCTGCCCGCGCTGCGCATTCGTCAGTCCCGACGAGGCGCTGCTGCTCGGCGCCGTCGCCGCCAGCCAGCGCAAGCAGCACGGCATCTCGTGGTCCGCGCTGACGCAACTGCTGCCGCCCGCCGCCGCGCGCGCGGCGCTGCCGTCGCTGATCTCGCTCGCTGTGCTCTTGCGCGATGCCGAGCTCACCTTGCATCCGCTCGACGCCGACAAATGCGGCGCGCCCGACCTGCGCATCGCCCTCGGGCAAGCTGCGGCGATCGCGCCCGTTCACTAGCTCTCTTCGGCCGGCTGTACCTCCGTCATCATCCAGGTGATAAAGGCCGCGACGCGCGGATTGCCACGCGCGACGCGCGTGGTGACGGCGTAATACGCATAGCTTGACGCGCGCGTATCGGCGAACGGCCGCACCAGGCGGCCCGCCGCCAGCTCGTCTCCGATCAACATGCTGCGCCCGAGCGCGACGCCCTGACCCAGCAGCGCCGCCTGGTAGAGCTGAACCGAATCCGTGAAATGCACGCCGGGCCTTCTGCCCGCCTCGCTCAAGCCGAACGCATCGAGCCATGGCTGCCAGCGGATCCACGGCTCGTTGCCGAGCGCGCCGGCATCGTGCAGCAGTTCGTGCCGCGCGAGGTCGGCGGGCGCGCGCAGGGGTGGGTCGGCGTTGAGCAGGGCCGGCGCGCACACCGGAAAAATCTCTTCGCGCATCAGGTGCGTCGCCTCGAGATTCGGAAAGTCGCCGAGGCCATAGCGCACCGCGAGGTCGGCGTCATCGCGATGCAGGTCGACGGTCTGCCGCTCCGAGCGGATGACCAGGTCGATGTCCGGATGACGCGCGCGGAACGCCGGCACCCGCCGCACCAGCCAGCCGGCCGCGAAGGACGGCAGCACCGTGAGGGTGAGCCGCCCGGCGAGCCCGGACTCATGCACCTGCAAGGTCGCCCGCGCCAGCCGGTCGAAGCCGTCGGCAACGCCCGGCAGATAGGCCCGCCCCGCCTCCGTCAGCTTCACCCCGCGCGCCAGGCGTCGGAACAAGGTGAGGCCGAGCCGCTCCTCCAATCCCTTGATATGCTGGCTGACGGCGCCGGCGGTGACGCCGAGCTCGGCCGCCGCCTTGACGAAATTGCCGTGGCGGGCGGCGGCTTCGAAGGCGCGCAGGGCGGTCAAGGGCGGCAACGGGCGCATGCCAAGCCTCAGTTTTACTAAGCCTTAGCATCATAACTTCTCGCTTGCGCCGGCGATAGGGTCCGTAGGACTAACCCTTAGCCAATCGGAGCCCCGCCATGACCAGCGACCTCGTCCTCTACGATTCCGCCATTTCCGGCAACGCCTACAAGGTGCGGCTGCTGCTCAGCCACCTCGGCCTCAAGTTCGAGCGCGTCGAGTTCAACGTCGATGACGGCTCCACCCGCACTACCGAGTTCCTGGCCAAGAACCCCAACGGCAAGGTGCCGACTATCCGCCTTGCCGACGGCAGCCATCTCTTCGAATCCAACGCCATCCTCTACTACTTCGCCGAGGGCACGAAATACTGGCCCGCCGAATTGAATCCAAAGGGCAAGCGCGACCGCGCCGCGGCCCTGCAATGGATGTTCTTCGAGCAATACAGCCACGAGCCCTACATCGCCGTGGTCCGCCACTGGGTCGCGCATCTCGGCAAGACGCCGCAGAACGAGCCGCAGCTGCCGATGAAGACCGAGCGCGGCTATCACGCGCTCAGCGTGATGGAGAGCCGGCTCAAGGACCACGCCTGGTTCGCGGGTGAAGCCTATTCGATCGCCGACATCGCGCTCTACGCCTACACCCACGTCGCGCACGAAGGCGGCTTCGACCTCGCGCGCTACCCCGGCATCCGCGCCTGGCTGAAGCGCGTCGCCGAGCAGCCGGGACACATCCGCATCACCGACTGACGGAGCATTTTCCGCCGAAGTGGCTGCCGGTTCGGCGCCGAAAATGCGACCAACATCCGCCTCAAGCTTCTGCAATCACCGCGATCGAGATCTTCATCCCCTTCGGGCTGATCGGCAGCTTGGCGCCCTGGCGGGCCGGCGGATCGATCTTGAACCACTTGTTCCATTCCTCGTTCATGCCGGCGAAATCGCTCTCTTCGCCGAGGATGAAGGTCGCGCTCACCGCCTTCGCCAGCGAGCTGCCCGCGGCCTCAAGGATCGCCTCCACGTTGCGCAGGCACTGCGCTGTCTGTTCCTGGATGGTAGTGCCGGCGAGAGCGCCGGTCGCCGGGTCGAACGGTCCCTGGCCGGACACGAACACCAAGCCACCGGCCTTCACGGCCTGGCTGTATCCGGCGAATGACGTGGGCGCGCGATCGGTCCGCACAATGACCTTGGCCATGTCGTTTTCTCCAATGAGGCGTGGATCGCGCAGACGGCAGGACCTTACTGAGCTTGAGCCCGCGTGCCAACGGGCATCCGCGCTCGTCAAGGTTGGCGGCTAGTCGACGATCTCGTACGGCACCTGGATGTCTTCGTTGCGCGCGAAGATCAGGCATTCGACATTTTCGCGCCGGCACAGATCGAGAATGTCGCTGACCGCGTTCCGGCCGGGGCGGCAACCGTCGTACATGCGCGGGCAATAGTAGTAGCCCGGCACCCCCTCCACGCCCACGTCGTTGGCGATGACGACGCCAAAAGCACCCTGGCGGTCGGGGCCGAGGCCCTGGCCGTACTTCACATAGTCCTGGTAATCGGTCCAAACGTCCTGGGTAATCTGCAGCGTTTCGCCGGGGGCGAGCCTGGCCCCTTCGGTCGCTTGCTGGGCGCAGCCGGAGACAACGAACACCAGGGCCGCCAGGACGGCAGCCTGCCTTGCAATTTTCCTCATATTTCCCTCAGTAACTTCCCCGAATGACGCAGCCGAACGGCTCTTAGCCCCCAAGCCGTCCGCACCCGGAAAATATTCAGCGGCGGCCCGGCCTGTCGATGGTTCATTCGCCGACCGGCGTGTGGCGGTTCACAATTTTTGCTCAAATTGCAGGAATATCACTCGCGCTCCGAGGGCCGGAATGCCGCCGTTATTAGCCGGTTGTTAGGACTTCGCCCGCTACCCTCCTTAATCCGGTCTTTAGGTTAATCCTTTGAGGCAAACCATGGCTTCGACTGTGCGCGCAGCGGGCGTCTCCGTGAGCGAAGTGCGTTATGCAGTGCGGTTGGCGGTCGGCGCCGGCCTCGCGCTGGCGCTGGCCTTCATAGTGGCGATGTTGGCGGGTCCGGCTTCGGCCGAATCGATCCCGCAGAACCCGCTGATCGAGGACATCCTCAAACTCAACGACATCCAGCTGGTGCGGCGCGACGATCGCCTCGGCATCGGCAACCTGGTAGTGAAGCATCCGCCGCACAAGAAGGCGAAGCCGGGCGAGCCGAACTACGAGAGCTGGGGCACCGCGTTCCTGGTCGGCGAATGCTACATCATGACCGCGCGCCACGTCGTCGATCCGGACGATCCGGACGTCGAGACCAACGAGCTGCCGATGAAGAGCAGCTTGCAGTTCGTGATCGGACCGGTGCGCGACCAGACCAAGGTGCGCAAGGCGACCGACATATCCAAGCTGCCTGAGATCCTGGACTCCTCCAAGGCGATCCCGGTGGCCTGGGGCCAGAAGCAGTTCCCCAAGGCGGACGATCCGGCCGGCAAGCGCAGGGCCGCCTGGGAGAACTACAACGAGGACTGGGCGCTGCTGAAGCTCGAGAAGTGCCTCGGCGCCGGCCCCCAGGGCTACATCCCGATGACGCTCGAGGGCATCACCACCGAGACGCTGATGAAGCGCGAGGAACCGTTGCCGGCCCGCGGTGTCAGCGGCCCGCCGGTCTCGGGCATCTCGCACCTGGTCGATGACAACAATTGCGAACTCTGGGGCCAGGTCGAATTCCCGCTGTGGAACTCCACCTGCTTCGCGCGGCCCGGCTCGTCCGGCTCGCCGATTCTCACCCCCGACGGCAACGGCGGTTGGCACGTCGTGGCGATCCTGACCATGGGCTGGGGCGGCGGTTCGATCCGCAACGAGCTGCTGGAAGGCGCGCGGCCCAAGGGCTGGCCGTGGCGCGTGCAGCACATGGAGCTGGGCAACCCGGTCTCCGGTTTCCTCGATCGCGTGCGGCCGTTCCTGAAGGACGACAAAGGCGCCCGCATGCTCGGCGCCGGCACCAACAAGCCGTACGGCGAGAAGGACGAGAGCCTGGTCGCTGCGCTGGAGAAGCAGCGCGCCAAGCGGCCCGACGACATGGCGCTGGCCGCCCGCTGGCTGATCGCCCTGCACAACGCGCGCGGCGCCGAGCCGGCCCTGACCGAGCTCGACAAGCTGCTCGAGATGCACCCGGAATCGCGTGAGCTGCGCAGCGTGCGCATCGACATCGTCGACAAGGACAACCTCGGCCACAGCACCGCGTGGCGCCAGGCGGTCGACGACATGGCGAGCTGGCGCAAGGTATTCCCCGAGATGAACGAGCTGCAGAGCGTGCAGGGCTACCTGCTGACGCGCGGCGGCGAGTGCAAGAACGGCGCCAACCTGCTGCGCAAGTCGTGGGACCGCCTCGGCACCAGCCCCGAGATCCGCATGGAGTGGGCCGATGCGATGGCCTGCGCCGGCGAGCATCGCGCGGCGCTCGCGGCGTACGACGAGATGCTGAAATATCTCAAGGAGTACGAGCATCCGCTGTTCATGCGCGCGATGGTACGCTTCCGCCTCGGCCAGTCCGAGCCGGCGCGCGAGGATCTGCGCAAGATCGTGGAGGAGAACCCGAAAGCGACCTGGGCGCAGATGATGCGCGCCGTGTTCGCGCAGAACGAAGGCCACCACTTCGAGGAGGCCGAGAAGGATCTGCGCCGGTCGATGGCGGAGACCGACGACGACCCGAACCCCGCGATCGCGCTCGGCGCCGGCTTCCTGGCGCAGGGCAAGAATCCGCAGGCGATCGAGGCGCTGAAGGTCGCGCGCAAGAACAAGAAGGAAGACATCTGGTCCGCCATGATGCTGGCGATCGCCCTCAACAAGGCCGGCAAGCCCGAAGAGGCCAAGGCCGCGGTCAAGGACTTGATCCAGCCCCATGACGACCCGAACAGCTGGCACGTCATGCTGGTGAAGGTGTTCCAGGGCGAGATGAGCGCCGACGACTTCCTGGCGAAGGCGGAGGCGGGTCCGGAAGACACCAAGTGGACCCGGCTGGGCATCGCGCATTCCTATGTGGGCATGCTCGCCTTCTCCAAGGGCGACCTCAAGAACGCGCGCCGCTACTTCGAGACAGCGCCCTATCTCGACCGCACCTGGCTGGAATACTCGGTCATCGACACCTGGCGCCGCGCCGCGGACGGCCAGGGGTAATATCGCCCCGATAGCACGCACGATCGCCGGGCCAAGAGCCCGGCGATCTTGTTTTGGGGGTCTGAAATCCGGCAGCTGTGCGGCGGCGGCGATCGGCGTTAGGCTCGGGCGCATCGTCCTGATGCGGGAAACCCCATGAGCCACAGATCCTCTGCCCTCCGCTACGCATCCATGCCAATGTCGGCGACGGCCAAGCCCATCGCCACCAACGCCAACGGCCTCTCCGCCGGCATGCAGCGCGTCCCGGCCAGGGATGCGGTGCTGCCGGCCTACGTCGCGCGGCCGAAGGGTATCGGCAAGCGGCCGGTGGTGATCGTGGTGCCGGAGGTATGGGGCCTGCACGAATACATCCGCGACGTCTGCCGCCGCCTCGCCAAGGAAGGCTATGTCGCGATCGCGCCGGACTTCTTCGCGCGCGCCGGCGATCCCGCGCCGCTCACCGAGTGGAGCGAGATCGCGAAGATCGTCGGCACCGCCACTCATGCGCAGGTGATGGCCGATGTCGGCGCGACCCTCAGCATGATCGCGCGTGGCGAGGTGCGTAGCGCCGATCCCGGTCGCATCGCTATCACCGGCTTCTGCTGGGGCGGCCTCGTCACCTGGATGGCGTGTGCGGAGTTCGCACAGCTTAGGGCCGGCGTCGCGTGGTATGGCCGCCTGGCGAAGCCGCCGGCGCCGAACGCGCTGTTCACCGACAATCGCCCTTTCCCGGTCGATGTCGCCTCGCAGCTGAAGGCGCCCGTCCTCGGCCTCTATGCCGAGAACGACCAGTCGATCCCGCTCAACGATGTCGAGAGAATGCGCGCCGCGTTGGCGGCCGCAAACAAGACCGGCTCATCGATCCACGTCTATCCCGGCACGCAGCACGGCTTCCACGCTGACTACCGCGAGATCTATGACGAAGCGGCGGCCAAGGACGGCTGGATGCGGATGAAACGGCACTTCGCGGAGAATGGGCTGACGCCGTGATCTAACGGATGACCTGCGTTTCCCAGCCATCGTAATCGCCGCCACAGGATTCCGCCGCAAGCGAGAGAGCGCTGGTGATCTCGGTGATCGAATCGGCATCCGGAGTGCCGGTGTGCGAGAACGTGACGCCGTATTCCTTGCCAGCGGACATCGGATTCAGGCTGCAGGCGATGTTCGCGTAGCGCGGCTCGATATATGCAATGAACCGCGCGCGGCCTTCCTCGGTCGGGAAGTAGGCCCAATGCTCGATCGGGCGCGGCTGATCGAGCGCATCGCCATTCTCGATCAAGACGGCGATGACATCCTCATTTTGCGATCTGTCATCACTCATCCCGATTCGCTCCTGCCGCAACGCAACGCTTTGCCGCCCGCCTACCGGTACGGATCCGCCGCGTCGCGCAGGCCGTCGCCCATGAAGTTGAACGCCAGCACCACGACGATCACCGGCACCATCGGCAGCATCAGCCAGGGGTAGAGCACCACCACGTTGATGTTCTGCGCCTCGTTGAGCAGCACGCCCCACGAGGTGATCGGCGGGCGGATGCCGAGGCCGAGGAATGACAGCGCCGTCTCGCCGAGGATCATGTTGGGGATGGCGAGGGTGGCCGAGGCGATCAGGTGGCTCATGAAGCTCGGCATCAGGTGGCGGAAGATGATGCGCTTCGGTGACGCGCCCATCAGCTGCGCGGCGACGCAGAAATCCTCTTCGCGCAGGCTCAGGAGCCGCGATCGCACCGCCCGGGCAAGGCCGGTCCAGTCGATCAGGCCGAGGATGATGGTGATGCCGAAATAGACCAGCAGCGGCGACCAGGTGACCGGCAGGATCGCCGCCAGCGCCAGCCACAGCGGCAGGTGCGGGATCGAGCGGATGACTTCGATCACGCGCTGCACGATGTCGTCGACCCAGCCGCCGTAATAGCCGGCGAGCCCGCCCAGGATCACGCCGAGCACGATCGATACCGAGACGCCGATGAGGCCGATGGTGAGCGAGATGCGCATGCCGTAGAGCACGCGTGAGAGCATATCGCGGCCCAGCCGGTCGGAGCCGAGCAGGAACAACGGGCCGCCCTCCGGCGGACACATCAGGTGCAGGTCGCCCGGAACGACGCCCCACCAGTTGTATTTGTCGCCCCGGCAGAAGAAGCGGATCTTCAGCGGCTTCTCCGGATTCTCGGTGTAGATGCGCTTCAGGGTGTTCATGTCGAGCTTGTAGTCGAGCGCGTAGACGAACGGCCCGATGAGTTCGCCCTTGTGGAAGAAATGCACCGGCTGCGGCGCCACATAGATATGCTGGACGTTGCGGGTGTCCTGCTGGTACGGCGCCAGGAACTCCACCACCAGGATCGAGGCATACATGATGCCGAGCACGATCGCCGACAGCACCGCGATGCGGTGGCGCCTGAACTTCAGCGCCATCAGCTTCCATTGCGAGGCGAGGTAGATCTTCTCCTGCTCCGCGGTGGTGCGCTCGACCGAATAGGGATCGAACGGCGCGGTGGAAACATAGTGCGGCAGCGGCGCGGGCGCGCCGTGGGGCGAGGACTGTTCGTTCATTTGCTGGCCCCGGCGCCGAGGCGGATGCGCGGGTCGAGCAGCGCCAGCATGATGTCGGAGATGAAGACGCCGACCACCGTCAGGAACGCCATGAACATCAGGAACGAGCCGGCGAGATACATGTCCTGGCTGCGCAGCGCGTCGAGCAGCATCGGCCCGGTCAGCGGCAGCGCCATCACCACCGAGACGATGACCGAGCCGGAGATCAGCTCCGGCAGCAGGCTGCCGATGTCGGCGATGAAGGGATTGAGCGAGATGCGCAGCGGATACTTCACCAGCAGGCGGCCCGGCGGCAGGCCCTTGGCGCGTCCGGTCGTGACGTACTGCTTGTTGAGCTCATCGAGCAGGTTGGCGCGCAGGCGGCGGATCATGCCGGCGGTTCCCGGCAGGCCGATCACCAGCACCGGGATCCAGAGGTGCGAGAGGATCGACTGGAACTTGGCCCAACTCCACGCCGCGCCCGCATACTGCGGATCCATCAGGCCGCCGATCGAGACGTCGAAATATTCCTTGGTGAAGTACAGCAGGATGAGCGCCAGCAGGAAGCTCGGCGTCGCCAGCCCGATATAGCCGAGGAAGGTGAAGAAGTAGTCGCCGACCGAGTATTGCCGCACCGCCGAATAGACCGCGATCGGGAACGAGAGCACCCACACGAACAGGATCGAGGCGACCGACACCACCACGGTCAGCGACAGCCGGTCACCGACCACCTCGCTCACCGGCATGGAATGCTCGAAGCTGAAACCGAGATTGCCCTGCAGCAGCCCGCCGGCCCATTTGAGATACTGCAGGTAGAACGGCAGGTCGAAGCCATAGGTCTTGCGGTAGAACTCGATCTTGGCCGGATCGACGGCTTCGCCCTGCGCCTTGAGCTGCGCGATATAGGTCTCGATCCAGTCGCCCGGCGGCGCCTGGATGATGACGAAGATCGCGATGCTGATGACGATCAGGGTCGGGATCATCACCAGCAGGCGTTGGACGAAATACCGGAACATGCTGAAAGAGTATTACTGCTCGGCGATGGTGCTCAAGGGCCGCTGCTCGTCCAGCCAGAAGGTGTCGGGCTTGTAGACGCCGAACTGCGCGCCAGGTTCCCACGACCAGATCGCCTTTTCCGGCACATTGTGCACGTGACGGTTCACCACCACCGGCTGCGGCACGTTGGCGACGGTGCCGATGGTATAGACTTGGTCGGTCCAGATCGCCAGGATCTGCTCCCAGATCTTGGTGCGGCTGCCCGTGTCCATGGCGGCTTTCCACTGGTTCATCAGGTCGAACAGCTGCTGCGCCTCCGGCATGTCGACCTTCTCGCCGGACTCGCCCGAGGTCTCGTAGAACTGGCCCCACTTCGCCCACTGGTACTGCTGTTGGCTGGTGGGGGCGAACTCCCACGGGCTCATGTCGGCGCTGGGGAAGCCGTTGTCCATTCCGGGATACACCGACATGATCGATTCGCCGGCGAAGATGCGGTTGCGGAAGACTTCGAGCTCCGACGGCTTGGTGAACAGATCGACGCCGATCTGTTTCCACGAATCGCGCACCAGCTGCAGCACGTCGGTCTCTTCCGTGCTTTCGCCTGCGGTGTCGACGATGACGATCATCGGCTGGCCGTTCGGCAGCAGGCGGATGTTGTCGTCGCCGCGCTTGCTGAGGCCCATCTCGTCCAGCAGCTGGTTAGCCTTGTCGATGTCGGTGGTCGCCCAGGTCGTGCTGTATTCCGGCTTGTACAGCGGGCTGAACGGCAGCACCGTGTTGTTGCTGGGCAGGCCGAGGCCGAAATAGATCGCGCTGTTGATCTCGTCGCGGCTCATCGCCAGCGACAGCGCCCGGCGGCAGCGCACGTCGCGCAGGACGCCGCGCCACACCATGTCGGTGCAGGTGAGGTTGGGGCACAGCGCCAGCTTGTTGCCGCGCCCGTCGTCCCACAGCCGCACCCAGATCTTCTGCTTCTCTTCTTCCTTCTGCTTCAGGATGGTGTAGTTGTCGAAGCGGATGTTGCGTGCCTGCAGGTCGGAATCGTCCGCCGCCTTGGCCGGGATCAGCTTCGAATCCGTCTTTACGAAGACCACCTGGTCGGCATAAGGCAGCTGCTGGCCCTTCTCGTCGACGCGGTAGTAATACGGGTTGCGCGCGAAGATGTAGCGCTCCTGCGGCGGCTTGTTCTGCAGCACCCAGGGATCGAGCGTCGGCAGCTTCGGATTATCGTTGCGGTACTGGTTGTCGCGCCGGTTATGCAGCGCCGCCCAGCTCGGCTGGCCGGAGTCCTTCACCGCTTCCTCGAGCTTCGCCGCGTCGGCGTATTTCTTGTGGAACTTCTTGAGGTAGTGGCCGGGCCGGAAAATGAACAGCGGCGAAGCGCCCGCCAGCTGCGGCAGGAACTCGGCGTTCGGCTTCTCCCAGGTATAGCGGACGGTGAGCGGGTCCGGGAACTCGACCGTTGCCGGTTTGCCGTCGACGCGCAGGGTCGTCGGCACGCCGGTCGGCATCAGCTCCTCGTTGTTGGCGACGTCTTCCCAGAAATAGCGGAACGCCTCGCTGGTGAACGGCTCGCCGTCGGACCACTTGTGGCCATCGCGCAGCTTGAAGGTGAAGATGCGGCCTTCTTCCACCGTGAAGCTCTCGCAGATGTCCGGCACCAGCTTGTATTCGTGGTCGTAGCAGACCAGGCGCGCGTAGGAGTAGGCGACCAGGATGCGGGTGTCCTTGTCGCTCGCCATCAGCATGCGGATCTCGCCGCCCTGGGTGCCCAGCTCCGGCATCTTGGCGACCGCCGGATTCTTCGGTAGGCGCTCGGCCACCGGCGGCAGGTCGCCGCTTGCTTCCTTGTCCTTGAAATAGGCCGACCCGATGAAGTCCGCGAAAGCTGAGGGCGCGCCAAGCACGAGGCCCGCGCCCAAGCTGGTCAACAGAAAGTCCCGGCGTTTCATGCTGCGCTCCTGACGTCGATACCGGCGCGGACCCAATGTCCGTCATAGACTTCCACCATACCCGGCCGGCGATCCGGGTCGATGGTAAAGGGCGCCGGCCAGGCCGATGGGATGGAGGCCTTGCCTTCCATCAATCGGTCGAAGTTCAGCCGGCAGGTCAAGGACGGGTCGGGCACTGCCGCCAGCAACGCCCGAGTATAGGGATGGACCGGGTTCTGGAACAGCCGGTCGGCCGGCGCCATCTCGACCAGGCGCCCGGCGCACATCACCATGATGCGGTCGGCGATATATTCCACCACCGCCAGATTGTGCGAAATGAAGATGTAGGTGAGGCCGAGCTTGGCCTGCAGGTCCTTGAGCAGATTGAGAATCTGCGCCTGGATCGAGACGTCAAGGGCCGAGACCGGCTCGTCGCAGATCACGATATCCGGCCGCAAGGCGAGCGCCCGGGCGATGCCGATGCGCTGGCGCTGGCCGCCGGAGAAACTGTGCGGATAGCGCCGCAGATGGCGCACGTCGAGACCGACCAGCGCCATCAGCTCCTTGGCGATCGCCTCGCGCTCCTTCGCGTTGCCGATGCCGTGGATCACCAGCGGCTCGGTGATGATGTCGTAGACCGACATGCGCGGATTGAGCGATCCCATCGGATCCTGGAACACGAACTGGATGCGCTTGCGGAAGTCCTGCAGCGCGTCACCCTTCAGCTTCAGCGTCTCGGTGAGCTTGTTGCCTTCGTTGAATAGGATGCGCCCGGTGTCGGGCGAGAGCGCGCGCATGATGATCTTGGACAGGGTGGTCTTGCCGCAGCCGGATTCGCCGACCAGCCCCAGGCACTCGCCGCGCTTCACCTCGAAGCTGACATCGTCGACCGCCAGCACCTGCTTCTCCTCGCCGCCGAAGAAGCCGCCCTTGCGGATCGCGAAGCTCTTGCTGACGTTCTCCACCAGCAGCAGCGGCGTGCCGAGGCCGGCGCCTTCCGGCCAGGGATTCTTCTCCGCGAACATCTTGCCTTCGGTCATGGGGATCTCGCGGATCGGCGTCAGCCGTTCGCCGGGCTCCATGCCGAAGCGCGGCACCGCGCGCAGCAGCGCCTGCAGATAGGGATGCTCCGGCGCCTGGAACAGATCGTCCATGGTGCCGGATTCCATGACCTCGCCGTGATACATGACGACGATCTCGTCGGCGACGTTGGCGACCACGCCCAGATCGTGGGTGATCAGCAGCAGCGCCATCTGCAGCTCTTTCTGCAGGTCGATCATCAGCTTCAGGATCTGGGCCTGAATGGTAACATCGAGCGCCGTCGTCGGTTCATCGGCGATCAGCAGCGTCGGCCGGCAGATCAGCGCCATCGCGATCATCGCGCGCTGGCGCAGCCCGCCCGACAATTCGAACGGATAGGTCTTGAAGCCACGCTGCGGATCGGGGAAGCCGACCAGCCGCAGCATGTCGATCACCAATTCCTTGGCCTCGCGGCGGCCGACCTTGCGGTGCAGCTGGAGCGCCTCGCCGATTTGGTCGCCGATGGTGTGGACCGGTGACAGCGAGGTCATCGGCTCCTGGAAGATGATGGAGATGGCGCCGCCGCGGATCGAGCGCATCACCGGCCCGTTGCGCGGCTGCTGCGCGATGTCGATCACGCCCCCACCATTCAAGCCGGCGCCGTTGCCGTTCTGCGTTCCCGTGCGGTCGAACAGGATCTGGCCGGAGGAGATGCGCGCGATCTTGGGCAGGATGCCCATGATCGCCTGCGCCACCACCGACTTGCCCGAGCCGGATTCGCCGACCAGCGCCACGGTCTTGCCATGCGGCACGCGGAAGCTGATGCCGCGCACCGCCTCCAGCACGCCAGTGTCGAGGTCGAACGCGATCTTGAGGTCCCGCACCGCCAGCAGGGTGCCCGCCATCGGATCGGTGGGGGATGTGTCATGACGCTGCGGCACGGGCTGGTCCATGGGCTAGGCCATCACGCCGAAACGCCGAGCGCGGTGAGGTTGTCCGCCGTCACCCGGTCCACCATGAGCTTGTTTTCCTTGGCGGCCCAGGCGGCGCGGGTCGCGATCTCGGCAAAGCCCGGCAGGTTGGATTCGATCTTGACGCTGGCCGGACGGCTGCCGTCGCCCTTGGCCTTGAGGGTCAAGGTCATCCAACCCTTTTTGCGGCTGCGAGAGGTCGGATAGTAACGCAGCGCCAGCTCGCTGAGGTCGCCCCAGAGAATAGCCTGCCTCCGGAAGCCCCCGCATTCGATCCCCTCTTCCGACACGCGGAAACGCGCCACATTCTTGGCGACGGTGGTCATCGTGTAGATGGCGAACAAGACGGTCAATCCCACGAAAAGCCACGGCAATTGATTATGCCATTCGATTGTGACGAGGATCACAAAACAGAGAACAGTGCCCGCGATCCCTCGGACATAGTCCCACACAAGGGCCGAGAACGGATATCTCAGCTCGGTCATCTAGCTCCCTGCTCCCGGAAACAGATCAGCCGCACTTCGCCATTTTATGACTGGCTTGTTGGCGCACCAATCCCGCAGCGCTCCCAGAAAATCCCACGTTTCTGTGTCATGGACCAGATGATGCGTCAACAGACCCGTTGGTTCGCCAGGATCGGCCTGGCCCAAGCGCTTAGCCGCCAAATGCTGCACCAGCAGCTGAAGGGTCGGCTCTAACCCTAGGAAACCGCGGGCCCCCTGCCAATCGATCACGTCGACATGGGTGTTCACCTGAACAACAGCTGCGACCGTCGGTTTCTTCCGCGCCAGATACGTGGTCAGCCCGCGATATCCCAATTGGCCCAATTGGTCGGCATGGCCGGGGTCGATGCGGTTCCAGGGCGGCGTCAGGGCCGGCACGAACTGCCCGCCGAACGCGTTTGCCAGCCGGCCGCGGCCCTTCGCCAGGTCGTCCGCCACCTCCGCCCAGGGCCGGGTCGCGGGAAACTCCGACTTCTTGCCGCCGGCCGGCGCACGGTTCCGATGGTCGAAGCCGTGTTGCAGGACGCTGACCGATCCGTGACTTTTCAGCAGCGCCGGCAAGCTCGGTTCCAGCCGTGCCGGGATCACCGCCAGGGCAATAGGACCGCCCGCCTGCGCCAGCAGGCGCCGCAAGGCCTCGGTATCAGCGACCGCATCATCGTCGCGCCACCACAGCTCCACTGTCCGTCCGGCGGCCGCCCAGGCATCGCACTCGCGAGCCAACGCCTGCCAGCTGCTCATCTCCGCTGTTTCCAGGCGTCGATCAGCTGCGCCGCGCTTTGCCGCGCGCCGTCGAGGTTGAGCGCCAGCTCCGCTGGCGGACGCACGCCGTCGACGGCCGCCGCGAGCGTGCCGGCGGTCAGGAACTCCGGATCGACCATGCTCAGCACCGCGCGCTCCGCCAGCATGCGCGCGCGCAGGGTCTGCTCGCTCTCGCCGCCCTCGGCGAACGGCACGATCACCGAAGGGCAGCGCGTCGCGATCAATTCCATGACCGTGTTGTAGCCGCCTTGTGAGATCGACAGGTTGCAGGTGGCGAGCAGCCGGGCGAAGTCGGGACGGAAGCCTTCGATCGCGATGTCGGGATCGCCGGCCGCCAACTTGTCCAGTTCCGTGCGCTGCGCCGCCGGCAGGTTGGCGCCGGTGACGATGCGCCAGCGCCGGTGGCGCTGGCGCGTCAGCTTCTTGGCGCGGATCGCCGCCGCCAGCAGCGGGAAGCCGACCGCTCCGCCGCCGGCCGACACCAGGATCTCGCCGTCGTCGCGATCGACCAGCGGATCCGCTGCGGCCGGTCGCTCCACCACGAAGCCGGTGTAGCTGAGCTTGTGCGCGATATCCGCCGCCAGTGGAAAGGTGAGGTCGAGCCGCGTCAGGCGTGGATCGCCATGCACCAGCACATGGTCGACATGCCGGTTGATGATGTCGACCGCTTCGCGCGCGCGGTCCATGCGGCCCTTGTCCACCAGGATGTCGCGCACCGAGACCGCGACCACCGGCTTCGGAAACGGCGCCGCCGCGAGATCCAGCAGCGGCAGCAATTCGAAGCGGAACTGCCGGCGCCCGAACGGATACATCTCCAGCAGCACGATGTCGGGCTTGGCCGCTTCGAACGCATCGAGCAATGCCTGCTTGCGCTTGACCTTCCAGCGCTCGTCGACCTTGTTGCCGTGCTCGTCGAGCAGGTTGGTGAATTGCGCATCCGACGCAATCGCCGGCGGCAGCTGCACCACGCGCGCGCCCGGTGGCGCGATGCTCGCGACCGGCGCACCGCCGAGCACGAAGTCGACGCTCGCGCCGGCTTCCACCAGCGCCCGCGCAATCGCCGCCGCGCGCTTGAGGTGCCCGATGCCGAGCAGATGCTGCACGTAGAAGAAGACGCGGGGCGCGGTCATGTGCGCACCCTATCGCCGCACACTCTCCCGTCATGGCAAGGCTTGGCCTTGCCATCCACGAGTTTCAATGAGCGAGACCGTACGGTTGTGGGCAAACTCGTGGATCCCAAGGCCAAGCCTTGGGATGACGGAGTGAGGGTGGCGTGGTCGGCCCGCTTACACCAACCGGTCCGGCAACTCTC
>DATEOK010000160.1:0-30108 GCA_035274225.1 Dongiaceae bacterium
CCTGGGCGAGATCGCGCGCTTTCGCGTCCGAGCGGTTGCTGATACCGAGCGCGGCGGCTCCGCCGGCAGCAATCGAAAATGCGATCGAGCGGCCCGCGCCGCCGGCGCCGATCTGCAGCACGCGCTTGCCGGCGAAGTCGATGCCGCTCTCCCTGGCGCCGTCGATGAAGCCGGCGCCGTCGATGTTGTCGCCGGTCAGCCGGCCGTCAGCATCGCGCCGGACGAAGTTGACCGAGCCGACCAGCTTCGCCTGCGCCAGCAGCTCGTCGATCAGCGGGCAGACCGCGATCTTGTGCGGAATCGTGACGCCGAAGCCCACCACGTTCTGGAAGGCGCGGATGGCTTGCACCGTGCGCGCGAGATCGGCCGGCGCCACGTGCAGCGGCGAGATTGCGATGTCGTGGCCCAGCGCGCGCAGTGACCGGGTCAACACCACGCTGCCCCGGATATGCGCCACCGGGTCGGCGAGGATGAACATGATCTTGGTCTTGCCGGTGATTTCCATGGGCTCTACGGCAATTGCCAGCGCGGCTGCCTGTCCAGCGCCTGCGGCTTGCCGTAGGTGCGGTATTGCTGCTGCACCGTGACCCATTCTTCCGCGGTCAGCAGGGTCGGCGTGCCGATGCTGCGCGCCAGCAGGTATTGCTTGGCAAGCGCCTCCAGTTTCAGCGCCGCCTCGAATGCGGACAGCAGCGTGGTTCCACGCGTCAGCATGCCGTGATTGGCGAGCAGGCACGCGGTGCGATCTTCGAGCGCGCGCCCGGCGGCCTCGCCCAGTTCCTCAGAGCCGAAGGGATAGTAGTCGACGCACGGCACGTCCATGCCGCCGAAGCCCTGTACCATGTAATGGAAGGCCGGGATCGGCTGGCGGAAGGTCGCCAGCGCAACGCAGTGATCGGCGTGGGTATGCACGACGGCGTTCGCGCTCGGCGCATGCTGGTAGACCGCGCGATGCATGCTGGTTTCGGAGGAGGGACGCAGCGGTCCCTCGTGCGTGCCATCGAACCGCGTGAACACGATGTGCTCGGGCGCCAGTGTCTCGACCCTGCAGCCGGCCGGCGTGATCAGCATGCCGTCGCCGAAGCGCACGCTGATATTGCCGGTCGCGCACACGTTGAGGCCGCGCCGCTCCAATTCGGCGTTCACCTCGACGATGGCAGTGCGGATGGCGGCTTCGCTCATGCGGCCTTGCTCTGGTCGGCGGCGGCCTTGTCCAGCATGTCGATGCTGCCGAGCTTGCCGGGCTTGAGGTGGAACGAGATCGGATCGGGGCCGCAGGTCACGGCGCGCGCCGTGCCGGGGCCGCGATAGGGGCTGATATCCATGGCCCGCACCTTCAGCGCTTCCAGCACCGCGCCCGACGTCTCGCCGCCGGCGATCACGAAGCGGCGCACGCCGTGGCGATGCAGTTCGACGGCAACCTTGCCGAGGATTTCCTCCGCGCGCCGGGCGGCGCCGCGCCGGCCGAAGCGCTTTTGTGCTGCCGCTACGGCGTCGGGTCCCGCCGACACGGCGACGGCGATGGAGCCGTGCGCCAGCTGATTGCGCGCCTGGTCCAGCGCCTGCTCCACCAGCGCGGGCTGTGCCGCAACCGCCAGCAGGTCGAGCGCATGCACCGGGTGCGACTTGCCGAAATGCGCGATCTGGGCCGCGGTCTGCTCGGCGCAGCTGCCGGCCAGGATCACCGCCGGCCCGGCGATCGGGCGGAGATCGACCGGCACCTTGGGCGCACTAGACAGGCCGCGTGCGCGCCACAGCTCCGGATAATATTCGGCGACCGAGGAGCCGCCCGTCATCAACGGCCAATCGACGCAGAGTTCCGCCATGCGCCGCAGATCGTCGTTGCTGACGGCATCGCAGATCGCGTATCGCACGCCGGCCTTCTTCAGCGCGGGGACGCACGCACGCCGCTCGTCGAGGTCGCGTTGCAGGTCTTCGTGGCGGATAAGGCCAACCTTGTGCCGGGTCTGCGCCTGCAGCACGCGCACCAGGTTCGGATCGCGCATGGGCGTCAGCGGGTCGAGGCGCTTCGGCGATTCCGAGATGAGCTGGTCGGCCCAGAACAGGTAGCCGCGATAGACCTTGCGCTCGACATCGGGAAAGGCGGGGCAGAAGCCGGTGAAGTCCACGCCGAGGCGATCGGCGAGATAGTCGGCGCAGGGTCCGATGTTGCCGCGCAGTGTCGAATCGAAAGTGGCGCAGTATTTGAAGAAGACCTGGCGCACGCCGCGCTTGGCGAGGACATCCGCCGCCTTCGTGAAATCGCGCACCGCCTTTGAGGCGGCGGCCACCCGGCTTTTCAGCGCGATCACTGCGACATCGAGCTCGGCAAGATCGGCGGGCCGTGCCAGGCGCGTGAGCAGCCGGGTGCGCAGGCCGTCGCGCGCCATCATCGACGCCAGCTCCAGCCCGCCGGTGAAGTCGTCGGAGATGCCTCCCAGCAGCAGCGGCTCGTTGCTCATGGCGCCACTTTTCCCCTTTTCGGCAGAGGATATAGCATATAGGATCAATGACAATATAGGATATATCTTCGACGACCGACGCCGGCGGCTTCGCTGCAAACGGTCGCGATTGCAGGGGGATGGCATTTGGACCGCATGCACAATTCCGTCGACGCCGAACTGCGCGACCGCGCGCAGCGGGTGATTCCGAATGGCATGTGGGGCCATATGAATGTCGCCCGCATCCCGGCCGCCTATCCGCAGTATTTCGCCCGCGCCGAAGGTTGCCATCTGTGGGACGTCGACGGCCGCGAATATGTCGACTTCATGTGCGCCTACGGGCCGATGCTGCTCGGCTACAACGATGCCGACGTCAATCGCGCCGCCGATGAACAGCGCGCGCAGGGCGACATCTTCAATGGACCCAGCGCGCGGCTGGTCGAGCTGGCGGAGCTGATGGTCGACACCGTCGCCCATGCCGACTGGGCGATGTTCCAGAAGAACGGCAGCGACGCGACCACCACCTGCGCGATGATCGCGCGCGAGGCGACCGGCAAGCGCAAGATCCTGGTTGCGAACGGCGCCTATCACGGCGCGGTGCCATGGTGCAATCCGTACCCGAACGGCGCCACCGCCGAAGACCGCGTGCACCTGATCCGCTACGATTTCAACGACGCCAGCAGCATCGAGCGCGCGGCCGCGGAAGCGGGCAACGACCTCGCGGGCGTGTTCGTTTCCGCCTTCAAGCACGATCTCGGCAAGACGCACGAGGCTCCGACAAAGGAGTTCGCGCACACGGCGCGGCGCATCTGCGACAAGGCCGGCGCGGCCCTGATCGTCGATGACGTGCGCGCCGGCTTCCGTCTGCACATGGGCGGCAGCTGGGAGCTGGTGGGCGTGAAGCCGGACCTCGCCGCCTGGTCCAAGGCGATCGCCAACGGCTATGCGCTCGGCGCCGTCACCGGCAATGACAAGTTCCGCGCTGCGGCCGGGCGCATCTTCGTCACCGGATCCTTCTGGTGCGGTGCAGTTTCCATGGCCGCCGGGCTGGCTTCCATCCACAAGATGAAAGAGATCGACGCCGTCGGCATCATGCAGCGCATGGGCCAGCGCCTGCGCGATGGCATCGACGCCCAGGCCAAGGTCCACGGCGTCAAGTTGGTGCAGAGCGGCCCGGTCCAGATGCCGGTGATCCTGTTCGATGACGACGCCGACCGCAAAAAGGGTTGGCTGTTCTGCAGCGAGGCATTGAAGCGCGGCGTCTATATGCACGCCACCCACACCATGTTCTTGAGCGCGGCCCACACGGCGGCCGACATCGATCGCACCCTGGATGCGACCGATGCGGCGATGGCCGAGGTCGCGCGGCAATTCGGATAGGACTCGCATGTATACGGTGCTCGCACCCGTTGATAACGATCTGCCGCTGGCCGGCGTCACCCTGGACAAGGTCGACGGCAAGAGCCGCACCGACCGGGTCTATCACCAGATGCGCGACCGCCTGATGCGCGGCATCTTCAAGCCGCACCAGCGCCTGCGCATCAGCGAGCTGTCGCAGGCCTTCGGCACCAGCGAGACGCCGGTGCGGGAGGCGATCTTCCAGCTGATCCGCGACGGCGCGGTCGAGGCCAAGACCCACTCCTATTACCGCGTGCGCAAGCTGTCGGTGGCGGAATACATGGAGCGGCGCGAGATTCGCCTGCTGCTGCAGCCGTTGGCGGCGCGGCGCGCCCTGGAGCACATCACCGAGAGCGACATCGACCTGCTCGAGCGCATGCACGCCAAGCTGGTCGCGGCCGAGGCGGCCAAGGACTACGAGACCGCGGTGCGCGCCAACTTCGATTTCCATTTCGGGCTCTATCGCCTGTCGAAGATGCCGGCGCTGATCGGCATGATCGAGAATCTGTGGATCCAGCACGGCCCGATGCTGAACTACCTCTATCCCGAGGGGCATCCGACCTACGCGCGCGAGCACCAGCACGTCTACATGCTGCGCGCGATGCGGGCGCGCGACGCAGAGGCCTTGTGCGAAGGCGTGCGCCAGGACCTGATCGAAGGTGGCGCCGCGTTCCTCGCCTACCTCGAGGCGCTGGAGCAGCGCGAGGAGGCCAAATGAACGTCGCAGCCGGCAAGCGGGGGCACAACGTCTCGCGCGCGCACCTGGCGGACCGCGCCATGTTCGTGCGCCTGGAGACGCTGCGGCTCGCGCGCATCTGCGGCGCCGGCCACTATTCTTCGACCTTCTCGGCAGCGGAGCTGTTCGCGGCGCTGTACTACGCGCATCTGCGGCTCGATCCGAAGGATCCGGACTGGCCGGATCGCGACCGCTTCGTGTTGAGCAAGGGCCACGCGGCGATCGGGCTTTATCCGATCCTCGCCGACCTCGGCTACTACGCGAAGAGCAAGCTCGACAACTACACCAAGCTCGGCAGCGACTTCGGCGACCATCCGAACATGAAGCACATCCCGGGCATCGATTTCTCGTCGGGCTCGCTCGGGCACGGGCTGTCGATCGCGGTCGGCATGGCGCTGGCGGCGCGGGTGCAGAAGCGCAGCTACCGCGTCTATTGCATGCTGGGTGATGGCGAGCTGGCGGAGGGCCAGATCTGGGAAGCGGCGATGTCCGCGAGCCAGTTCAAGCTCCAGGGTCTGGTCGCGATCGTCGACCGCAACCAGCTGTGCATCGACGGCCAGACCGAGGCGGTAATGGGCGTCGAGCCGATCGAGCAGCGCTTCGCCGCATTCGGCTGGGCGACCCAGCGCATCGACGGCCACGATTTCGACGACATCCTCGGCGCGCTCGGCAAGCTGCCGCCGGCCGGCACCGGCCAGCCGCAGCTGATCGTCGCGGACACCATCAAGGGCCGCGGCGTCAAGCGCATGGAGCTGTCGCTGCAGTGGCACGTCGCCAACCTGGCGGGCCAGGACTACGACGAGGCCGAGGCGGAGATTCGCGCCGGCCTGCAACCCACGGAGAAGAAGCGTGGCAAGGCAGCGCGCTGAACGGCGGAAAGCCGAGGACACCCAGGGCCAGGACGCGATCTTCCGCGGCACCGGCGGCGGCGACGCCAAGCTCAAGGGCGAGGGCTTCAAGGACGCCCGCTCGGTGCGCGGCACGCCGAACGCCGCCATCCCGGCCTTCGTCCTGGGCGAGGAGCTGGCCGACATCGCCGACAAGGACCCGCGCATCGTGGTGCTGACGGCGGACCTCGCCAATGCTAACCGCACCCGCGACTTCGCCGCGCGCCACCCGGATCGCTTCTTCAATCTCGGCATCGCCGAGAAGAACATGCTGACCATCGCCGCCGGCATGGCGTCGTGCGGCATGGTGGCCTATGCCGCGACCTTCGGCTCCTTCTGCGCCATCCTGGGCGCGGAGCAGGCCAAGACCGACTGCGCCTATCCCGGCATGAAGGTGCGCCTGATCGGCCATCATTCCGGCATGTCGATGGGCTTCTACGGCACCAGCCACCATGCGCTGGAGGACCTTGCCATCACCCGCACCATCGCCGACCTGACTGTGATCTGCGCGACCGACGCCAACCACCTGCGCGCCATCCTGCGCGCTTCGGTCGATCATCCGGGCGCGATGTATATCCGCCTCGGGCGCGGCCGCGATCCTGAGGTCTATCCCGAGGTGCCGGCCAACTTCCGCATCGGCAAGGCCGCGACCCTGCGCAAGGGCGATGACCTCGCCATCATCACCTGCGGGTCGGAGGTGCGCGCCTCGCTCGACGCCGCGGAGCTGCTGGCGAAGCAGGGCATCGCGGCCCGCGTCATCGACATGCACACCATCAAGCCGCTCGACGCCGCAGCGGTCCGCAAGGCGGCGCGCGAGACCGGCGCCATCATGACGGTCGAGGAGCACAACATCACCGGAGGCCTGGGTAGCGCGCTGGCCGAGGTGCTGGTGGACGAGGAGCGGGTGCCGTTCCTGCGCCATGGCATCCCCGACGAGTTCGTGCCGGTCGGGCCGCCCGCCGCGCTCTATGCGCACTACAAGCTCGACGCAGCGGGCATCGCCAAGAAGGCGAAGTCGTTCCTGGCCACGGCCGGGAGACGCTGACAGATCACGCGTACAACAACAAGCGGCCGTCAGGCCGCGAAACAGGAGGAGGGAACACCATGGGAAGACAGCATCACCTGAGCTTGACGAGCCTGAAACTCGCGGCAGCGCTGTGCGCCGGCGTGAGCTCGGCCGCTTTGCTGCCGACCGCCGCATCGGCGGATGAAGCGCTGGTCATCGCGCGCCAGCTCGACATCAACTCGCTCGATCCGGCGCGCGGCTTCTGCGACACCTGCCAGATCTATTTCAGCAACGTCTATGAGACGCTGATCGGCCTGGGCAAGGACAATTCCACCCTGACGCCGCGCCTCGCGACCAAGTGGGAAGCCAATGCCGACCAGAGCCAGTTCACCTTCCATCTCGATCCGGACGCCAAGTTCTCCGACGGCTCGCCGGTGGAGGCCAAGGACGTGGCCTGGACCTTCGACCGCCTGAAGAACGTCAAGGGCGGTGCCGCCTTCATGATGGACGGCGTCAACAGCGTCGAGGCGAAGGACGCGCACACCGTCGTCGTCACGCTGGCTGGGCCCAGCTCTGAGTTCCTCAACATCGTGAGCGCGCCTTACACCGGCATCATCAACAGCGACGTTGCCGCGGCCAACGGCGCGACCGCGGCGGCGGACGCCGAGACGACGGACAAGGCCGAGACCTGGTTCCTTGCCAATTCCGCCGGCAGCGGCCCATACCAGCTCGCCAACTACAAGCCCGATGACGAGCTGCGCTTCAAGGCCAACCCCGAATACAAGCGCAGCAAGGTCGCGGTCCCCGACATCGTGATCAAGCACACCAAGGACGCGGTGACCCAGGCGCAGCTGCTGGAAAGCGGCGAGGCCGACATCGCCATGCAGATCGATCCGGATACGGCGAAGACGCTGAAGACGGACAAGCTGAATGTCGAGACCATCCCGTCCTACAACTTCCTCTATGTCGCGATCGCGCCGGGGGCCAAGGGCGCGCCGAAGCTGACCAAGGAGATCCGCCAGGCGATCGGCTACGCGCTCGACTATGACGGCATCATCGAGTTCACCGTCGGCGGCGCCGGCGCCAAGACGCCGGCCCCGATCCCGAACGGCTTCCCGGGCACCGCAGGCCTGCCGGAACCGAAGCAGGACGTGGCGAAGGCGAAGGAGCTGCTGGCCAAGGCCGGCGTTCCGGATGGCTTCGAGATCAACTCGGAGTTCCCGAGCATGAACTCCTATGGCGTCGACCTGTCGTTGCTGGCCCAGAAGATACAGCAGGACCTTTCCAAGGTCGGCATCAAGGTCAACCTGACGCCGCAGGAATTCTCGGTCTGGCGCGACCATGTGCGCGGCGACGGCATTCCGCTCACGGTCTCGTTCTATGCGCCCGACTACTACGGCAGCGCCCAGTATCTGCAGTTCTTCGGCATGATGGAGGGTACGCCCTGGTTCAACCGGGCCGGCGGCAAGAACGACCCCAGCATCCTCAATCCGCAGACGGCGGAGCTGCTGAAGAAGGCGCTGGCGTCCGGCGGCGACGACAAGGAGAAGGCCTATCACGAGCTGGCCATGGGCATGATCGACGACCGGATCATCATCCCGGTGGTGAGCCCGAACCTGGTGCTGGCCAGCAGCAAGTCGGTGACCGGCCTGCGCTACAGCGCGTGCTGCAATCTGCTGATGGACGAACTCGGCCGTCAGTAAGATAATCTCTGGCAAGGCTGACGATGCGCGTGGCGTGGCGGAGAGATGACAAGGTACATCGTTCGACGACTGTTGTCGCTTCCGCTGCTGCTTCTGGGCATCGTCAGCATTGCTTTCCTGATCTCGCACTTCACCCAGGGTGACCCGCTTTCGTCCATCGTCAGCGAACGGCAGATGGACGACGAGCAGGCAGTCGCTGCCGCCAAGGCGCGGTGGGGCCTCGATAAGAGCCTGCCCGAGCAGTATCTGGTCTATGTCGGCAACCTGCTGACCGGCGACCTCGGTATCTCGTTCCGCACCAAGCAACCGGTCTCGCAGGACCTGCTGGAGCGTTTGCCCGCTACCCTGGAACTGGTGATCGCGGCCATGCTGTTCGGCAGCCTCACCGGGATCGCGCTCGGCGTGGTCGCGGCACGGTTCCGCGACCGGGCGGCCGATCATGCCGCGCGATTATGGGCACTGACCGGGTCTTCCACACCAGTGTTCTGGTCCGGCCTCATCCTGCTCTATATCTTTTCCGTCAAGCTCGGCTGGGTGCCGGGACCAGGGCGGCTCGATGCCCGTATGAGCCCGCCGGATGGCATCACCGGCTTCCTCACCATCGATGCGCTGCTCGCCGGCGATACGGCGCTGTTCTGGGATGCCGTCCATCACCTGATCCTGCCGGCGTTGGTGCTGGGCTGGACCGTGATGGGTATCGTCTCGCGTCTGGTGCGTGCCAGCATGCTCGACGTGCTGAACCAAGACTACATCGTCGCCGCCCGGGCGCGCGGCGCGGGCGAACTGCGCGTGCTGCTCAACCACGCCCTGCGCAACGCGCTGGTGCCGACCCTGACCATCATCGGCTTCACCTTCGCCTATCTCATCACCGGCGCGGTGCTGACCGAGGCGATCTTTTCCTGGACCGGGATTGGCTCATATGCGGTGGATGCCGCGCGCGGCCTGGACTATCCGGCCATCATGGGCGTGACCATCGTCGGCGGTGCGGCGTTCCTGCTCACCAACCTGATGACCGACATCGCCTATGCCTTCGCCGATCCTCGTATTCGGTTGAGCTGAGCCGATGGCCGATGTCGCCGCTCCTTCTTCGATCCGCACACGGCGACTGCCGGCTTGGCTGAAGCTGCCGGTGCTGGTCGGCATCGCCATCATCGTGTTCTGGATCGTCGCCTCCCTGAGCATCGACCTGTGGCCGATCTACGACCCGATCGATATGGTGGGCCGCCGCCTGCAGCCGCCCAGCGCTGACCACTGGTTCGGCACCGATGCGCTGGGTCGTGACGTGCTGTCGCGCACACTGCATGGCGCACGCTTTTCGCTGATGATGTCCTGTGCTGTCATCATTTGCGCGGTGCTGATCGGCTCCGCCATTGGCGCCATCGCCGGCTACGTCGGCGGCATCGTCGACGGCGCGCTCATGCGCCTGGTCGATATCACGCTGTCGTTCCCGCCGATCCTGCTGGCGATGGCCGTGACCGCAGCGATGGGTCCGGGCCTGCAGAATGCCGCGCTCGCCATGATCATCGTGTGGTGGCCGGTCTATGCCCGCCTGATGCGCGGCCAGGTCCTCAGCATCCGCTCGCGCGAGCATGTGGAAGCGGCAACCGCGGCCGGCGCAAGCCACGCGCGCACCCTTATCAAGCACATCCTGCCGCTCAGCTGGAGCCCGATACTGATCAACGCCACCATGGATTTCGGCCAGGTGGTGCTGCTGACCGCCTCGCTGTCCTTCATCGGCCTCGGCGCCTCGCCGCCGACGCCGGAATGGGGCTCGATGATCTCCGAGGGCGCAATCCACTTCTACCAGTGGTGGATCTGCTCCGGCCCCGGTGTTGCAATTCTGTCTGTCGTGCTTGGCTTCAATTTCCTCGGCGACGGCCTGCGCGACCTGCTCGACCCGAGGTCGAAATGACCGCGCCGCTGCTCGAGGTCGGCAATCTCACCATCTCTTTCGGAGCGCTCGAGGTGGTGCGCGACGTCAACCTGTCGCTGGCCGACGGCAAGACCCTCGGCCTGGTCGGCGAATCCGGCTGTGGCAAGAGCGTCACCATGCTCGCCATCATGGGCCTGCTGCCGGACCATGTCCGGGTCAGCGGCTCGATCAAGCTGCGCGGCGAGGAGCTGCTGGGCCGGCCGCAGGGCGAACTCACCGCGCTGCGCGGCAAGCGCATGGCGATGATCTTCCAGGATCCGATGACCTCGCTCAACCCGGTGATGACGGTCGGCGAGCAGCTGGGCGAGGCGATTGCCATCCATAACCGCGGCATGACGCGGGGCGATCGGCAGGAGCGGGCGCTGGCGCTGCTGCGCCTGGTCGCCATCCCGCTCCCGGACCGCCGCCTGCTGCAATACCCGCACGAACTTTCCGGCGGCATGCGGCAGCGGGTGATGATCGCCATCGCCATGGCCAATGACCCGGAGCTGCTGATCGCGGACGAGCCGACCACCGCGCTCGACGTCACGGTGCAGGCGCAGATCATGGAGCTGCTGCAGCGCCTGCAGGCCGAGCGAAAGATGGGCCTGATGCTGATCAGCCACGATCTCGGCGTGGTCGGCGACATCGCCGACGAGGTCGCCATCATGTATGCCGGCCGCATCTGCGAGCGCGGCCCGGTCGATGCGGTGTTCGATTCCCCGCATCACCCGTATACCCACGGCCTGCTGGCATCCCTGCCGCAGATCGATCGCACGATCGACAAGCTGGTGGCCATTCCGGGCAGCCTGCCGTCGCTGTCGGCGCGGCCGGCCGGCTGCCGCTTTCATCCCCGCTGCGTCCATGCGCAGGACATCTGCCGGCGTGCCGAGCCGGAGCTGCGCACCGTCGCGAGCGGCGCCATCGCCGCCTGCCACTTCGCCGAGACCGCCGTCGTCTCTGAGCGCGCCACGGTGCGCGCATGACGGAAACGCCGCTCCTGCAGGTCCGCGACCTGGTGAAGACCTTTCCGATCCGCTCCGGGATCATCATAGAGCGCACCGTGGGCCATGTGCAGGCAGTCTCCGGCATCTCGCTCGACATCGCGCGCGGCGAGACCTTGGGCCTGGTCGGCGAATCCGGCTGCGGCAAGTCGACCCTCGGCCGCTGCATCGTGCGGCTGCTGGAGCCGACCTCGGGCGAGATCCGGTTCCAGGGCCAGGACATCGCGAAGCTTACCCGCACCCAGATGCAACCGCTGCGCCGTCATATCCAGATGGTATTCCAGGACCCGTACGCGTCGCTGCATCCGCGCATGCGGGTCGGTGACATCATCGCCGAGCCGCTGCGCATGCTGGATCTATCCGACAAGGCCAAGACGGATCGGATCATCGAGCTGCTGAACCTGGTCAAGCTGGACTCGGAATACGCCACGCGCTATCCGCACGAGCTGTCCGGCGGCCAGCGCCAGCGCATCGGCATCGCCCGCGCGCTCGCAGTCGAGCCCGAGCTGCTGGTGCTGGACGAGCCGGTGTCCGCGCTCGACGTCAGCATCCAGGCCGGCGTGCTCAACCTGCTGAAGGAGCTGCAAGCCAGGTTCAATCTCGCCTGCCTGTTCATCTCGCACGACCTCTCGGTGGTGCGGCACCTGTGCGATCGCGTCGCGGTCATGTATCTCGGCAAGATCGTGGAGGTCGCGCCGCGCGAGGAGCTCTATGCGCGCCCGACTCATCCTTATACGCGCGCGCTGCTGTCGGCGGTGTCCTCGCCCAAGACCCGGCGCGCCAAGAAGCGCATCATCCTCAAGGGCGACGTGCTCAATCCCGCCGACCCTCCCAGCGGCTGCCGCTTTCGCACCCGCTGCTGGAAGGCGGGAGATGTTTGCACGACAACCGAGCCACCGTTGGCGATGATTGGCGGGCATTGCCTGGCGTGCCATTTTCCCAACGACTGATGTGACCGCGGAGTAGCTGATGTATCCCGACGTCTTGCTGTGCATCAACGGAATGTGGACCAAGGCGGCGGAGGGCCGCACCATCCCGGTCGTCAATCCAGCGACCGAGGAGGTGATCGGCTCCGTGGCGCATGTCGGACGTCCCGAGCTTGATGCGGCGCTGGATGCCGCCGCTAAGGGCTTCGCGGCCTGGCGAAAGGTCTCGGCCTACGAGCGTTCCAAGGTGATGCGCCGCGCCGCCGACCTGCTGCGCGAGCGTGCCGAGACAGTCGCGCAGCTCATGACCCAAGAGCAGGGCAAGCCGCTGGCCCAGGCACGGCTGGAGACGGGCGTCGGTGCCGACATCATCGACTGGATGGCGGAGGAGGGACGGCGCGCCTATGGCCGCATCGTGCCGGCGCGTGCAGCCAACGTGCAACAGCTGGTGCTGCGCGAGCCGGTCGGCCCGGTCGCCGCCTTCTCGCCCTGGAATTTCCCGATCAACCAGGCGGTGCGCAAGATCTCGGCGGCGCTGGCCGCCGGCTGCTCGATCATCCTGAAGGCGCCGGAGGAGACGCCGGCCGCGCCGGCCGAGCTGGTGCGCTGCTTCATCGACGCCGGCGTGCCCGCCGGGGCGGTCAACTTGGTTTTCGGCGTGCCGTCGGAGATCTCCTCCTATCTCATCCCGCATCCCGTCATCCGCAAGATCTCCTTCACCGGGTCGACCGCGGTCGGCAAGCAGCTCGCGGCGATGGCGGGCAAGCACATGAAGCGCGCGACCATGGAGCTCGGCGGCCATGCGCCGGTGCTGATCTACGACGATGCCGACCTCGACGCGGCGGTCACGCGCATGAGTGCGTCCAAGTTCCGCAACGCCGGGCAGATCTGCGTTGCCCCGACGCGCTTCCTGGTGCAGGACAAGCTGTACGAGCCCTTCGTCGACAAGTTCGTGGCGATAGCCAAGGCGATCAAGGTCGGCAACGGCCAGGATCCTGCGACCGAGATGGGGCCACTCGCCAATCCGCGGCGCATCCCGGCGCTGGAGGGCATGATCCAGGACGCGGTGAGGCGCGGCGCGGGGCTGCGCACCGGCGGCAACCGCATCGGCAATCGCGGCTACTTCTTCGAACCGACGGTGCTCACCGGAACGCCCAGGGACGCGCGCGCGATGAACGAGGAGCCGTTCGGTCCCATCGCGCTGATCTCATCCTTCACGGAGCACGAGGAGGCGATTGCCGAGGCGAACCGGTTGCCGTACGGCCTCGCCGCCTACGTATTCACCCGCTCGACCGCGCGCGCGACCGCGGCCATAGCGGAGATCGAATCCGGCATGGTCTCGGTCAACCACTATGGCCTCGCCTTGCCGGAGGTGCCGTTCGGCGGCGTCAAGGATTCCGGCTATGGCTCCGAGGGCGGCACCGAGGCGATCGAGCCGTATCTCAACACCAGGTTCGCCAGCCTGTTGAGCGAGTAAGGGCAGTCTTAGGCGCGCCACAGCGCCCGCGCATCCTTGATCGCCGCTATCCCGGTCAGCCTGTCGAATAACGGGTCGGCCCGCTTGGTCAGCGCGCTGAACTTGGCGCGCAGGCGGTCGAGGGAGAACGGCATGCCGGGACAGCCGGGGAAGTCCTCGATCGCCTCGTCGAAGACGCGGCCGTCGCGCAGCGTCACCGTCATGTCGACGCCCCAGCCCTTGGCATTGCCGTCGCGCTTGGGCTCGACCTGGGTCAGGGCCGCCAGCCGGCGGATGCCAGGATCGGTCAGCACGTCCTCGGCCACCGTGTCCGGATCGAGCAGGTCCCGGTACGCGCCCATCGCCGTGCAATAGGGCACGCTGTATTGCGCCTGCATGAGGTCGGCGGCGCTTCGCGCGGTGTGGTGCGATAGCACCTTCTCGCTCACGCCCATGCGCAAGCCCGCAATGTCATCGCCGCTGAATCCGTGCCGCTGCATCAAGCTGCGCAGCAGATGCACCGGCGCATGGGCGGTGATGTGGCAGGCGAACTGCTTCAGGGCCAGGGTCTCGATCTTCCACACGGAGCCGAGGTCGGCGGTCAGCAGGGCAGGGTCGCTGTCGTCGCACATCGCTTGCAGGAAGCCGAGCTTGCCGTCGAGCACCGTGTTCGGGCCGTCGAACCCGCCGTCGGCGAGCTGCGCCGCCAGCACGCCGCCTTCGCCGGCGCGGCCCATATGCAGGCGCTTGACCATGCCGCCGCCGCTGGCGCGACTGAAGGCGAGCAGGCCGCTGCCCAGCGAGCCGGCGATGCCGAGCGCGTTGGCGAATTGCTCCACCGAAAAGCCGAGCAACGTGCCGCAGGCGATCGCCGACCCGAATGGGCCGTTGAGGCCGGGTGCGTGAAAGCCGCGCTTTTCCGGCGTGTGCAGGGTCGAGGTGCCGATGCGGAACATCACCTCGCACCCGGCAACGATCGCGGTCAGCAGCTCACGTCCCGAAGAGCCAAGGGCATGGGCCATGGCAAGCGCGGGCAGCGCGACCGTCGCGCCGGGATGAACGCCCGCGCTCGGCTTGCACAGGCTGTCGAGCTCGAAGGCGTGGGCGCGGGTGCCCCACACCAGCGCTGCTTCGCGCACGGCGCCGGGGCTTTTTGCGCGCGCCACCGGCAGGAACCCCGCCTCGGCATCGAGGCTGGTCTGCTCCAGCGCGATGCGCGACCACGGGAAGCGCTTGCCGTAGATCGCGCAGCCGATCGCATCGATCAGGCAGTGCGTGGCGCGCTCGATGACGGCGGCGGGCAGCGCTTCGTAGCGCACCGAAGCGGCGAACTGTGCCAGCGTCGTTGCCGCCGCTGGACCATTGCGCGTCTCACTGTGACCCATGTTGGCTCCCTAGGATTTGTTCGACCGATTGAGCAGCCGTTCCAGCGCTGGCAGGTAGCCGATGGCCGTCAGCCCACGCCAATAGTAGGTGGCAAAGCCGTTCACCAGCACCGCGCGCACGACGTGGAAGGCGGTGATCAGGGCGACCGGCAGGTGCAGGATCTGCGCCGTCGCCGCCATCTCCGCCGTTCCGCCAGGCGAGGCGGCCAGGATGGCGACCGCAAAATCCAGGCCGAACAGATGCGAGAGGCCGAGCGCATAGAGCGCCATCACCAGCACCATGAGCAGGATGATGCCGATCGCGACCGCGGCGGCGCGCGGTAGCTTGCGCAATGCGCTGCGCTTGAAACGCGTGCCGATGTTGTAGCCGATCAGGACCTGTCCCAGAGCGAACAGCGGTTGCGGCATGCGGCCGTCAACCACCTCGAATGCGGTCAGGATCCCGGCCGCGATCAGCGCGCCGACCATCCAGGGATTGTTGAAGCGCAGGATCCAGGCCAGCAACGCACCACTCAGGCCGACGCACAGAACGAGCGCCACGAACGCCGGCGCCAGGTCCGGAATTGCCGGCGGCGCCTGATAGAGGCCGTGCGCCACCATCAACGGCGGGATCAGCAAGACGACGATGGCGACGCGCAGCGCCTGGATCAGTGCCACCGGCTCCATCTGTGCGCCGATGCCGGCGCCGATATTGCCCATCTCCGCGAGGCCGCCCGGCAGTACGCAGAAGAACGCCGTCTTGCCGTCGATCCGTGCGACGCGGGCGAGCAGGGTGCTGAAGGTCGCCGACACCAGGATCGAGAGCAGCGCGGTTCCCACCATCAGCGGCAGCCAGCTTGCAAGGCCGGCCACAACTGCGCTGGTCATGCTGAGTCCGACGGTGGAGCCGATGATCAGCTGGCCGCCGCGGCGCATGATGAGCGGCGCCGGCAACCGCACGCCGCCAATGCCGAACGCGGCCGCGGCGACCAGCGGTCCCAGCACCCAGGCGAGCGGCAGATGAATGCGATGGGCGCCGTAGCCGGCGGCCGCGGCCACGCCGTAGCCGAAGGCCAGGCGGCCCAGTTCGCCGAGCTTGTTGCGCTTAGGGTCGGAGCGACCGATTGACATCAGCGGTCGCTGCTTTGTGGGCGCCAGGGCGCTCGCTTTAAACTTAAAGTCCTAAGAGACATCGATTGCGGTTCCAAATTCGACAGAGGATTCTGACGTTAAGTAAATCGTTGACAATCTCCAGTCGACAGAGAAATATCACGACCCATGATCGATGCAACAGCCCGGACCATTCCGACCGTCGCCCAGATGCGGGACAACTCGCTGAGCGGGGTCGTGCGCCACGAGATCGAGACCCTGATCCTGAGCGGCGAGCTGCCGGCGGGCAGCCGCGTCAACGAAAACGCGATCGCGCTGCGCCTTGGCGTCAGCCGCGGGCCGGTGCGAGAAGCCTGCCGCGCGCTGGTGGAACTCGGCCTGCTCGACCTCATCCCCAACCGCGGTGTGTTCGTGCGGCGCATGGACCGGCACGACGTCGAGGAGGTCTATGACCTGCGCGCCGGCTTGACCGGCCTCGCCGGGTCGCTGGTGGCGGCGCGCGTCAGCGATGCGGAGATGGATCGCCTGCGCGCGCTGGTGACGGCGATGGACGAGTCGGCGGCGGCCGGCGACTTCCGCAGCTTCTATCCGGTCAACCTCGAGTTCCACGACGTCATCCTGCAGCTGACCGGCAACAGCCGGCTGGTCAAGAGCTACCGCGCGCTGATCAAGGAGTTCCAGCTGTTCCGCACCCACGGCTTGGTGCAGCCGAACGCGCTGCGCGAATCCAACGAGGAGCACCGCGCGATCCTCGACGCGCTGGAGCGCCGGGATTCAGCCGCAGCCTACGACACCAGCTTCCGCCACGTGCTGCACGGCAAGCAGCGCATGTTCGCTGCCTTCGACAAGTTGGCGCATGCCGGCGCTGCGGGCGCCAACGAGACGCACAACCGGACCATCGAGTAACGACGGATTAGCATCGCACGGCGAAGCATGTCTTCGCCGGAGCCAAGACCGGGAAACCCGGCTCAACGAGATCGCCACGGGCGATCCAACTATCCATGGGAGAGAGACATGTTCGTGAAAGCGAGCAAACTTGCCATCATCGCCTCGGCCGTCGCGGGCCTTGCATTCGCAAGCGCCGCCCAGGCCCAAGATATCAAGTATCCCGTCGACACGGTGACGCTGGTCACCCATTCCAGCCCCGGCGGCGGAACCGACGTCTATCTGCGTGAAATGGTCAAGTTCCTGGCTCCTGCGCTGGGAGCGGAATTGGCGGTCGAGAACGTGAAGGGCGGCAGCGGCGCCAAGGCGATCGCCAAGGTCGCCAATTCGCCGGCCGATGGCTCGATCTTCTATGGGTCGACGCCCAGCTACGTCAACATGTCGCTGCTCAGCAAACCGGAGTTCGGCCACGATTCGGTCGAGCCGGTGGTCGGGATCTTCCTCGATCCGCAGGTGATCTACGTCCGCAAGGACAGCGCGCTCAAGTCCTTCACCGATATCATCGCCGACGCCAAGGCCAATCCGGGCAAGCAGAAGTGGGGCACCGGCACGCCCGCATCGCTGGAGCGACAGGCGCTGGAGGAGTTCAAGAAGAAAGTCGGCGTCGACGTCACCATCGTGACCCATGACGGTGGCGGCGACATGATGATCAACGTGCTGAACGGCAGCCTCGATCTCGGCATCGGCGAGATCCAGGAGTTCCGTGGCCAGATCGAGGCCGGCGAGGTCCGTGTCATCGGCGTCTTCACCGAGGACCGGCTGCCGGACTTTCCCGATGCCAAGACCGCCAAGGAAGAAGGTATCGACATGGTGGTGAAGAAGTTCCGCGGCATCGTCGGGCCGAAGGGCCTGCCGCCGGAGGTGATCCAGGCCTGGGAAGCCGCGGTCCCCAAGGTGCTGTTGGATCCCGAGTTCCAGAAATGGTACAAGGCCGCGAGCCTGATCCCAGCCTTCATGAACCACGAAGAGTTCACCACCTTCATGGCGAGCGTGGTGCGGGAGCAGGATGCCTACTTCAAGGAGTACGGCATCACGACCGTGGATTGAGACGATGAAAGTCCAAGGTGCGTTCCGGAGGGATCTGATCGGTTCCGGCATCTGCCTGGCTTTGGCAGGCGCCTACTGGATCGGAGCAACCCATATCCACAAGAGCACGCTGATCGGGAAGGGCGTCGGCGCCGACGCCCTTCCGCGCGGCCTCGCGATCGCGCTGGCGGTGTTGTCGGTCATTCTGATCCTGCAGAATGTACTCCAGCGCCGGAGGGCTCCGCTGCCGGAGGACGCACCGGCAACGCGGGAGCGGCTGGCGGAAGCAAAGCACAAGCATCAGCGTGCCGCGGGCATGTTCCTCATCGGCCTCGGCTTCCTGCTTGCTGTCGGCTATGTCGGCTACATCCCCGCGATCTTCGCCATGATCTGCATCACCGCCGTCTATAACGGCCGGCCGATGTCGTGGCGCATCGCCGGGATCGCCGCGCTGCTGACCGTCGTGCTGTACGTCTTGTTCGACATCGTCCTGCATATCCCGATGCCGGAAGGCATCTGGCCCCAAATCTTGCGGGCGATCGCCGGATAATCGTTTGTGGGTGTGAAGCGAGGAGGAGTTCCGCAATGAAAATTGCGCATCTCGCCGTCAAGGTCGACGACCTCGAGGCGGCCGGCGAGTTCTACGAGAAGGTGTTCGGGTTCCGCGACGTCCGCCAGGGACAGAACCGCGATCATTATTCCCGTCACATGACCGACGGGCATATCGATATCGCGCTGGTGAAATACGATGCCAATGCCAGCAGCAAGGAAGCCCAGGCGCTCGGCGCCAAGACTGGCATCCATCACTTCGGCTTCGAGGTCGACAACGTCGAGGACTTCGCGGCGGAGCTGAAGCGCCGCGGCCTCGAGGTCATCAGCAACCCGGGCGTGATCCCCTTGAAGTTCAAGGTGCCGGGCGGCGGCGTGGCGGAAGTGGCGCCGCGCAAGCACTTTAAAATAGACTGACGAGCTGGGCCCGGCCGGAAAACGGCGCCGGGCCCTTTTTATGTGTGCAGAGGCCGGTGACGGCCTACAAGGGACAGGGGACGATGGACGCGCTGCTGATTTCTCTGAACGCTCTGATCTCGCCGACGCTGCTGGCCGCGGCCTTCGGTGGCGTGCTGTGGGGCATCATCGGCGGTGCGCTGCCGGGCATCTCGCCCTCCATCACCATGGCGCTGCTGCTGCCCTTCACCTACGGCATGGATCCGACCACCGGCATCGTGCTCCTCGCAGCCACCTATGTCGGCGCCGAATATGGCGGATCGATTCCGGCCATTTTGATCAACACACCCGGCACCAACGCCGCCGCCGCGACTGTGCTCGACGGCTATGCGATGAACCAGAAGGGACTAGCTGGTGAAGCACTCGGCATCTCGCTGGCCTGCGGCGTGGTCGGCGGATTGTTCGGCCTGGCGCTGTTGGTCGGCCTGACGCAGCCGCTGGCCAAGCTCGCGCTGATGTTCACGCCGCCGGCCTACTTTGCGCTGGGCATTCTCGGCATCAGCGTCATCGCCACCTTGAACGAGGGCTCGCTGGTGAAAGCACTGATCAGCGCCGTGATCGGCCTGATGATCGCGACCATCGGCAGCGATCCGTTCTCCGGCGTCAACCGCTTCACCTTCGGCCGGCCAGAGCTGCTCGACGGCATCCCCTACATCCTCATCATGATCGGCGTCTATGCCTTGAGCGAGCTCTACATGCAGGCCGGCGAGCCGGGCTGGGAAAAGCCCAAGAAGTTTGTCAGCGTGAAGTTGCCGCGCTGGACGATGTGGAAACGGATCTGGCCGGCGACCGCGATCGGCTCGGTGATTGGTGGCTTCGAAGGCATCACCCCCGGCGCCGGCGGCACGGTGGCGGCGTTCCTGGCCTATAACGAGACGCGGCGCTGGTCCAAGCATCCGGAGGAATTCGGCAGGGGCGCGCCGGAAGGCGTCGCCGGCCCTGAGACCGCGAACAACGTGGTGGCCTGCTCCGCCCTGATCCCGACCTTGAGCTTCGGCATTCCCGGCTCCAACTCGACCGCGGTGCTGCTCGGTGGGTTGCTGCTGCACGGCTTGGTGCCGGGACCGCTGCTGTTCACGCAGCACCCGGACGTGATCTATGGCCTGTTCGGTGGGTTGTTCACCGCCAACCTCGCCATGATCCCGCTCGGCATCCTCATCATGACGCCGTGCCTATGGCTGGTGACCCAGCCCAAGCCGCTGCTCTCCGCCGGCATCTATGCGCTGATCTTCACCGGCATCTTCTCGATCAACAACGACTCGTTCGACATTGGCCTGGCGCTGATCGCCGCGGTTCTGGGTTACGGGCTCAAATATTTCAAGTTCCCGTTCCTGCCGCTGGTGCTCGGCACCATCCTCGGCTACATGCTGGAATCGAGCTTCCGCCGGGCCCTGCTGATGTCGAACAACGACTATTCGACCTTCGTGACCGATCCGATCGCCGGCGGCATGCTGGCTGTAGCATGCCTGTTCGTTGCCGGTTCGATCGGCCGGTCCTGGTGGGTCAGCCGCCGCCAGGGCGCGGCGGCATAGTCCAGACCTTGGGGTGAGTCTTGAGCAGCGTCGCCAACCGCGCCGGCTATTGCGGTCTCGATTTCGGGACCTCGAACTCGACCGTGGGCGTCACGGCTGGGAACGGCTTTGCTTTATGCGAGCTGGAGGGCGACAGCGTCACGTTGCCCAGCGCGGTGTTCTACGACTACGAGGCGCACAAGGTCCGCTTCGGCCGCGACGGCATGCGGCACTACATCGAGGGCACCGAGGGCCGCCTGCTGCGCTCGCTGAAAAGCGTGCTCGGCTCGGCGCTGATCGACGAGGCCACGCTGATCCAGCGCAAGCGGGTGGCGCTGCGCGACATCATCGGCATGTTCCTGCGCCATCTGAAGGCGCTGGTGGAGCAGCAGCTGCACAAGGCGGTCGACAGCGTGGTGCTGGGCCGCCCGGTTCGCTTTGTCGACCACGATGATGAGGCGGACCGGCGGGCGGAGAGCGAGCTGGTCGGCATCGCCAGGGCGCAAGGCTTCCGCCATGTGGAGACGCAGTTCGAGCCGGTGGCGGCGGCGCTCGCCTACGAGCGCGAGCTCCAGCACGAGGAACTCTCCCTCATCGTCGATCTCGGCGGCGGCACGTCGGACTTCGTGATCGCCAGGCTGTCGCCGGAGCGCGCGCAGCAGGCGGATCGCTCGCGTGACATCCTGGCGCGCACCGGCGTGCATATCGGCGGCACCGATTTCGACCGGCGGCTCAGCATCGCGCAGGTCATGCCGCATCTCGGTTACCACACCCTGGTCGGCGAGAAACGCCTGCCGATGCCGCGGCACCTCTATCATGACCTCGCGACCTGGCACCTCATTCCATCGGTCTATACGCCGAGCAACCTCAGCTATCTCCGCCAGGTGGTGCAGACCGCGCAAGAGCCGGAGCTGATCGAGCGGCTGATCGAGGTTCTCACCGACCGCAAAGGCCATCACATCGCGGCCGAGGTGGAGGTGGCGAAGATCGCGCTATCCGGGCAGCGGCGGGTCGATCTCAAGATTCCGCTGCGCACGCCGATCGAAACACCGGTGACCGCCAATGACCTGGCCAACGCCGTGCACGAAGATGCACTGCGCATCGTGCGTGCGATCGACATCTGCCTGCAGGCGGCGGACGTGACCGGCGGCGAGATCCAGTCGGTGTTCCTGACCGGCGGCTCGACCGCGATCGCGGCGGTGCGCCGGCTGATCCTCGCGCGCGTGCCCAACGCGCGACCTGTCGAAGGCGACATGTTCGGCAGCGTCGGATTGGGGCTGGCAATCGACGCGCAGCGGCGCTTCGGCGGCCTCCGGCACTGAGTTCGGTATCAACAAGGAATAGTTCATGACCCAAGGCACCATCCCAGGCAACGTCACCAAGGCAGCCTGCGCCTTCATCGAAGCCAGCAGCTTCGACGGGCTGCCGGCCGAGGCGGTGCGGATCGCGCGGCGCTGTATCCTCGACGGCCTGGCGCTGTATGTCGCCGGCAGCGACGAGGAATCGGTCGAGGTGCTGGTGAAGGATGCGCGGGAAACCGGCGGGCGGCCGGATGCGCTGTTGCTCGGCGCCGGCGATGTCAAGGTTCCCGCCGGCCTCGCCGCACGCGTGCTGGGCACCGCCGGCCATGCGCACGACTGGGACGATACGCAGGTGTCGCGCGATCCGGCACATGTCTATGGCTTGTTGACGCATCCGACGATTCCGCCGCTGACGGCGGCGCTGGTGATGGCGCAGAAACTGGGCAACGTGCCGGGCCGCGCCTTCGTCAACGCCTTCGTGACCGGCGTCGAGGTCGAATCCAAGATTTCCGAGTGGATGCTGCCCGATCACTACAAGCGCGGCCTGCATTCCAGCGGCACGGTCGGCACGTTCGGCGCGGCGGCGGCGGCGGCGAAGCTGCTCGGCCTCAGCGGGACGAAGCTCGCGCATGCGCTCGGCATCGCCGCCAGCATGGCCTCGGGCATCCGCTGCAATTTCGGCACCATGACCAAGCCGCTGCATGTCGGCCGTGCGTCGGAGAACGGCGTCACGGCCGCGCTGCTGGCGACACAGGGCTTCACGGCGGATCCTGAGGCGCTCGACGGCCGCTGGGGCTTCATCCAGGTGCAGGGCGGCGGCGTCACGGAAGCGAAGACCGCGCAAGGCTTCGGCAGGACCTGGTCGATCGTCGAGCCGGGGGTCAGCATCAAGCCGTATCCCAGCGGCATCGTCACGCATCAATCCATGGATGCGATGCTGAAGCTGGTGACCGGGAAGAATGTCGATCCGACGAAGATCGAGCGGATCGATTTCCATGCCGGCTCCAACATCCTCAACCCGATCCGCTATCCGGTGGCGCAGAATCACCTGCAGGCTAAGTTCAGCATGGCCGGGCTGCTGAGCATGATCGTGCTGCGCCGCCGCGCCGGTCGGCAGGAATTCACCGACGCCTTCATCCAGGCGCCGGAAACCCAGGACATGCAGCGGCGGATCAAGACCCATCTCGATCCAGCGATCGAGGCGCAGGGCATGGACGTCATCCGCTCGCGCATCGAGATCACGCTCAAGGACGGCAGCAAGCTCACCGAATGGGCGAACGAGAAGTATCGCGGCGGCCCGGACAATCCGATGTCCGACAAGGATCTTGAAGGCAAGGTCGCGGCCTGCACCGCCGGCATCCTCCCGGACCGGCGGCGCGACGAGTTGATCGCGGCGGCCTGGGGGGCGGAGAAGCTGCCGGATTCCGCCAATCTCGCGAAGGTGATCCAACCATGAGCACGGTGCAGAAGTCGGTCTCGGCGCATCTGGCCGATTGGGTGGCGCGGCTCAAGCCCGAACATCTCGACGCCGCCGCCGAGCGCGCCGCGATCGATACGGTCATCGACGTGCTGGGCCTGTGCGTCGCCGCGCGAGGCATGGATTACGCGCAAGCCACCATGGCGGCGTTCGACGATCCGGGCGACTGCACCGTGATCGCGCAGGACCGGCGCCTGTCGCCCTACGCGGCGGCGGCGATCAACGGCACCGCGGCGCATGGCGAAGATTTCGACAACACCTTCGAAGGCTGCCCGGTTCATTCCGGCGCGGTGATCGTGCCGGCGGCTCTCGCCATCGCGGAGCAGCTGAAGGCGGGCGGCCCACGCACCGTGCTCGCGATCGCGGCGGGCATCGAGGTGATGTGCCGGCTGGGCCTGGTCGCCGACAAGTCGGTGCACAAGGCCGGCTTCCATCCGACCGCGGTGCTCGGCACCTTTGCCGCGACGATCTCGGCGGCCATCATCAAGGGGATGGGCGCGCCGGCGATCACCGACGGGCTCGGCATCGCCGGCAGCATGGCGTCGGGCATCATCGAGTATCTGGCGGACGGATCCTCGACCAAGCGGTTGCATGCGGGATGGGCGGCGCAGTCGGGCCTGCGCGCCGCGGCCATGGGGAGCGCCGGCTTCTCCGGCCCCGGCACGGTGTTCGAGGGCACGCACGGCTTCTTCGCGGCCTTCGCGCCGTCGATCAAGCCGGACTTCTCGCTGCTGCTTGACGATCTCGGCACCAGGTGGGTCGGCAGCAAGCTCGCCTTCAAGCCGTATGCCTGCGGCACCATGGTGCAACCCTACATCGATTGCGCCCTTGCGCTGCGCAAACAGGGCGTTACGGCAGAGGAAATCGACCATATCGTCTGCGCGGTGGGCGAGGGGACGGTGCATCGCCTGTGGGAGCCGCTGAGCCTGAAGCAGCAGCCGCCGACCGCCTATGCCGCCAAGTTCAGCACGCCCTACTGTATGGCGGTGGCGTTCCTGGAGGGCGACGCGGGTCTGGCGCAGTTCACCGAGGACAAGGTCAAGGACCGCGCGGTGCTGCAGCTGGCCTCGCGCATCAGCTACCGCATCGATCCCAAGAACGAATATCCGAAGAACTACACCGGCCACCTGACGGCGACGCTTAAAAGCGGCAAGGCGATCCAGCTGGATCAGCCGCATCTCCGCGGTGGCAGCCGCGATCCGCTGTCACGCGTCGAGCTCGAGCACAAGTTCCTGCAGAACGCGACGTTCGGCGGCTGGTCCAAGGGCAAGGCACAGGCGCTCCTGGAATTCGGTGCCGCGTTGGCGCGCCAACCCGACATGGCCGGATTGGCGAAGACCGGCGCCTGAGGAGGATGGCATGAAGGAGCTGGAGGGAAAGGTCGCGCTGGTCACCGGCGGTGCGCAGAATATCGGGCGGGCGATCTGCCTCGATCTCGCGGCCGCCGGCGCGCGCATCCTGGTGAATACGCGGCGCTCGATCGAGACCGCGCAGCAGACGGTCGACCTGATCCAGAAGGCCGGCGGCGGCGCGATGGTGGCACAAGCCGACATCACCGACCCGGCCGCGGTCGAGCGCATGGTGGCCGAAGGTGCCGGCGCCTTTGGCGGCATCGACATCCTGGTCAACAACGCCGCTGTCCGCAAGGAGGCGCCACTCGCTGAGGTGACGTTCGAGGACTGGCAGGAAGTGACGCGCATCATGCTCGATGGCGCTTTCCTCTGCACCAAGGCCTGTGCGCCGCAGATGCGTGCGCGGGGCGGCGGCTCGGTCGTCATGATCGGCGGCATGACCGGGCACAGCGGCGCCGAGCAGCGCGTGCACATCGTCACCGCCAAGGCCGGCCTTGCGGGCTTTGCCAAGGGCGCCGCGATGGACCTCGCGCCGTTCGGGATCACGGTCAACTGCGTGGTGCCCGGCCTCATCGGCACCAAGCGCGGGGGGACGGCCCCGGCCAATCCGCATCACCATGCCAGCCGACCGATGCCGCTCGGTCGTCGCGGCACGCCGGAAGAGGTCGCCGCGTTGGTGCGCTACCTGTGCGGCCCGCACGGCCGCTACATCACGGGCCAGAGCCTGCATGTGAACGGCGGATCGTTCATGCCCTGAGCAGCGCCTAGCTTCAACGACCGCGCCGCCCACAATTCGAAAAGACAGGTTTATGACCCATCTGGTGATCGGAATCCTGAATGGCGATGACATCGGCCATGAGATCGTGCCGGCTTCGGTCGAGGTCGCACGGGCCGCTGCCGCGCGCCATGACCTGCGCATCGACTGGCGCTCCATGCCGATCGGGCGCACGGCGCTCGACAGTCACGGTTCGACGATGCCGGCCGGCACGCTCGAAGCCCTGGGGAAAATGGACGGCTTCATCCTCGGCCCGATCGGCCATCGTGACTATCCGAAGGTGCCGCAGGCGATCAACCCGCATCCGATCCTGCGCAAGCATTTCGACCTGTTCGCCAACGTGCGGCCGACCCGTTCCTATCCCGGTCTCGGCGCGCTGTACGAGAATATCGACCTCGTCATCGTGCGCGAGAACAACGAAGGCTTTCAGCCCGATCGCAACGTGGTGGCGGGCTGCGGTGAGTTCCGCCCGACCGAGGACGTGACCATCTCCGTGCGCGTCATCACGCGCGCCGGCAGTTCGCGGGTGGCGCGCGCCGCGTTCGAGATCGCGCGCACGCGCGGCAAGCGGCTGACCACGGTGCACAAGAACACGGTCTTCAAGCTCGGCTGCGGCATGTTCGTCGAGGAATGCTACAAGGTGGCGAAGGAGTTCCCCGACGTGACCCTCGACGAGGTGATCGTCGACACCTTCGCCATGCGCCTGGTGCGCGATCCGCAGAGCTTCGACGTGGTGGTGACCACCAACATGTTCGGCGACATCCTGACCGACGAGGCGGCCGGGCTGGTCGGCGGCCTCGGCATGGCGCCGGGCCTGTGCATCGGCGAAGGCAACATCGCCATGGCGCAGGCGACCCACGGATCGGCTCCCGATATCGCCGGCAAGGGCATCGCAAACCCCTATGCCATGATCGAATCCACGCGCATGATGTTCGAATGGCTCGGGCACAACCGGGGAATCAAGGCGGCCGTGGACGCCGCCGCGTCGATGAAGCGCGGCATCGAACACGCGCTGGCCGATCCCGCGACCCGCACCGGGGACATCCGCGGCACCGGCGGCACGCACGACATGACGCGCGCCATCGTCGCCGCGATCGAGTCGGAGAGATGACATGGGAGCTCACAAGATCGCGGTGATCGGCGGCGACGGCATCGGCCCGGAGGTGATCGAGGCCGGTTGCCGCGTGCTCGAAAGCCTGGCCGAGGTCGAGCGCGGCGTCACCTTCACCTTCCAGCGCTTCGACTGGGGCTCGGACTACTATCGGCGTCACGGACGCATGATGCCCGAGGATGGTCTTAAGCAGCTCCAGCCCTTCGATGCGATCTATTTCGGCGCCGTCGGCGATCCGTACCTGCCGGACGATCTGACGTTGTGGGGCCTGCGCCTCGCGATCTGCCAGGGCTTCGATCAATACGCTAATGTCCGCCCGTCGAAGCTGTTGCCCGGCGTCATCGGGCCGTTGCGTCCGGATCTTGGCGCCGGCATCGACTGGGTGATTGTGCGCGAGAACAGCGAGGGCGAGTATGCCGGCGTCGGCGGCCGCGCCCATCGCGGCCTGCCGATCGAGGTCGGCATGGATGTCGCGGTGTTCACCCGCGCCGGGATCGAGCGCATCGCTCGCTACGCCTGCGAGCTTGCCCGATCGCGGTCGCGCAAGCTGCTCACCGTCGTGACCAAGTCCAACGCCCAGCGCCACGGCATGGTGCTGTGGGACGAGGTGTGCAAAGAGGTGATCCGCGACTATCCGGACCTCACCGTCGACTGGATGCTGGTCGACGCCATGACCCAGCGCATGGTGACGAAGCCGGCCAGCATCGACACGGTGGTTGCCACCAACCTGCATGCGGACATCCTCACCGACCTTGCCGCGGCGCTGTCGGGCTCGCTCGGCCTCGGCGCCACCGCCAACATCGATCCATCGCGCAAGCATCCGTCGATGTTCGAGCCGATCCACGGCTCGGCCTTCGACATTACCGGCAAGGGCATCGCCAACCCGCTGGCCTCGTTCTGGACCGCGGCCCTCATGCTGGACCACCTCGGCGAGCAAAAGGCGTCGGCCCGACTGATGGCGGCGATCGCGGCGGTCACCGGCCGGCGCGAGGTCGTGCCGCCGGATCTCGGCGGCAACGCCACCACCCGGCAGGTCACCGACGCGGTCGTCGCAGCTGTTCGCGGCGTCAACGCCTAGGGTTGGCGGGCCGCAGATGCTCGCCGTTGTCGGGGATCAGGTCGGCGCGATTTCCTTGCCGCCGCTCGACTTGAACGGATTGGGCACCGACATCATCAGCATGGCGCGCTTGCTGACCAGGCAGGTGTAGGCGAGCTGCCGCTTGAGCCGCGTCCCGATCGGCTCTGGATTGAACGGCATATGGACAAGGGGAGGTGCCAGCAAGCCGATCGCCGAGCGCTGGGCGAATCCCTTGCGGCGCTCGCGCGGGCTGTATTGCAGCAGCAGGTGCGCGATCCACAGGCAGTTCGCCGGGTAGAAGAAAGTGCCGTCCAGCACGTCGAGGGTGCGCTGTACCGTCGATGCCCAGGCACCGAACCGCTGCTCCAGATAGAACCTATCGCGCCAATCGAGATCGAGCGGAATCGGATCGGCGAGCGAACGCTGCCACGTCGTCATGGCGTCCATCCACAACGACAGCGGCCTTGGACGCGCGGCGAAGAACGACCGCAGCAATCCGCCGGGGCTTGGCGCGCGCTCCGTTAAGCCGGAGCGGAAGAAGCGCGCCCAATGCGCGCAGCGGCCGATTTCGAAACCGTGGCCGGCGGCGATCGTCAGCCCGGCGTCATGCATATGCTCCGCTCGGCCGCTGATGCACATCGCCGCGGTAGGATGGAAGATGGCGCGGTCCATATGCGCGATGATCGCCGCTTGCCGCGCCCGGATGTCGATGCCGTCCATCCCCACGTGGTCGCGGAACCGGTGGGTGATGCCGATCTTTGCCGCCAGGCGCGGCGGCAGATCGTGGTCAGCGCGGGCCAGCAACTCGTGCACGTCGGTGAAGGCGTGGAAGTCCACGTTGGCGGCGGTGGCGGCGGCCAGTACCGTGCGGGTATCGAACCCGGCGGTCAGGCCGACGGTGCGCTCGCGAAACGCCGCGGCGCCCCAATTGCCCATCACGGTCTTGAGGGTGACGGCAAGCTGACGAACATCCTTGGTCGCCGTGGCCTGCGCGGCGGAGAACCGCACCGGCCGGATCGCGCCGCTGATGGGATCGATGGTCCGCAACGCCAGCAGCTTGTAGACATTCTCGCGCGTGGTCAGCGGCGCCGGGATCCAGTCCATGCCTTTTTCGTGGGCGACCCGCCATGGTAGGCGTTTGGCGGGCCCGACATTCGGCAAATAGCCGCCGAGAATCGCCGGGCTGCTGGAGATCCAGATGCCGTCGGTGGTCCGACGATGATAGAAACCGAGCAAGCCGGCCGCGTCCTGCCAGCATTGCGTGGCCGAGATCAGCGCCCACTTACCGGCCCAGAAACCGGTCCATTCCTCGATCTCCGAGGAATGTTTCGAGGCGAAGGTGCGTTCGACCGACGAGTCCGGACGATCGACGGGGACGGCGAGGCCGAGCAGGTAATAATCCTTGCCATCGCCGGATTGCAGCCTGGCAGCGCGCAGCTTGGGGCAGAGCGACAGGATCAGCCCGCCGGCGAGCTGCAAGGCCTCCCATTCCGGACGGACCCGGACGGCCTGGGGGCCGAGGACAAACTGCTTCTGGTGAGCAATAAGCGCCTGCACGTGTTTAGCCCCACTGCCCCGATCTCACGCTTACGGCGCCCTCAGCGGCGCCGTTCTGTTAACGCCCGGCGGGTGATTGCCCTCATCGCCGGAAGCCACCAGTTAATCAGCGTTCAAAACACCTGACCATCGCTGGGGTTCCGAGTGGTGACCGCAATATGGTTCGTGGTTGCTGTCCTGCATCACTCGCATCGTTTCACTTAAATTTGACTAGGGAACCGTGCAGCGGGCTCGGCATTGCGCTTCTGGTCTGGCGCCGAGGGCGGGTTGCGCGTGGGTATGGAGCGGATGATCACCGCGGTGGTGGGAGCAGGACACGCGATCCACGCGCGGATTCGCGGCGATTCGCCGACCATGTCCAAAGAAGCCCTGTCGCAGACGATCAGTTTCGCCCGCATCTCCCTGATCGTCGGGCTGGTATTCCTGCACTATGAATGGTTTCCGAACGCCCGCATCTCGCCGTTCCGCGGCCTTGATCCGGCGCAGAACCAGATCGCCACCTTCATCCAGAGCTTCGTGCTGTTCTTCTTTTTCAGCGTCGTGCCGCTGCTCAGCATGGTCTCGGGCTGGCTGTTCTTTTCCTTCCGGGACGATGCGGCGGCAGGCCTGCGCAGCCGCATCCGGCGGCGGTTTTCATCGCTCTACCTGCCGCTGGTGTTCTGGAACGCGCTGTTCCTGGCAGTCTTGCTGCTGTTGTTCCAGGTCAATCCCGGGAACAAGCTGCTGGCGGAACTGAACATCGATTTCGCCACTGCCGGCCCGCTGGAGTATTTGAACGCGGTGTTCGGCGTGACCCAGCATCCGGTCGGCTTCCAGTTCTGGTTTGTCCGGGACCTATTCGTGACCGTGCTGGTCAGCCCGCTGCTGTGGCTGATGCTGACGCGCGCTCCGCTTCTCGGCGCGATGTTCCTGGGCGTGGCGTGGATTGTCGGGCATGACCTGTGGATTTTCTTCCGCACCGACGTGGTGTTCTTCTTCTATCTGGGCGGCCTGATCAAGCTGCGCGGCGTGCCGGTGGAGATCGGCG
>DATEOK010000161.1:0-6977 GCA_035274225.1 Dongiaceae bacterium
ATTTCGTCGAGAGAGGCCATGTTTCCCTCATGAGCAAGCTGAGCACATCGCACCCGAAGCGGGACATCCTGATGGTGGGCATCTAGCCCCCGGCTCGGCATTTGTGCGCCCCCGAGCCAGGGGGCGGTTCCCATCACAGTATTTCCGCCCTCAGACTTTTCGGGGGCGCGATGGCATCGGTGCAAATCACCACAAGGAGAACAAGAGCGCCGTCTCGATGGAGGCGGGCCAAGGAGAGTCCATGGAAAAGCAATTGCACAACACACAGCGCCTGCCGCAGATCGTGGTGGGCGGCACCGATCATGCGCGCCTGACCAGCCTGGCGAACGCCGCATTCGACACCGTGCCGGATACGGCAGAGGAACTGTTGTCGGAGCTGGACCGCGCGCAGGTGGTGGCCGACGACGCGGTGCCGCGGAATGTCGTGCGCATGGGCTCGATGGTAGAATTCGAGTCCGAAGGCGATCGCAAGCGCGTGACGCTGGTGTTTCCGCCGGAAGCCGACATCGCAGCCGGCAAAGTGTCGGTGCTGACGCCGGTCGGTGCCGCGCTGATCGGGCTAACCAAGGGCCAGTCCATCGGCTGGACAGCGCGTGACGGCAGCAGCCACGCGCTGACCATCCACGCGGTCGAGCAACCCAACTAAATGCAAGCGGCTCAGCTGGCGGAGAAATCCGGCCAGTCGAGCCGCGCCAGCCTGGCGGCGAAGGCTGATTCGTCCGGCACCACGACGCCGAACAGATCCTTGAGCACCGTGGAGATTTCCGCGGCGCTGGTCAGCACCCGCTGCTCCCTCTCCACGCTCCGCTGATGGATCGAGAGCTTGTTGTTGCGCAGGCCGTAGCGCCCGTCGGCGGTCGCGCGCGCCGCGATCAGCGAGGTGACGAAATGCGAGGTCGGCCAAGTCGAGACATAGTGGTTCGCGACCTGGTAGTCGATCGGCGCCTGCTCCTGCAGGTCGAACAGGTAGAACGAGGTCCAGTGGCCCTTGAGGTCGCACTGCAGCGTGTAGAGGCCGTCCTTATCGAGCAGGCGAAAGGATTCGTGCGGCGTCTCCTGCGCGATATCCGGCACCAGGCGTAGCGGCGCAGTCGGGCTCATGCCGAACCCGACGTCGGCGATATAGGTGCCTTCGTCCAGGTCGACCTTCAGCACCATGTGGCTGCGCGGTGTCGTCACCGAAGGGTCGGGCTGGTTCCACACCACGCGCGCGGCGAGTCCGGTGACGCGGAACTGGAGCGCCCGCAAGGCGTGGAGCAGCACGCCGTTCTGCTCGAAGCAATAGCCGCCGCGCGGCGAGCGGATCAGCTTCTCCTGCAGGAACTCGAGGTCCAGCCGCACCGGGATTGCCAACAGCGGATTGAGGTTTTCGAACGCAATCGCCTGCGGATGCAGCAGTTGGATCGCGCGCAGCGTTTCCAGTGTCGGCGTGCGCGGCCCGTCATAGCCGATGCGGGCGAGGTAGGCGGAAAGATCGAAGGCACGATCGGACGTCATGTCATGCATCTGGGCCGGCTTTGAGGCTGTTCTTATAGCCTGCTTCCGGTGCCCCCCGGAATGGCTATTGCGCGGCGGCGCGGGCATCCGATAATCGGAGCCGGGACGATACGGAGACGCTCGATGTCCAAGCCAATGCATGGAACACCGCTGTCCGCCACGCTTCCCGGAACCTGGCAGCTGTTGTCCCGCATCGACGTGACGGCGGCCGGCGAGCGGCGGCCGGAACCCGCGCTCGGCGAGGATCCGCATGCGCTGCTGATCTACGACCGCGGCGGCAACTTCGCGGCGCAGTTCATGCGGCGCGACCGCTCCATCGACGTGCCGGACGGCCCGAGCGGCGCCCGGAACAACAGCCGTGCGCAAGGCGGCTACGATGCCTATTTCGGCACCTATGTCATCGACGACAACAAGGGCACGGTGACCCAACGGCTGACCGCGGCGCTGTCGCGCGAGCATGTCGGCGCCGTCCTCACGCGCGCGATGAAGGTCGACGGCGACGCGCTCATTATCACGCTCGACACCAACGCAGGCGACGGAACGCCGGTCACCCGGACGCTGACATGGCGGCGCGTGGGCTGATCACGCGGCTTTTCGCGGCGTGCGGAAATAGTGGCGCGCGATGTCGCCCGGATGGGCGATGAAAAGCGGCCCCCATGAAGCATTCCGGTCGTGCATCCGCTTCAGCACGTCGAGCATGCGCGCAAACAGGACCGGCACCTCCGCCTTGCCCGCCAGCGCCGCCATCGCCGCCGCCGCGACGACGTGGGCGGCGTAGATTCCGGTCGCATGGCTGGCGCTGATCGCCGCGCCCTTCAGCAAGGCGGTCTCGAGCTCCTGCACGATCATCTCGTCCTCGTCCCGCCAGTTCTGGATCTCGATGAAGGCATGCTGGCTGAGTGACGACATGCGCGAGGCCGCCAGGGTCTTTGCGACGATCTCGCAGGATTCTTTGGCCCGGTCCAGCGAGATCGAAACCTTTCCGATCTTGATATCCGTCACGTCCTTTTCCGTCTCGCGCTCGATCAAGTCCGCCCAGTCCGGCGCACCGGCAAAGCTCAGCAGGCGCACGGTCGAGGCCCCGAGGAATCCGCGCAGAATATCGGCTGGGTGCGGATCATCGAGCTCGCCGACATTGCTCAGCCGCGCTGCGCCGACGGTGGCGTTCCAGCCGCGGAAGAAGCCGATCAAGCCGATGCCGGCCGCCGGCCCCATGTTGAGGATGCCAAGGACATCGGACGCCGTCTCGTCGATCCGCTCCGACCAGTATTCATCGAGCCCGCAGCCGATCCGCGCGCTGCGCAGGGCGGCAAACACCTTGCTCTTGCACTCTTCCTGCAGCCCTTCGTCGGCATGCAGGATGTCGTGGCCCGCCGCCTCGTGCGACAGCGACGTCCAGGCCATCAGGCCAAGCCGCGCGTTCGATGGCGGCATGTTGACGATGGCGGCCTCGACCCCGAACGCCAGGGTCGAGTCGATCGGCCAGGTGTACGGCCCGGATTCAGGATCGCCCCACTTGACCAGCGGCGCCAGCGCGCCGGTGTCCGGCGGCTTGATGCCGGCGCGATCCTCCGCGCTGAGGAATCCGTCATAGAGGTCGCTGACCACTTCCTCGAAGGCATCGGTCGCGATCGCCTCGAAGCCCTCGCCGTTCTGCAGGATTGCCTGGGCGATGTCGAACATCAGCCCGGCTTCGTTCTCGCGGGTCTCGTCGCGCCGGATCACCTCCCGGAAGCCGTCTGCGCCGAGGCCTTGCAGCTGGCTGATGAACGGCTCAGCGCAATGCTGGCGATAGAGCGGCGGCAGCTTGAGCTTCGATACCTCCAGGCGCCGCATGAGCTGCGCGAAGTCGAGCGGTTCCGCCGGCCCGGTGGACAGGTCCGCGTACGCCGCCTTCGAATCCGCGACGCAGGCCTTCAGCCCCGGCACTTTCAGCGCTGCCGGCGGCCTGCGGTTGAGTGCTTCGAGCGCGAGTTCCGGCGACCGGCTGGTCCGCATGCCGGCGAGGCGCGCCATGCGCCGCTCGTCCGGATCGTCGCCGCAGAACATGCATTCCCTGGGATCGACCGCGCCGGCGCGGTCGAGCGCGAGGCGGAAGATCGCCGGCGAGGTCTTGTCGAGGCGCACCTCGCTCGACAGCAGGGTCAGCGTCTTGGTGAAGAACGGCAGCAGCCTGGCGCCGGTCAGCGCCCTGCGCACGGCGGCGGGCGGATGGCTGCCGTTGTCGGAGATGATGCCCATCCTGATCTTTTTCTTCTTCAGCGCCTGCAGCGTCTCGCGGGCGCCGGGCAGCACCTTGAAGGCCTTGAGCGAGGTGTCAGGATTGACGATCGCGTCCACCAGCGTGGCGCCGAGATCGAAGAAGACCGTGGAAACCGGATTGGTGCTTGCCATGATGATTCCCCCTCTAGGTCGCGTCGCCATGCCGCCTTCCCGTGCGGGAAGCAAGCGCGGTTCGTCGAAGGATCATACCGGGAGATCGCGGCAACAGGTTGTCGGCGCCCGGAGAATGGGCGCACGGCGTATCGTGATGTCTGGAAATTTGGAGCGGGCGAAGGGATTCGAACCCTCGACCCCAACCTTGGCAAGGTTGTGCTCTACCCCTGAGCTACGCCCGCGCTCCGTCGGTGGGCGGCGCGCATCATAGCGATCAGAGACGCATTTGCAAGCCTCCGATTTCAAGTCCTTTCAAGGACTTGGGCGCCGAATCGGGTCCCGGCACCGGCGATGGGGCTGGCTTTCGGCGGCGTCCTTCGCTATCTCAGCGCCTCGATTTGCCGAAGGAAAGTCCGCCTCCCCCATGACCCAATCCACGCAGTCCGCCGCCGCACCCGCCGCCGAAACGCCCCAGCTCCCGACCTCGCCCCAGCAGTTGCTGGCGCGGCTGACGGCGCTCGGCATCAGTTATCAGAACCATGAACATGCGGCTGTCTTCACCGTGGAAGAGGCCAAGGCGCTGCGCGGCGAACTGACCGGCGGCCACATCAAGAACCTGTTCCTCCGCAACAAGAAAGAGGAGATGTGGCTGGTGGTGGCCGAAGAGGACAAGCGCATCGATCTCAAGGCGCTGGGCGAGAAGCTGGGCGCGGGCAAGCTGTCCTTTGGCTCGCCGGACCGGCTGCTGCGATACCTCGGGGTCTTGTCGGGCGCGGTGACGCCGTTCGGCATCATCAACGACAAGGACCGCAAGGTGAAAGTGGTGCTGGACCGCGACCTGATGGGTTTCAACCCGGTGAACGCCCATCCGCTGGTCAACACCATGACCACCGCCCTCACCCCCCAGGATCTGGTCAAATTCCTGGAGGCCGAGGGGCACCAGCCGGACCTCCTGGACCTCGGCTGAAACCGGGACCCCGGCTTGATCCGGGCCCGCCGAAGGGCCAAATTAACGGCCAAGATCAGGGATTTTTTTTGGAGTTGAGTGAAATGGATCAGTTGATTGGCGGCGGCAAGCCGGGCAGAGCCGGTAATGGCGCACAAGGTAGCACCGGGGCCGGCGACCTGGTGAAGGACACCAATACCGCCACGTTCAAGGCCGACGTGCTCGACGCCTCGATGCAGGTGCCGGTGATTGTCGATTTCTGGGCGCCATGGTGCGGCCCGTGCAAGCAGCTCGGCCCGATCATCGAAAAGGCGGTCAAGGACGCGCGCGGCGCGGTCAAGCTGGTCAAGATCAATGTCGATGAGAACCAGGAGTTGGCGGCGCAGATGCGCATCCAGTCGATCCCCGCGGTCTATGCCTTCTTCCAGGGCCGCCCGGTCGACGGCTTCGTCGGTGCCCAGCCGGAAAGCGCGCTGAAGCAGTTCATCCAGCGCCTGACCAAGCTCGGGGCGGGCGAACAGGGCCCCTCGCCGATCGACGAGGCGCTGGAGCATGCCGAAGCGGCGCTCAAGGAAGGCGACCACGAGGCCGCCAGCGCGATCTTCGCGCAGATCCTGGAGCATGAACCGGACAACGTGAAAGCGCTGGGCGGCATGGCGCGCTGCTGCATCGCCGTCGGCGAACTCGACCAGGCCAAGAAGTTCCTGGCCCAGGTGCCCGCAGCCCAAGCCAACGACCCGGCGATCGCCGGCGCGCGGGCACAGATCGAGCTGGCGGAAGCCGGCCAGAAAGCCGCCGGCCAGTCGCAGGAGCTGCGCGCCCGTGTCGATGCCAACCCGAAGGATTTCGAGGCGCGCTTCGCGCTGGCCCAGGCTTTGTTCGCCGGCGGCGACCGCGAGGGCGGTGTCGACCAGCTGCTGGAGATCATCCGCCTCAACCGTGCCTGGAACGAGGAAGCGGCGCGCAAGGAGCTGGTGAAGTTCTTCGAGGCGATGGGCCCGACCGATCCGCTGACCTTGAGCGCACGCCGCCGCCTGTCCTCGCTGTTGTTCAGCTAGTCGCGCATGCGCCGATAACGATGCGCCCTGGCCCGACCTCACTCGGCCCCTTCGATCCCGGCTACAGGGAGCTGCCGGCGGCGCTGCCGATCTTTCCGCTGACCGGCGCCGTGCTGCTGCCGGGCGGCCGCCTGCCGCTCAACATCTTCGAGCCGCGCTACCTTGCCATGACGCGTCATGCCCTGCTGCAGCCGACGCGCCTCATCGGCATGGTACAGCCGGTGGAGGAAGGCGCGGACCGCAACTTCGATCCCGCCGCGCGCCCGGCGGTGCAGCGCATCGGCTGCGCCGGCCGCATCGCCTCCTTCCAGGAGAACGAGGAGGGCCGCTACCTCATCACCCTCAGCGGCCTCATCCGCTTCGGGATCAAGCGCGAGCTGCCGCTGCACGAGAACGGCTTCCGCATGGCGGAGCCGGACTTCGCGCCGTTCGCCGAGGACATGGCGGAGAAGGATTTCGAGATGGCGGCCAAGGGCGAGTTCCTCGCCGCCTTCAAGGCCTATGTCGAGAAGAAGCAGCTGAAGGTCGACTGGGATGCGATCAAGGGCGCGCCGGACGATCACCTGCTGGTCTCGCTCGCCATGCTCTCGCCGTTCTCGCCGGAGGAGAAGCAGAGCCTCCTGGAATGCGCAGACCTCGCGCAGCTGACGGCGATGATGACGGCGTTGTTCGAGCTCGCGGTCGCCAACCGGCAATCGCCGGACCGCATCTTGCATTGAGGGGTTCGCCCTGAGGATTTTGACATGACCGACGGCACAACCGACCGCACCGCTTTCGCCGTGGACCCGAAGCTGCTGGAGATCCTGGTCTGCCCGCTGACCAAGGGCACGCTGATCTACGATCGCGAGAAGCAGGAGCTGGTCAGCCGCGGCGCGGGATTGGCGTACCCGATCCGCGACGGCATCCCGATCATGCTGGTCGACGAAGCACGCCAGCTGACCGACGACGAGCTGGCGGCAAACTAGCTGCCGTTCCATGACAACCGATAAGCACGAAGATCTCAGCACGCAGCATTGGCCGGTCGAGATCCGGCTGAAGCAGGCGGAGAAGGCCCTCGAAGTGGATTTCGACGACGGCGCGAAGTTTCGCTATCCGGCGGA
>DATEOK010000162.1:0-2163 GCA_035274225.1 Dongiaceae bacterium
TGCCACCGGCAGGTTCTTGGTGAGGCGGATGGCAGCGCCGCGGCGCGCGTTGGTGATCTCCTGCAGCGCATGCGCGGCGCGCAGCACCAGATTATCGGAGCCGGCGCCGAGCCCGGCCGCAAACGGGCCGTCGATGCTGAGCGAAAGCCGATCGGCCGGCGACAGCGCGATCTCGTCGCCGGTGTCGGCGAACACGATCAGGCTGTCGAGCAGGTGATAGCCGTCGGCGCGCTTGCCGGTGATGTGCAGGTAGAGGTTGACCTTGGCGCGCGCGAGCATGGCAGGCGGAACCGCAGACTGGAGATTGCGCTAAGGCTCAGCCGCCGGATTCGGTGCTGCCGGCCTGCGCCTTGGGTTCATTGGGCTCGCTCTCGACGGCGTCGACCAGGCCTTGATCCAGCTTCTGCTGCAGCTTGGGCGCCTGGTCCGGCTCCGGATCGAAGCTCAAGGCGCGCGACCATTGGAAGCGCGCTTCCTGGTGCCGTCCGACCTTCCAATAGGCATCGCCGAGATGATCGTTGAGCACCGGATCGGTCGGCGCCAGCGCGACCGCGCGCTCCAGCTCCTCGACGGCTTCCGGATAGCGGCCGAGCATGAAATGCGCCCAGCCGAGGGAGTCGATGATGAAGCCTTCCTCCGGCCGCTGGCCGACCGCTTTTTCCAGCATCTTCAGCGCCTGGTCCAGGTGCTCGCGCCGCTCGACCCAGGTGTAGGCGAGATAGTTGAGCACGTACGGCTCGTCGGGCGAGAGCTCCAGCGCCTTCTGGAAGTCCTTCTCCGCCGGCGGCCACTGCTTGGCGCGCTCGTAGGAGATGCCGCGATAGTAGAACAGCTGCCAGTCTTCCGGCTCGAGCGTGCCGAGCCGGTCGATCGCGACGCCGTAGACCTTCGCCGCCTCTTCGAACTTCTTGTTGGAGCGCAGCAACTGGCCGAGCTGCTGGGCGGCGGAGATGTCGGTCTTGTCGCCGTCCATCAGCTTGCGCAGCAGACTTTCGGCCTCCGCGTATTTCTCCTGCCGGCGATAGGATTCCGCGATCGAGAGCTGCGAGGGGCGGCGGAAGATCGAGTCCTCCGGCACTTGGTTGTACGCGTCGATCGCCTGGTCCAGGTGATTGGCCTGGCGATGCAGATCGCCCAGCGCCAGCGCCGCGATGTCAAGCTTGGGGTCGAGATCGAGCGCGAGATGCGTCAGCCACATCGCATCGCCGTTGTAGTCGTCCGCCATCAGCTCCATGGCGACCTGGGTGTAGGCGATCGCCATGCCCTGCTGGGGATCCTTGACCAGCGGGCCTTTCGGCTTGGGCTGATCGATCTGGCGCTCCATCGCGCTGGCGACATCCTCGCCGCGGCCTTGGGCCTGGGTGCGATAGCGTTCGACCATCGCGCGCGCGGCCTTCTTGTCGCCGTCGCGCAGCGCCAGCGTCACGTAGAACTCCGCCAGCTGCGCCGGGATGTCGACGCCCTCGTCGATCGCGCCGAGCAGATCGGCCGCCGCTTTCTTGCTGTCGCCGGCGTGATCGACGATCAGCGCGGTCTGCATCTTCGCCAGCATCTGCGCGCCGTCGATCTCGGTCAGCGGCTTCAATTCGGCGATGCCCGCATCCTTGCCCTTGGCGCCGACCGCAAGCCAGGCGCGCAGCATCGGCGCGGTCACCTGCATCAGCCGGTCGTCCGGCAGCTCGCGCGACAGCTTCAGCGCCTGCTCGTAGTCACCTTTGCGCGCTTGCTCCTGCACCAGCACCAGGCTGATGAGGATGGAGCGGATGCCGGCATCCTGCATGCGGTGGCCGAGCTTGATCGCTTCCTCGATCCGGCCGTCGCTCATCAGCGCGACCAGCGCCTTCTGCGCCAGCACGCCGTTGCCGAGGTCGTCGCCCAGCGCCAGCGTCAGCAGGTCGGCCGCCTGCTGCATGTCCTTCTGTTCGAACGCGACGGTGCCGGCGAGATAGGCGCCGGTAGCGGTCCAACTCTCCTGCTCGGCAGCCGGGCTCTGGCCGACCACGGTGCCTTCAGCGTCCGCCACCGCCACCGGCTCTCCCGGCCCGCAGGCCGCGAGGGCAAGGGTCGTCAGGATGGCGATGCCGGCCAGCACTTTGTGCCGGCGTGCGAAGTCCATGGTCTGCACGTCAAATCCGATCTTCTGGGGGGAAGCTTCCATGCCTT
>DATEOK010000163.1:0-6919 GCA_035274225.1 Dongiaceae bacterium
CCCGAGAAGCTATGCAAATTATAGTTTATGAGGCCAAAATCCTCTACGTCAAATTGTAGGGCGGGAAGAGACGTGGCCGGTCGGGATCGACGGTCGTAGGCCTAGTTACTACCGCAGCACTTCCGGCTTGCACAGCTCCGCCAGCGTCTGCCTCAGCTCGCGCAGCTTGGGCGGCTTGGTGAGGACGCGGTCGATGTTGGGCGGGAAGTCGTCGTCGGACATCAGGCGCTGGCCCCAGCCGGTGAGCAGGATAACCGGTGTGGTGGGCGAGCCCTCTTTCACCGCGGCGGCGACGCGGCGGCCGTCGACATAGGGCATGCCGAGATCGGTGACGACGGCGGAATACGGTTCCTTCCGCTGTAGCGCGGCGCGGAACGCATCGATCGCCTGCTGGCCGCCGCTGGTCTCGGTCACCATGTGGCCGTCGGCCTCCAGCAGGTCGCCGAGCGACTTCAGGAACAAGGGATCGTCATCGACCAGCAGCAGGCGCAAGCGTTCCGGCGCAGCCTGCGTGCGGCGCGGCGGCGTCACTGCTGCCGGCGCTTCGGGCGCGGCTGGCACCGGGAAGATCAGCGAGACGGTGGTGCCGCGGCCCTGGACGCTGCGGATATCAATTTCGGCGCCGTGGCGGCGCACCACGCCATAGACCGAGGCGAGGCCAAGGCCGGAGCCGCGCTCGCCCTTGGTGGTGAAGAACGGTTCCATGCAGCGCCGCCGCACTTCGTCATTCATGCCGATGCCAGTGTCGGCGACCGAGACCTCGACATAGCCCGCGTTGGCGCCGTGCGGCGCCGGCAGCAATTTGGTGCGCAGCGTGACGGTGCCGCCGCTCGGCATCGCATCCACCGCGTTCAGCACCAGGTTGACCAGGGCCTCGCGGATCTCGCTTTCGATGCCGGGGATGGCCGGCAGATCGGCGGCCAGGTCGGTGCGCACGGTGATGACATGGCCGCGCTCGCGCGGCATGCCGTCCCAGCGCGCATGGGTGAGGTCGATGACCTGCAGCGCCATGGTGTTGATCTGAACCGGCTGTTGCGCCGATTCCGCGGCGCGCGGCCGGTAGAATTCCCGCATGCGCGCGACAGTCGCCGTGATGCCCTCCATCGCGCGCTGGATGGTCTGCAGCGACTCGCGCGCCCGCTGGCTGAGGTTCGGCTCGCTTTCCAGCAGCGATTCGGTATGCAGCGCAATCGGCGACAAGGCGTTGTTGATGTCGTGGCCGATGCCGCTTGCCATCTGGCCCAGCGCGCGCAGACGCTCCTGCTGCATCACCGCATGCTGGGTCTGCTGCAGGTCGTCATAGGCCTGCTTCAGCGCTTCGTAGAGCTGCGCCTGGTGGGCGGCGAGCCCGACCTGCTCGCCGAGCTGGCGCAGGAACTTGCACTTGCCGCTGCTGAAGCCCTGCGCCATCCGCCGCGCCACGATCAGGATCGCGAACACGCGGTCCTCGATCTTCAGCGGCGATGCCACCAGCGAGCGCAGGCCCGCCTCGGCGAAGCGTTGGGACAGGGGCGAGGTAACCTGGCTGGTATCCGGTTCGGAGACCTGCGTGCCACGGATGCTGTGGGTCCAGGCATCGCTGTCGACCGCCACGCGCGCGCGCTCGGTGAGGCCGAGCTGGCGCGCGAACGCGGTGCCGCGAGGTCCCACCTTGGAGATTGTCAGCGCATGGGCGCCGGCGTCATAGAGCGCGAGGCAGCATAGATCCACCGGCAGCTGCTCCTCCAGGCTGCGCACCACCACGTCATAGATGCTGTGGATATCCTTGCGGTCGCTGGTCGCGCGCGTGATCTGGTGCAGCAAGTTGAGGCGCTGCAGCTGGGATTGCGCATTCTCTTCCGCCTCGCGCCGCACCGCCACTTCCGCTTCCAGGTCCGCGGTGCGCTCGCGCACGCGCCGCTCCTGCTCGTCGATCAGCTGCGCCAGCTGGCTTTCCACCCGGACGCGCTCGGTCATCTCGACCGAGGCAAGCTTCAGCAACAGCAGCAGGAGAATGAGATATCCGACCAGCTGGCCGAGATGCGCGACGATGGACGGCGGATCGCCGTCGCGCTGCGCATAGAGCATGACCAGGTTGGCGATGATTAGCACCGGCGCCGTCCAGGCCAGCGCGCGCAACATCCGGTCGCTCGCGCGTCCGCGCCAGCAATGGATCGCGATGCCGAGCCACAGCAGCGGCGTCAGCAGCAGCATCGGCCGCGTGACGCCGAAATGCGACTGCTCGGCCTGCGGCGGCAGCCATTGGAAGATTGCGAACAGCGCAGCCGCCGCGATCAGCACGGCGACCGCAAAACCGAGGGTGTTGGCTTTCTTCGCCGCGAACATCCACAGCGACCCGCCGATCGCGAGCGGCAGCAGATAGGCGCCGGATGCCCAAGTCGCGGCGGTCAGGGGTTCCGCCGCCGGCGCAGACGCGAGACCGCCGGGCCACTCCGCTACGACGAGGACGTGAATCAGATGCAACAGTGCGGCGCCGCCGAATGCGATCGCAAGCCAGATCAGGAACGGCACGCCGACATGGCGGCCCATGACCCACAGCAGGGCCGCGAGCACGGCGGCGGTCAACCCAACGCCGGTGTCGAGGATCGTGTGGAGGATGGGATAGTCGTATGACCCTGCGGCCAGCAGCCAGATGCCGACAAGCACGTAAGCGACCAGCAGGACCGCTACGGCATGTGTGACCGTCGACTTCTCGCTCTCAACACGTTGGTTGGTGGCTAAGACAGTCGCCATGACGCCTGCGATGTTGCCGCGTGGGCCCGTGCCGCGGGACGAACCCGGTGACCGATCCGCATGCAAGTCCCGCTTTGCCCCCGCCAGGAGCGTCCCCGACATCGGTGAGGCGTGCTGATGTTAGGACGATAAACAGGCGGGCTTCAAGGCCCAACATGCGCCGGCCGCAGCGATCGGGTTCGAACTGTCAAATGAGAGTAGAATCTCCCCCAGACCACGTCGGCCAACTCAGGAGGAATCAATGGTCCGGACCGCTTCCTGTTCCTGCGGCCAACTGAAATTGTCCATGCAGGGCGACCCGAGTGACGTCACGCTCTGCCATTGCTTCGAATGCCAGAAGTCGACCGGCAGCGTGTTCGGCGTCTCGACCTATTGGCCGAAGAGCGCGTGCCTCTCGATAGAGGGCAGGGCAACACTGTGGCGCCGCTCCTCCGACGCGGGACGCTGGCTCGACAACTATTTTTGTCCGGTCTGTGGCAGCACGGTGTACTGGTACGCTGAATTCGCGCCCGACGAGATCGGCGTCGCGGCCGGCAACTTCGCCGACCCCAGCTTTCCGCCGCCGACCTCCGCGGTCTGGGATTCCTGCCGCCATCCATGGGTCAAGCTCCCGGCGGACTGGCCGCAGGACGCGAAGCAAGGCGGACTGCCGCCGGACTAGCCGACCGCAATTTTTGCCAAGCTGTGCCGCGCGCTCGCGGTTAGGATTCTGCGATGCACGATTCCAGGACCATCCGCCGCGTCATCTGGCGGCGCAATTTGGATGACCATTCGTTCGAGGAATGTGTCGTCACCAGTGCACCGGCTGGGTTCATCATCGCCGGCCATGTCACCGCTGCGCAGGACGGCGTGCCGCTGATCGTCCGCTACGACCTTATCTGCAATCGCGCCTGGTCGGCGCAGTCCGTCGCAATCGAACAGAGGATGGGCGATGTGACACGGCACCTGAAGCTGGAGCGCGCGGGCGATGGCTGGCTGGTCGACGGCGCGCAGGACACAGCGCTCGATGGATGTGCCGAGCCCGACCTCGGCCTCACGCCGTCGACCAATGCGCTCGCGATCCGGCGCCTCGGTCTCGCGATCGGGCAGGCGGCGGAGATCCGCTGTGCCTGGGTCAAGTTCCCGGCGCTTTCGGTGGAGCCATCGCTGCAGCGCTACGAACGGCTTGGCGAGCGCGACTACCGCTACACCAACGTCGCCAGCGGATTTACCGCGCGCGTCGCGGTCGATGAACTCGCTTTGCCTGTTGACTACGAGAGCATCTGGACCCGCATCGCGGATTGGCAGGGAGACGGATCATGAGCGACACATCCCGCAAAGTGTTGTGGAAGGCCGGCGAGATCGCCGCGCGCGGCAAGCCGTTCAAGCAGCGGCTCAATCCCAATTCGGAGTTCATCGGCGCCGGCTTGTCGCGCATGGCCGGCATGAGCCGCGCCCACGTCACGCTGGCGCGGCTGCCGGCGGGCAAGGATTCGTTCGCCTATCACGCCCACATGGTGGAGGAGGAGTGGGTCTACATCCTGTCCGGCCATGGCGTCGCGGAGATCGATGGCGAGAGCCACGAGGTCGGGCCCGGCGACTTCATGGGCTTTGCCACGCCGTCGGTGCCGCATCTCCTCAAGAATCCGTTCGGGGACGAGCTGGTGTATCTCATGGGCGGGGAGGACAAGCCACTCGACGTGCTCGACTACCCCACGCTGGACAAGCGCTACCTGCTGCTCCGCACGGCGAGCGGGACCGAGTTCTACGAACTCGGCGCGCCGATCAAGCCGTTCGGCGCGGCCTAGTCCATTCGCCATCACCCGCGAGAGCGGCTATAGTGCGCGCTGCAATGGATGCCGCAGGTCGTGCGATGGCGGATGGCGAACAGCCGTTCTGGAAGACCAAGAAGATGAGCCAGATGACCCAGTCCGAGTGGGAGAGCCTGTGCGACGGCTGCGGCAAATGCTGCCTCAACAAGATCATCGACACCGAGACCGACGAGCTGCACTTCACCAACGTCGCCTGCAAGCTGCTCGACACCAACAGCTGCCAATGCAAGCACTACAAGACCCGGCATCAATATGTGAAGGATTGCGTGGTCCTGACGCCGCGCAACGTGAAGCAGATCCGCTGGCTGCCGCACACCTGTGCCTATCGCCTGGTGGCGGACGGCAAGGACCTCTACGACTGGCATTACCTCAAGTGCGGCGACCGCAATGCCGTGCATCGCGCCGGCATCTCCGGCCGCGGCCGGATCATCAACGAGCAGGATGCCGGCGAGCTCGAGGACCACATCGTCAATTGGCCCAACAAGCGCGCCGCAAAGCGTTGATTTGGCTGGGCTTTTTGTGCGCAAGCCTCGGATAGCAGGAAGCCTCTCGAAGCCTTAGGTATCGGTCATGTCAAACCGCAGCAGACGAGAGAGCGACATGTCCGAACAGATGGTAAGCGCCGTGCGCGAAGCCGCCTCGTATATCGAGCAGCGCGCCGAAGCGGAGGCCGATGGCCCGGTCTCCTTGAAGGAACTCAGCGACCATACCGGCATCAGCCCCTGGCACCTGCAGCGCCAGTTCAAGCGCGTGCTCGGCGTCAGCCCGCGGCAATACGATGACGCGCTGCGCATGAAGCGGCTGCGCAAGGGATTGAAGAGCGGCGTCGGCGTCGCCGGCGCAACCTTCGAAGCGGGCTATGGCTCGTCGAGCCGCGTCTACGAGCGCGCGGCCGCGGCCCTCGGCATGACACCGGCCAGCTACGCCAAGGGCGGCAAGGGCCAGCAGATCAACTACGGCATCGCGGCCTGCGCCCTCGGCCTGGTGCTGGTGGCGGCGACGCCGCGCGGCATCTGCCGGGTGCAACTCGGCGCCAGCGAACAGCCGATGGTCCATCAGCTGAAATCGGAGTTCGCCGAGGCGGAGATCGACCGCGACGACGAGGCGCTCGAGCCGTACCTCGAGGAGATCCTGCTCCGGCTGGAAGGCGAGGCGCCGCACGAGACCCTGCCGCTGGATATCCGGGCGACCGCGTTCCAGCGCCGGGTATGGGAAGAATTGCGGCGAATCCCGGTCGGCGAAACCCGCAGCTACGCCGAAGTGGCCGCCGCCATCGGCAGCCCGGCGGCCGTCCGCGCCGTGGGCAATGCCTGTGCCAACAACCCGGTCGCGATCGCCATCCCGTGTCACCGTGTTTTGCGTAATGACGGAAATCTCGGTGGCTACGCTTGGGGAATTAAGCGAAAACAGGCTCTTATCGCGGCTGAAAAGTCGCGATCCGGCCACTCCGAAACGCGCGCCAGAAAAAAGGCGTAAGTGGTTGAAAGCATCGGAGCCGAGGCCCTATGCTGACCCTCGAGAGCGCGTCGTTTGCCTTGGGTGGTCATGCCGAAAGCCTTGGAAAACCGGGGAAAAATACGAAAAGCGCCGCGCCCCTCAGGCACGGCGACGCGGCGCCGCATGGCAGAGGCCGCCGATCTTCATCTGATGGATTTCGAGCAGCGTTCGGTGCCGCTGGTGTTCCAGGAGAACCGGCGCGCGCGGCGCATCATCCTGCGTCTCGACTACGGCGCTTCGCGCATCGTGGTGGTGCTACCAAAACGCACGACGCGTCATGAGGGTAAGCGGTTCGCGTTACAGAACCGCGAGTGGATCGAAGAAAGATTGGATCAATTGCCGGAGACCGTCGCGTTCGCGCATGGCTCCGTGATTCCATTCCTTGGCATCCCCCATCGCATCCGTCATCGCGCCCATGCGCGCGGGGTGGTGTGGTGCGAAGAGCAGGAGATCCATGTCGCCGGTCACGAGGAGCATGTCTCGCGCCGGGTCGCCGACTGGCTGAAGCTCGAGGCGCGCCGCGAGATCGAGGCGCGCGCAATGGCCAAGGCCGAGCAGCTCGGCAAGAGCGTCAAGCGCGTCATCCTGCGCGACACCAAGAGCAGGTGGGGCAGCTGCACCACCGACGGCGTCCTCTCCTTCTCCTGGCGCCTGATCCTCGCGCCGCGCCACGTGATGGACTACGTGGTCGCGCACGAGGTCGCGCACCTCAGGGAAATGAATCACGGTCCGCGTTTCTGGAAGCTGTGCGGCGAGATATGCCACAGCGTGCGGAGTGCGCGCGAATGGCTGGAAGCAAACGGGACCGATCTCTATCGCTACGGTCGTTGAGAGGCGGCCGCAGCGGTAGCTGCATATTGTCCTCTCTCCTCGAAAGG
>DATEOK010000164.1:0-2353 GCA_035274225.1 Dongiaceae bacterium
TCGCCGACCATCGCCTGCGCGAGCAGCGGACGGAAATAGGCGGACCACACCGACGAGAACTCGGTGTAGGTGCCGGACTTGGCGATCGAGGCCTGCTTGCCGAGGGCGCCGACGTCGGCCCATTTGCCCCAGGCGGCGACCACGTCCTTATCCTCGAATAGCGGCAGCTGGCCGAAGCCGAGGCCCTTTTCCACCGCCCACCGCTTGGCGACGGTGTACGGCTTGCCCGCCATGAAGTTGACGAACTTCCAGGCGGCCTCGGCGCGGACCGGATCGGCCGCGGTCTTGGCGGTCACCACGTACGACTTGGCGAAGCCGAGCGTCGCGTGGGTCTCGCCCGGCATCGGCGCCAGCGCGAACTGGCCGGCGAGCGGCTGGGTTGCGGCGTCGTTGAGTGCAGCGAGCACGTAGGTATAGACGATCGTGAAGGCGTGCTTGCCGGTGTTCATCGCCGGGATGATGGTGGATTCGTGGTTGTCCGACTGGACCAGGCCCTTGGAGTAGGCGTCGGCGATCCACTGCAACTGCTTGTAGGCGCCGTTGTTGGGATCGGCGAACAGCGGATTGAGCTCGGCATCGAACAGCTGCGCCCCGCGGCCATAGGACTGCGCCACGAACGCATCGTAGAAGTTGGGCAGCTCCTGGTTGTACTCGTAGATGATCGGCTTATCCATGCCGCCGGCTTTGAGCTTTTCGGCGGCCGCGGTCACCTCCTCCCAGGTCGTGGGCACCGCGATGCCGGCATCGGCAAGGATCTTCTTGTTGTAGATGAAGCTGATTGTGTCAGAGTAGTACGGCAGGCCATAGACCTTGCCGTCATAGGTCACGTCGGTCAGCGCGAAGCCGGCGATGTCCTTGGACAGTTCCTCGACCGTCCCCTTGGGCGCGACAGAGTCCAGCGGCGCGATCAGTCCGGCGGCGCCCCAGGCCGGCAACCAGTCCTGGCCGCCATAGACGACGTCGGTCGGCGTATTGCCCTTGAGGCGCAGGATCAGGCTGTCGTGATAGTCGGGCCAGGCGTAGTCGGTCACTTTGACCTTGATCCCCGGATTGGCCTCTTCGAATTTCTTGACATTGTCCTGAATGGTCTCGAGCGAATAGTTCCAGACGACGAATTCCAGTGTAAGATCCTCGGCCTGCGCGGACGGTGCGGCCAGACCAAACGTCAGGACCAGAGCGGCCAGGAGCGTGCTGCGCTTCATGCTTTCCTCCCTTTTCTCGCAGAAATCGGCCCCTCCCAGGGCCGCAGGGGCTGGCGCTGTAGTTCTTTGTTGACACCCGCCCCTGCTGGTTGGACTCTATGGACCACTTTAGATCAATTGCAACCATTTTGTAGAACAAAGGGCGATGCTCCCCAGTCCGCCGGCCGGTCGCCGCTGGCGCTGCGGGCGGTGGACGGGTATCCCTCCCGTTCACGAGCTGGGAGCCCGACTCATGGTGCGACGATGCGCTGGGAAGAACTGACCTCCGCCGAGATCGGCGCGCTGGATCGCGAGCGGACCGTGGTCATTCTGCCGCTCGGTGCGGTCGAGCAGCACGGCAACCACATGCCGCTCGGCACCGACACCTTGCTGGCCGAAGCAGTGTCGCGCGCCGCGGCCGAAGCCAGCGGCGACGCGGTCGTCATGCCGCCGCCCTGGTACGGCTTCTCGGCGCATCACATGCGGTTTCCGGGCACCATCACCCTGCGCGCCGAGACGCTGCTGGCGCTGGCGGAGGACGTCGTCGCGTCCCTGGTGCGGCACGGCTTCCAGCGCATCCTCATCGTCAACGGCCACGGCGGCAACAATGGGCTGATCGATGTATTGGCCTCGACTCTCGGCAACGCGCATTACGGCAAGGCGCGCATCGCCGCCCTCACCTATTTCGCCCTGGCTCGCGACGCAATCGCCAAGCTGCGAAAGTCGAAGCCTGGCGGCATGGGCCATGCCTGCGAGTTCGAGACCTCGATGGTGCAGCACATCCGGCCGGAGCTGGTGAAGATCGAACGGGCCGAGACTTGCTATCCGAACCCCGGATCGCGCTACCTCACCACCGACCTGCTCGGCGCACAGGCGATCCGGCTGTATCACGATTTCGGCGATCTTTCGCCCACCGGTACGCTGGGCGACCCGGCATTCGCGAGTCCCGAAGCCGGGAAGGCGTTCTTCGCCGCCGTGACCAGCGAACTTGCCGCCTTCATCGCCGACTTCCGTGGCTGGACAATCCCGGAGCCTCGTCCGTGACCGGACGGCTCAAGGTCGGCGTCATTGGGCTGGGCTTCTTCGGCAGCCGGCACGCGCGCGTCTTCCACGACCATCCGGCAGCCGACCTGATCGCTGTCGCCGACCTCGATGGGGCACGTGTTGCGGAG
>DATEOK010000165.1:0-28001 GCA_035274225.1 Dongiaceae bacterium
GCCCGGTCATAGTGCGAGCAGTGGCTCAGCGCCATCGGCGCCGCCTGCGGGGCGCTGTCCGCTTCGACCGTAACAGCGTCGGAGTCACCGTCGACGCCGGATAGGAGATCGACCGGGCTGCCGCAACCGGCCAAGACGATAGACCACACCACCAACGACCAGCGCATATCTCTTCCTTGAACAAGCTCTGATCAAGGAAGAGCCGACGCCGGCAGTTGGTTCCTCACGCCATCGCCAGCGGCTGCGGTGTCCGGGGCGCCGGGAACTCGCGCTCGAGGTCCATCAGGTCTTCGGCCGACAGGATGATGTCCACCGCAGCGGCGTTCTCGCGCACCCGTTCCGGCTGCGATGACTTCGGGATGGCGATGACGTGCTCGTGCCGTAGCACCCAGGCCAGCATGATCTGCGCCGGGGTCGCGCGATGGCGTTCTGCGATCCTTTTCAGCGCGGGCTTGCGCGGAACCTCGCCCCGCGCCAATGGGCAGTAGGCCATCAGCGCGACCTTGCGCTGCAGGCACCAGGGCAGCAGGTCGAAGTCGATGCCGCGCTCGCCCATGCTGTACTGCACCTGGTCGGCCAGGGTCCGGTCGGCGCGGCTCACCGCGAGCCATTCCTGCAAGGCCTTGAGGTCGAGGTTGGAGACACCGAAGCCGAGTATCTTGCCCGACTGCGCGAGGTCGTCGAACCCCGCCATCGTCTCGGCGAACGGCACCGAGCCGCGCCAGTGCAGCAGGTAGAGATCGATCCGGTCGGTCTTCAGCCGCCGGAGCGAAGCTTCGCAGGCCTTCACCACGCCGGCGCGGCTGGCATTCTGCGGCACCACCTTGCTGACCAGATAGACGTTGTCGCGCCGGCCCTTGATCGCCGCAGCAGTCACTTCCTCGGCGCGGCCGTCGGCATATTTCTCCGCGGTGTCGATCAGCGTGGCGCCGAGATCGAGGCCGGTCTGCAGCGCCCGCACTTCCTGCGCGCGCGTGCGCACGTCCTCGCCCATCTTGAAAGTGCCGAGGCCCAGGGCCGGGACGCGCGTGCCGTTCCGTAGTGCGACCTGTCTCACGACCCGTCCTCCCTGGCGCTCTAGGTCATCGCCAGCGGCTGCGGAGTCCGTGGCGCCGGAAACTCGCGCTCGAGATCCATCAGGTCCTCGGCCGACAGGACGATGTCCGCCGCCGCCACGTTCTCCCGCACCCGCTCCGGCTGCGACGATTTCGGGATCGCGATCACGTGCTCGTGGCGCATCACCCAGGCCAGCATGACCTGTGCCGGCGTCGCGCGGTGGCGGTCGGCGATGCGCTTCAGCACCGGCTTGCGCGGGATGTCGCCCTGGGCCAGCGGACAATAGGCCATGACGGCGACCTTGCGCTCGAGGCACCACGGCAGCAGGTCGAAGTCGATGCCGCGCTGGCCGATGCTGTACATCACCTGGTCGGCCAGCGTCTTGTCGGCGCGGCCGACCGCCAGCCACTCCTGCAGTTCCTTGAGGTCGAGGTTGGAGACGCCGAAGCCCGCGATCTTGCCGGACTGCATCAGGTCATCGAACCCCGCCATGGTCTCGCCGAACGGCACCGCGCCGCGCCAGTGCAGCAGGTAGAGATCGATGCGGTCGGTCTTCAGCCGCTTGAGCGAGGCTTCGCAGGCCTTCGCCACGCCGGCGCGGCTGGCATTCTGCGGCAGCACTTTGCTCACCAGGTAGACGCTGTCGCGCCGGCCCTTGATCGCCGCCGCCACCACTTCCTCCGAACGGCCCGAGGCATACATCTCCGCGGTGTCGATCAGCGTGGCGCCGAGGTCGAGCCCGGTCTGCAGCGCCCGCACCTCCTGCGCGCGCTGGCGCACGTCCTCGCCCATCTTCCAGGTGCCGAGCCCCAGCGCCGGCACGCGTATCCCGTTGCGCAATGCGACCTGCTTCACAATTCCTCCTTCACCAAATACCCCTCTCCCCTCGCGGGAGAGGGCTGCGCAGGCTTAGCGAACGTGAGTGAGCTTAGCCGGAGCTGGGTGAGGGGGTCGCGCCAACGGGCGCGCAGCGCGTGAGCGCTCATCGCACACTGCGCTCTAACGAGCGCGCGCACCTCGCGGTGCGCCACCCCTCATCCAGCTTCGCCTAAGCTCGGCCGCGCCTCGCTAAGGCTCCGCATCCTTCTCCCGCAAGGGGAGAAGGGACTTACTTACGAAACTCCCGCGCCAACTTACCTCTGTGCCGCCAACTGGCAAGCCGATATAGTCCGAGCTATGGCAACCTTCTTCTTCATCCTGACCGGACTCTTCGCGCTGCTGACTCTCGGTTCGCTGATGGTCGGCGTCGTCTCCATGGGCAAGGCCGGCGACTTCAACCGCAAATACGGCAACAAGCTGATGCGCATGCGCGTCATGTTCCAGCTGGCGACCATCGCCTGCCTGATCCTGGCGGTCTACGCCTACAGGTCCGGCTAGATCCCGTGGTCAAGCTTACGCGCATCTACACCAAGGGCGGCGACAAGGGCACGACTTCGCTCGGCACCGGCACGCGCGTGCCCAAGCACGACCTCAGGGTCGAAGCCTACGGCACAGTCGACGAAGCGAATGCCGCGATCGGCATCGCGCGCCTCCACACCAGCGGCGATGCCGATGCGGCGCTGGCGCGGATCCAGAACGACCTGTTCGACCTCGGCGCCGATCTGTGCGCGCCAGAAGACAACCGTGCAGGCGAAGGCACCAAGGACCGCCTGCGCATCGTGGACGCGCAGGTCGAGCGCCTGGAGCAGGAGATCGACGCCATGAACGCAGAGCTGGCGCCGCTCAATTCCTTCGTGCTGCCCGGCGGCAGTGCCGCTTCCGCGTATCTGCACCTCGCCCGCACCATCGCCCGCCGCGCCGAGCGCGACATCACGCGCCTCGCCGAGCAGGGACCGGTGAACCCCGCCGCGATCCGCTACATCAATCGCCTCTCCGACCACCTGTTCGTGCTGGCCCGCTACGAGAACGACAAAGGCGCCAAGGACGTGCTGTGGAAACCGGGCGCTAACCGATAAGCGCCGGCGCGATCTCCTCCATCCGCTCGAAGAATAATGTCGGCGCGAGCGAGCGCAGAAAATTCGGATCGGCATAGCCCCACGCCACGAGCCCGCAATCGATCCCGGCATCGCGCGCTGCCGCCGCGTCGCGGGTCTCGTCACCGACCAGGATCGCGCCGCGCTTGTCCGCGCGCATCGCCTTGAGCACACCGCGGATCTTCCCCGCCTTGCCGAACAGGCTTGCGCCGCAGGCGAAGTGCACGATGCTTGCGGCGGCCGCCCCAAGGACGCGGCGCACGTTGCCCTCGTCGTTCGAGCTCACGACCGCGACCTCCACACCCCCCGCCTTGAGGTCGGCCAGCATCTCCGCCGCGCCGGGGAACAGGCTGATCTGGTCGATGTCGCGGCTCGCTAGTTCGCGTACATGCTTGGCGATCATGGGCAGCTTCCAGGTCGGCACGCCGAGATCGTGCAGGATCGCCTTGGTGTCCAAGCCGCGCAGCCGCTCGCGGTCGCCGGGCGCCAGCCGCCGGTAGCCGAAGCGGTCCGCCACCTGGTCGAAGATGCCGAGGAACCAGTCCTGGCTGTCGGCCAGAGTGCCGTCGAAGTCGAACAGGGCGAGACGATGACTCATGGGTTGGGTCGGTCGGTTGAGACGATCAGTCGGCCGGCAGTCTTAACAAGTGAAGGCGCGCCGTCTATCCCATTGCGCAGGTGCGGCATGGCGTCTCGGAGGCGGCGCTAGCCGCTTGAAACTTCGCCAAATAGCAGCTTCCCGGCGGATTTGGGCAAGCCGGGTTGGCTGCGTTGACACCAGGATGGGGTAACCCTATTGTGCGACTGCGAAATGCCCTGCTGGCAGACTTCCTTCCATGGCATGATCGCAAGCCTTCAGGGGATGAGGCAGACGGGATAGAAACGGCCGTTGCAGGCCGGCTCCTGCATCTGTCAGGGACAACGATTCTTTCGAGCCGAGCATAGCAAGATGAAAGTACTGGTCGCGGTTAAGCGGGTGGTCGACTACAACGTGAAAGTGCGCGTGAAAGCGGACGGCACGGGTGTCGAGACCGCCAACGTCAAGATGTCGATGAACCCGTTCGACGAGATCGGGGTCGAGGAAGCGGTCCGCCTCAAGGAAGGCGGCAAGGCGACCGAAGTGATCGCGGTCTCGCTCGGCCCAACGCAGTGCGCGGAAACCATTCGCACCGCCCTCGCCATGGGCGCCGACCGCGGCATCCACGTCCAGACCGATGTCGAGCTGCAGCCGCTGGCGGTCGCCAAGCTGCTGAAGGCGGTGGTCGACAAGGAGCAGCCGCAGCTTTGCATCCTCGGCAAGCAGGCGATCGACGACGACGCCAACCAGACCGGCCAGATGCTATCCGCCCTGCTCGGCTGGGCGCAGGCGACCTTCGCCTCCAAGCTGGCGATCAACGGCGACGGCACGGCCAACGTGACGCGCGAGGTCGACGGCGGCCTCGAGACCATCCAGGTCAAGCTGCCGCTGGTGATGACGACCGACCTGCGCCTCAACGAGCCGCGCTATGCCTCGCTGCCCAACATCATGAAGGCGAAGAAAAAGCCGATCGAGGCCCTGACGCCCGAGGCGCTCGGCGTCGATCCGGCGCCGCGCCTCAAGACCCTGAAGGTGGTGGAGCCGCCGAAGCGCAAGTCCGGCGTGAAGGTCAAGTCGGTGGCGGAGCTGGTGGACAAGCTGCGCAACGAAGCCAAGGTCATCTGACCGCTCCTGCAATCCTGTTCTGGGAATTCCTGAACCATGACCAACCTCGTTCTCGTTGAACATGACAATGCGGCGCTGAAGTCGGCGACGCTGCATGTGATCCCGGCCGCGCAGAAGATCGGCGGCGACATCCACCTGCTGGTGGCCGGCCACAACTGCCGCGCCGTCGCCGAGGAAGCAGCCAAGATCCCCGGCGTCGCCAAGGTGCTGCTGGCCGACGATGCCGCCTATGCCAACCGCCTGGCGGAGAACCTCGCCAAGCTGATCGTCGCCCTCGCGCCCAGCTACAGCCATGTGCTGGCGGCGACCACCGCGACCGGCAAGAACGTGATGCCGCGCGCCGCAGCGCTGCTCGACGTGCAGCAGGTCTCCGACATCAGCGCGGTCGAGAGCGCCGACACCTTCACCCGCACCATCTATGCCGGCAACGCGCTGGCGACCGTGCAGTCCACCGACAAGGTGAAGGTCATCACCGTCCGCCCGACCGCGTTCGAGGCGGTGGCCGCGACCGGCGGCTCCGCCACGATCGAGACCGCTTCGGCGACCGGCGACACCGGCCTCGCCAAGTTCGTCGGCCAGGAGCTGTCCAAGTCCGAGCGGCCGGAGCTGACCTCCGCGCGCATCGTCGTCTCCGGCGGCCGCGGCATGCAGTCGGGCGACAACTTCCACATGCTCGACAAGGTCGCCGACAAGCTGGGCGCCGCGGTCGGCGCCAGCCGCGCGGCGGTCGATGCCGGCTTCGTGCCCAACGACTACCAGGTCGGCCAGACAGGCAAGATCGTGGCGCCGGACCTCTACATCGCCGTCGGCATTTCCGGCGCGATCCAGCATCTCGCCGGCATGAAGGACAGCAAGGTCATCGTCGCCATCAACAAGGACGAGGATGCGCCGATCTTCCAGGTCGCCGATTACGGCCTGGTCGCCGACCTGTTCCAGGCCATTCCAGAGCTGGAACAGGCTCTTTCCAAGTGACAAGGTTCAAGTATATGCCGGACGGTGAAGGTCGTGGAGCTGGGCAACAGGAAAGCAAGGTCGCGATGATCGACAAGATCGGTATCATCGGCGCGGGCGCCATGGGCAACGGCATCGCCCATGTCTGCGCGCTCGCCAAGCTGGACGTGCAGCTGGTCGACGTGAGCGAGGATCAGCTCAAGAAGGCGATGGAGACCATCCGCTTCAACATGGAGCGCCAGGTCAAGCGCAACCTCATCAGTGCCGCCGACGAGAAGGCGGCCCTCGGCCGCATCAAGACCGGGCAGAAGATCGACGTCCTCGGCGATTGCGACATGGTGATCGAGGCCGCGACCGAGAAGGAACAGGTCAAGAAGGACATCCTGAAGGCGCTGTGTCCGATCCTGAAGCCGACCGCGCTGGTCGCGTCCAACACCTCCTCGATTTCGATCACCCGCCTCGGCGCCGTCACCGACCGGCCGTCGAAGTTCATCGGCATGCACTTCATGAACCCGGTGCCGGTGATGAAGCTGGTGGAGCTGATCCGCGGCCTCGCCACCGACGACGACACCTTCACCGCGACCAAGATCCTGGCGGAGAAGCTGGGCAAGATCACCGCGACCTCGGAGGACTTCCCGGCCTTCATCGTCAACCGCATCCTGCAGCCGATGATCAACGAGGCGATCTACACCCTCTATGAGGGCGTCGGCACGGTCGACAGCATCGACACCGCGATGCACTTGGGCGCCGCCCATCCGATGGGTCCGCTGCAGCTCGCCGACTTCATCGGCCTCGATGTCTGCCTCGCGGTCATGCAGGTGCTCTACGAAGGCCTGGCGGACAGCAAATACCGCCCCTGCCCGCTGCTGGTGAAATATGTCGAAGCCGGCTGGCTCGGCCGCAAGACCGGCCGCGGCTTCTACGACTACTCGGGCGACAAGCCGGTCCCGACGCGCTAGCTGGGAACGCGGTGGCGTTGCGTCTCAATAGCTCAGCTTCGGATACCAGTCGGTCCCGCGTCCTCCAGGCGTAAGGTCGAGCATCGACCACAGCGAGGCGATGTCCGGCGCATCGCGCGGGTCCTGGCCTGGATCGGCCATTTCCTTGGTCATCTCGGTCGCCCAGAAGAGCCGCACCTTGTCACCGTCGCGTTTGAAGACGGCCAGCGCAGGATTCTCCGAGCCGTCGGCGTTGATCAAACCCAGGTCGTTGGCGTAGTCGTCCCCGACCGTTTGAACGAAGTCGAGATGCCGCCAGCCGCGCTCCACCGCGAAGGCGAGTTGCCGCTCGACGGGACTGCGGCCGAGAATCTTTAGCGCAACGCACTGCTTGATATCGGCGGCATTCCCGTTCACGGCGCCGAGCCAATTGGTGCACATCGGGCACGGGCGCTCGCGCTTGGGTCCGAACATCCAGAAATAGGTGACCAACGCGTCGTGGATGCCGAACAGGTCGATCAAGCCCAGATCGCGGCCATTCGCGTCCTTGAAGCGATAGTTCTTCGTAATGACTGGTCCAGGGGGCAGCGCACGGCGTTGTTCGGCGAGCCGCGTCATGTGGCGGCGGAATTCGATCTCTTCCGCGAGCAGAGCCTCACGTGCTTTGCGATAAGCATCGCTTTCGCCAGGGAATGGCGTCTTGCCCTGCTTGGCGAGCGTGGGGGCGGGTTTCAGTGTGTGAGCGTCCATGACTTGCTCCTAACGATACAGCATCCCGACAAACAGCCAGGGGCGAGGGTAGGTTGCATTGGAACGATGCAACGATAGCTCCACCACCCCTATGCCATCCCGTGCGCGGCGCCCGTTTCCGTTTCGGAATGGGAAAATGGGGTAAGAGTCGAATTAGCCCACCATCTTTCATGCTTGGATAACGATCGCCAGACATGATGTGGGATCGTGGCAAGCACCTGGCGTGAGGCGGCGGATAAGCATGTTCCCGATACAAGGGCAAGAATATCGAAGCGCGTTCAAGCTCTACAGCAAGGACGGAAAACGAGCTGCGGACGTGCTGGAATTCCGCAACGGTGAAACATATCTCGATGAGCAGGAATGGGTCGAAGGGACTACATTCAAGAACAGGCATTCCGGTAGGTTGGTCGGTCCGTTCGCATCGCCTGCAGACGCAGAGAAATTCATAGTGGCGACGGCCTGGTTCCGAGGTAGCGAGGTATAAGCGTTCCCATACCAAATCGACCCGTCAGAATCAAAAAGGCTCCGCCGTGCGAACACGCTAAGCTCAAGGAGCAGGTCTGCGTTTGGCTCGACTACTTCGCCGCGCTCTGTCCCAGCACGATGTCCGTCGCGTAGTTCTCCTTCATGAAGGCGATGAAGCTGTCGCGGAATTGCCGCGTGTGATCGTGCGCCAGCGTGTCGGCGCGTTCGACGTCCTTGGCCTTGATCGCGGCCAGCATCTCGTGGTGCTCGTCCGTCAGCAGGTAGCCTTCGTGGGTGCGCTCCAGGAACTCGAAATGCAGGTGCAGCATGCGCCGGCCCTGGTCGAGCAGCTTCTCGTAGAAGGCGGTGAAGTACGGATTGCGTCCGGCCGCGGCGATCGCCATGTGGAAATCCTTGTTGGCCTCCGACATGGCGAGGTGATCGCCCGACTTGACCGCGGCCTCGAACTTGCGCTGGCGGCTCGCCATGGTCACGAGGTCCGCGTCGGTGCGCAGCTGCGCCGCCAGCCGCGACGTCATGCGCTGCGCGATGCCGAGCGCGTCGACATATTTCGGGAAGTTGGCGAGGTCGATCGGCGCGACGATCGTGCTGCGGTTGGGCAGCGTCACCACCAGGTCCTCGGCGGCGAGACGGATCAGCGCCTCGCGCACCGGCGAGCGCGACAGGCCGAAGCGCTCGGCCAGGCTGGTCTCGTCCAGCAGCTGCCCCGGTGCCAGGGTCAGGGCGAGGATCTCGGTGCGCAGCGAGTCGTAGACGCTTCGCCATCCCGGCTCCCTGGCCCGCTTGCTCTCCCAATCGTCCGATCCCATGCGCCTGCCTCGCAGCTTGACGGTCACCTCGTTCTAGCATATTGTCGACAATAGGTCGACAACTATTCGACGCGTCAACCAACTGATCTACTTGGAGAAAGCCGTGGACCTCAAGGGAATCCTGCCAGCCCTGGTGACCCCGTTCGATGCCAAGGGCGATACCGACTTCCGCACCCTGGAGCGGCTGATCGAGCATCACCTGGCCAAGGGCGTGCACGGCTTCGTGCCGATGGGCTCGACCGGCGAGTATTACGCCATGTCGGACCAGGAGCGTTGGGATGTCCTGCGCTGCGTCAAGGAAGTCGTGGGCAAGCGCGGAATCCTCGTCGCCGGCACCAACGCCGGCTCGACCCGCGACGTCATCCGCCATACCGAAGCGGCGAAGAAGCTGGGTTACGACGCGGTCTTGCTGCCGCCGCCGTACTATTCGCTGCCGAGCCAGCAGGAGCTGCTCGCCCACTTCAACGCCGTGCTGGACGCGGTCGATGTCGAGATCGTGCTCTACAACTTCCCGCTCCGCGCCGGAGTCGAGATCGGCTTCGAGGTGCTCGACGCGCTCGCCGGCCATAAGCGCGTCATCGGCATCAAGGAGAGCAGCGGCAACCTGCTGCGCGCGCTGGAGATCAACCAGCGCTATGCGTCGGACTACCAGCTGTCCTGCGGCAGCGACGACCAGGCCTTCGACTTCTTCCTGTGGGGCGCCACCAGCTGGATCTGCGGCCCGGCCAACTGCCTGGTCGAGCCGTGCGTGAAGTTCTACAACGCCTTCGCCGCCGGCAACCTCGAGCAGGCGCAGGCGATCGCCAAGAGGCTCTATCCGGTGATGACTAACCTGGAATCCGGCAAGTTCGTGCAGAGGGTGAAATATGGCTGCGAGCTGATGGGCATTCCGGTCGGCGAGCCGCGCCGGCCGCTGCTGCCGCTCGGCGATCCGGAGAAGCGCGAGCTGGCGCGCGTCATCGCCGGCGCCAACAACGCGTAACGCCATGCGCTGGCCGCGCGCGCTCGAGCTGGTCCAGGTCCATTGCCAGGGCGAGATCGGCAAGGTGATCGTCGGCGGCGCGCCGGAGATTCCGGGCGCGACCATGCTCGACAAGATGCACCACATCAACCGGGTCGACGACAGCTTGCGGCGGTTCGTGGCGCTGGAGCCACGCGCCAGCGCGCAGATGACGGTCAACCTGCTGACGGCGCCGACGCGCCCCGATGCCGATGCCGGCTTCATCGTGCTGCAGGCGGACCGCGCGCACGCGATGTCCGGCAGCAACGCCATCTGCGCCGTGACCGCCCTGCTGGAGACCGGTCGTGTTCCGATGCGCGAGCCGGAAACCATCGTACGCCTCGATACCCCGGCCGGCCTCATCACCACGCGGGCCAGGTGCGAGAACGGCCGCTGCCTGTCGGTCAGCATCGACAACGTGCCCGCGTTCGTCGAAGCGCTGGACCGCCGGATCGAGACGCCGGACTGGGGAACCATCAAGGCCGACATCGCCTTCGGCGGCATCCACTATGCGATCGTCGACGTCGACCAGATCGGCATGGCGATCGATCCCAGGAACGCGCGCGCCCTGGCCGATGCCGGCATCGCGCTGAAGGCGATCATCGGCCGCCAGGTGCCGGTCAGCCACCCGGAGCTGCCGGGCATGACCGAGATCGCCTACGTGATGTTCCGCAGCATCGAGCCCGACGGCGCCATCCGCACCTGCACCACGCTGCCCGCCGGCCGCGTCGACCGCTCGCCCTGCGGCACCGGCAGCTCCGCCAATCTTGCCGTGCTGCATGCGCGCGGCGCCGTGAAGGTCGGCGACAGCCGGCGCTCGCGCTCCATCATCGGTGGCGAGTTCACGGTCGAAGCGATCGCCGAGGCCACTGTCGGTGGCCGGCCGGCGATCGTCCCGCGCATCACCGGGCAGGCCTGGATCTACGGCCGGGAAGAACTGCGCGTGGACGCGGGCGATCCGTTCCCCAAGGGATTCGTGCTATCCGACGCCTGGGGCCCGGGACTCACCTAGCGGGACTGGCCTAGGTGGTCCGCTACGGAATCATCGACATCAGGAGATAGGCGAACTGCTTCGGCCGCAGCGGCTTGGGCAGCTTGGCCGCGACGCGCAGGCCGTGCCGGGTTGCGATCTCCTGCGCCATGTTGAGATAAAGCTCGAACCCGCCGCTCATCAGGATCAGCTGGCCCTCGTAGGCATGCCGCGCGCAGGCGTGCAGCAGCTCCAGCCCATCGGTATCCGGCATGACCAGGTCCATGGCGATGATATCGGGCTTCCAGCTGGTGAGGACGCCCGAGAATGCGACAGGCTCATGGACCGTTTCCACCGCGAGCCCCAGCCGCTCGGCATCCACCCTCAGCTCCTGCGCGAAGTGCCGGTCGTCATCGACGATCAGAAGGCGCGTGCTGTTCTGTACCATTGCTGCCCATAGACGTTCCCAGACAGTTCCCCTGACAGCAAAAGAACACGATACGCCTGGGTCAGTTCCCCGCTCCGACAGCCGGGGGCTGAACATCGCCCGACGCCATCGGCGGTGCTATGCTGCGGCGTCGAAGGAGGCAGCCTTGATCATCGCGACCAACCGGCTAAGGCTCCGATCGATGGAGCCGAAAGATATCGACAACTTCATGCGGGACCTGTGCGACTGGGAGGTCCAGCAATGGTTGACCCTGCCGCCTTTCCCCTACGAACGCAAGGACGGCGAGACGTTCATGGCGATCGTCCGCGCCAATCACGCGACCGCTCATCCGACGATGTTCGTCATCGCCGACAAGGGCACCGATGAGGCGCTCGGCACGGTCTCCGTCGACATCGATGGCGAAGGGCGCGGCGAGCTCGGCTACTGGCTCGGTCGCGCGCACTGGGGTCGCGGTATCATGAAGGAAGCGGTCATCGCGCTCCTGCGCCATGTCAGCGGCCACCCGTCGCTGCGGCGGCTGGTCGCCGTCACCGATCCGGCCAACGTCCGCTCGCAGCGCATCCTCTCTGCCTGCGGTCTTGCGGGGCGCGGCCTGACGGGCCGCCCGAAGCCGTCGCGCCGCGGAGCGGCGCAGGTGCTTCAATTCGAGCTGCCGATCGAACGCTGAAAGCGACGGCCACCGCGCGGTGGCCGTGATATCGCGCGCATTCTAGGTGCGCGTAATCGAAAGGCCGCCGTCGATCAGGTGCGCCGTTCCGCTGACAAATGCCGAATCGTCGGACGCGAGATAGAGGACCGAGCGCGCCAGCTCCTCCGGTTTTCCCGCGCGCTTCAGCGCATGCAGGTTGGTGAGCCAAGTGCGCTTTTCCTCGGTATCGTTGAACGCGCGGTACATCGGCGTGTCGACCGCACCGGGCAAAATCGCATTCACGCGCACGCCCTGCGGGCCGTACTCCGATGCCAGGGTCTGGGTCAGGCCGATCAAGCCGGACTTGCTCGCGGCATACGCCGCGACGCCGGGGAAGCTGGCGGTATGACCGACGAAGGTCGACGTGAAGATGATCGAGCCGCCGCCCTGTTTCAGCAGCTCCGGAATCTGGTGCTTGGCGCCGAGGAAGGCGCTGGTGAGGTTGACCGCGAGCGCTTGGTTCCAGTCCGCTTCGGCGACTTCGGCGCTGGGTCCGATCGGGCCGAGCGTGCCGGCATTGTTGAACGCGACGTCGAGCCGTCCGTAGCTCTTGACCGCTGCCGCGACCAGGTTCTTGGCGTACAGCTCCGACTGCACGTCGCCAGCGAGGGCCAGTGCCTCGCCGCCCGCCGCCCGGATCTCGCGCACCAGCTCTTTCAGCTCCGCCTCGCGCCGGGCGCCGACCACGACCTTGGCGCCCTCGGCGGCGAACAGCTTGGCCGTCGCGCGGCCGATCCCCGAACTGGCGCCCGTTACGATCGCGACTTTACCGTTCAGCCTCGACATTGCTTAGCTCCATTTCTGTATTGACCGTTACATAAAACACGTAGGGAGCTTGCAATCGGGAGTCAAGAGAATTATGTATTAATCGACACAGAATTAAGGAGAACGGATGGTCGTCCGCGGCCGCCCGCGCAGCTTCGACCGCGACGCCGCCCTGCAGGCGGCGATGAAGACCTTCTGGCAGTTCGGCTACGAGGGTGCGTCGATGGCTGTGCTGACCGACGCCATGGGCATCAATTCGCCCAGCCTTTACGCCTGTTTCGGTTCCAAGGAGCAGCTGTTCCGCGAGGCCGTCGACCTCTATCTCGCGACCGAGGACAAGAAGACCCGCGGCACCCTCGCCGAGCAGACGACCGCGCGGGGCGCGGTCGAGGCCATGCTCCAGCGCAGCGTCGCGAACCTCACCGATCCATCGGGCTGCCGCGGCTGCCTGCTGGTGCTGGGCGACAGCAACGCCGCGCCCGAGCATGGCGGAATCCACCAATACCTGGCGCAGCGTCGCAAGGAGATCCAGGCCGCGCTCGAAGAACGAATCAAGCGCGGCATCGCCGACGGCGACGTGCCGGCGCACGCCAACATCAAAGCCATCGCCGCCTTCTTCATGACCGTGATGCAGGGCCTGTCTTTGCGCGCCCGCGACGGTGCCTCGCGCGAATCCATGCTGCAGGTCGGCGACGCGGCACTGGCGGCATGGGAGGCGCTGGTGGCCAAGCCCGCAGCGTCCAAGCCGCGAAAGCGCGCTTAGCGCCTAGGACTCGGGTTCTTAATCGGGAATAAATATGGCGTGACCCGCTTCACAGCGCGGCGCGCTCAATCAGCCTATCTCTGTTCTGTCGCCCTGGAGCATTTCGGGACTCGGGCAGACGCCTTTTCGGACAGAGACATTGTGGAGGCTGCGCCATGTTGCCGTTCGAATCCTATCGCGAAGTGCTGAGCGAGCATATTGAGGGCCGCCACGTGGTGGCGAGCGCCTGGGTCATCGTGGTCGCGTTGGGCGTGCTGGTACTGATGTTCGCGTGAGCATGCGCGTGACTGCTACTCGCAGGTGCCCAGCTCGTCCGTCATGACCGTGCCGTCGGCGATGAAGGCCTTCACCGCTGCCAGCGCAGTGCCCTTGTTCCAGCAGGCATCGCCGGTGACCATCGCCTTCACCTTGCCGTCGCGGTCGACCAGCAGGCTGGTGGGCAGTGCGCTCACCTCAGCCACCTTCTCGAGGGTGCGGTCGCGGTCGATCAGCACCGGCAGGTTGCCGGCGCCGTGCTGGGCGAGGAAGGACTCGATCTTCGCCGGATCGCGCTCGTCGAACGCGATGGTGACGACCTGGAACTGGTCGCCGCCCAGCTCCTGCTGCAGCGCGCCGAGCGAGGGCAGCTCCTTGATGCAGGGCGCGCACCAGGTCGCCCACAGATTGACCAGCAGCACCTTGCCGCGATAGGGCGCCATGTCGGCCGGCTCGCCTTTGCCGTCGACCGGCGCGACCATGCCGAAGTCGCCCTCGATCGGCGCGAAGCGGCTGACCGGCGACTTGCTCGCCGGGGCCGTGGCGGTGGTGCCGGCTTTCTGCGGCTGCTGGATGGTGAGCGCCCCGACCACGCCGATGACCGCCAGGACCGCGGCGATCGCGATCATGAGAATCCTGTTCATCGGCAGTGCTCCCCGCCCCGCTTGACCGGGCCGCGCCCGTCCGTCACAAGTCGGGGGCACTCGGGGACAAATTCGCACGCGATGGACAAGAAACCCTCCAAACCCGCCGGCCAAAAGAATACGTCATCCGGCGCCAGCCAGATGTGGGGTGGCCGCTTTGCCGCCGGCCCGGCTGCGGTCATGCAGCAGATAAACGCCTCGATCGACGTCGACAAGCGCTTGTACAAGGAAGATATCGAAGGCTCGCTCGCCCATGCCGCCATGCTGGTGAAGCAGGGCATTCTGACGCGGGCGGACGGCGATGCCATCGCCGACGGCCTCACGCGCGTCCGCAAGGAGATCGACCAGGGCAAGTTCGAGTTCCAGACCGCCCTCGAAGACATCCACATGAACGTGGAATCGCGCCTCAAGGAACTGATTGGCGATGCCGCCGGGTGCCTGCACACCGCGCGCTCGCGCAACGACCAGGTCGCGACCGATTTCCGCCTCTGGGTGCGCAGCGCGATCGACGAGCTGTCGGTCGCGCTCAAGGACCTGATCCACGCTCTGCTCGACCGTGCCGAAGAGCAAGCGGCGACGGTGATGCCGGGCTACACCCATCTGCAGCCAGCGCAGCCCGTGACGTTCGGTCACCACCTGATGGCCTATGTGGAGATGCTGGGCCGCGACCTCGGCCGCTTCGCCGATTGCCGCAAGCGCCTGAACGAGTGCCCGCTGGGTGCCGCCGCGCTCGCCGGCACGCCGTTTCCGATCGACCGGCATGCGACCGCCAAGACGCTCGGCTTCGACCGGCCCACCGCGAACTCGATGGACAGCGTATCGAGCCGCGACTTCGCGCTCGAATATCTGTCGGCGCTCTCCATCCTCGGCGCGCATCTCTCGCGCCTCGCCGAGGAGATCGTGATCTGGATGAGCGACGGCTTCCGCTTCATTTCCCTCAGCGATGCCTACACCACCGGCTCCTCGATCATGCCGCAGAAGCGCAACCCCGATGCCGCAGAATTGGTGCGCGGCAAGGTCGGGCAAGTGGTCGGCGCGCTCACGCAGCTGCTGATCATCGTCAAGGGCCTGCCGCTCAGCTACGGCAAGGATCTGCAGGACGACAAGGCCCCGACCTTCGCCGCCAGCGACGCGATGGCGCTGAGCGTCGCGGCGATGGCGGGCATGGTCCGCGACATGACGGTGAATGCGGAGCGCATGCGCAAGGCGACTGACGGCGGGTTCCTCACCGCCACCGACCTTGCCGACTGGCTGGTGCGCACGCTGAACATGCCGTTCCGTCACGCCCATCACGTGACGGGCGAGCTGGTGCGCCTGGCGGAGAGCAAGACCTGCCGCCTGCAGGACCTGTCGCTCAAGGACATGCAGAGGGTGGAGCCGCGCATCACGGATGGGCTATTCTCCGTCCTCGGGGTCGATCAATCGGTGGCGAGCCGGACCTCCTTCGGCGGAACGGCGCCGGACAACGTGCGGCGCGCCATCAAGGACGCGCGGGAGCGGTTCAAATGAGGCGGGAGCGTCGTATCGGCGAAAACCTCCTCCCCCAAACTGGGGGAGGATCGAGGAGGGGGAAGCCGCGTCTCCTCTGCATGGAATCTTCGCTCGCTTCCCCCACCCCAGCCCTCCCCCGTGTCGGGGGAGGGGGAATGCGTTCGGTTCTCGCGCGCACAATTCTGCTTCTGCTGCTGGGCACCCTGGCCCTGGCGCCGGCGGCGTGCGGCCGCAAGGGCGCGCCGGTCCTGCCGCCGGGTCAGACCGACCAGTTCCCGAGCAAGTATCCCAAGTCCACCGACCCGCAGACGGGCGTGTTCAGCAACTAGGCCGGCTTTCCATGACTCACTTCCCCTATGTCGGCGGCGAGCTGCACGTCGAGCAGGTTCCGGTGCGGCGCATCGCCGAGGCGGTCGGCACGCCCTTCTATTGCTATTCCACCGCCACGCTGGCGGATAACTACCAGGCCTATGTGAAGACCCTCGGCGCGCTCGGCGTCGGCATCTACTACTCGCTGAAGGCCAATTCCAACCAGGCGGTGATCCGCACCTTGGGCCAGCTCGGCGCCGGCGCCGACGTGGTCTCGGTGGGCGAGATGCATCGCGCGCTGAAGGCCGGCGTGCCGGCCGACAAGATCGTGTTCGCCGGCGTCGGCAAGACCGAGCTGGAGATGGAAGCCGCGCTCGAAGCCGGCATCTACCAGTTCAACGTCGAGAGCTTCGGCGAGCTGGAGACGCTGAACGACGTGGCGGCGCGGATGGGCGTCAAGGCGCCGGTCACGCTGCGCATCAATCCGGACGTCGATGCCAAGACCCACGCCAAGATCTCGACCGGCAAGTCCGAGAACAAGTTCGGCATCGACATCGAGCAGGCCGCCCAGTTCTATTCCGCCGCCGCACGCATGAAGGGCATCAGGATCGTCGGCCTCGCCGTCCATATCGGCTCGCAGCTGACCGACATCGCGCCCTATCGCGCCGCCTTCCTGAAGATCGCCGAGCTGGCGCAGACCCTCCGCAAGGCCGGGCTCACGGTGGAGCGCATCGACCTCGGCGGCGGCGTCGGCATCGCCTATCGCGACGAGGCGACCATCGACCTCAAGGAATACGCTGCGCTGGTGAAGGAGGTCATCAGCCCGCTCGGCACGAAAATTGAAGTCGAGCCGGGGCGCAGCATCGTCGGCAATGCCGGCCTGCTGGTCTCGCGCGTGATCAACGTGAAGGCCGGGGTCAGCCGGAAGTTCGTGATCGTCGACGCGGCGATGAACGACCTCATCCGGCCCAGCCTGTACGACGCCTATCACGGCATCATCCCGGTGGAGGAGCCGGCCAGCGACGCGCCGGTCGAACGCTGCGATGTGGTCGGGCCGATCTGCGAGAGCGGCGACCGCTTCGCCGAGCAGCGGCCCCTGCCCCCGGTCCAACCGGGCGACCTGGTGGCCTTCGCCACCGCGGGGGCCTATGGATCGGTCATGTCCTCGACCTACAACACCCGGCTGCCGGCGGCCGAGGTCCTGGTCCGGGGCGACCGGTTCGACATCGTCCGGCCGCGGCCATCTTATGACCACATTATTGACCTAGACAGGATCCCCGACTGGCTCGCCTGAATGTGTTTCGGCTGGCACACTTTGCGACGAAACTGCGCTCGCCATCGAACCATCGGCTGGGCTACATTGTTAACCACTTTGGGCTAGGATCGGATCGGAAAGCCGGGGCTACCCATGCAGGACCCAAGGCCATCGCTGCGCTCCCGAGTTGCCGCCGATCCCATGGCGGTCCTGCCGGTCCGCGTCCGGCTCTGGGCCTGGGGCGCCTGGTTCCTCCTCGTTCTTGAGCAGATCTGGCGGGCGATCACGCCGGCCCTGGCCGTCGTCCTTGTCTTCATCATCCTCAGCCTGTTCGATTTTTTCGTCGCCCTGCCGCTCTGGCTGCATTGGACGGTGCTGGGCCTGTTCGCGGCCGCGCTCGCGGGTGCCTTGTGGTATGGCTTCCGGTCCTGGCATGTGCCGGCGCGCGGCGAGGCGCTGCATCGTCTGGAGGGCGATAGCGGCCTGACCCACCGGCCGCTGACCCACCTGACCGACCGCCAGGCCAGCAACCTGGTCGACCCCTGGGCGACCGTGCTGTGGGCGCATCACCAGAAGCGCCTGCTGGCCAATCTCGGCGAATTGAACCTGGCGCCGCCGAAAAGCGAGATGGCGCGCCGCGACCCGATCGCGCTGCGCGGTCTCGCCGTCCTGCTGCTGGCGCTCGGCGTCGGCATCGCCTGGGAGCAGTCGGGCAGCCGCCTGATGGCCTCGGTCGCGCCGCAGCCGCGCGGCGTCGCCGATCTGGCCGCGATCACGGTCGAGGCCTGGATCACCCCGCCGGACTACACCCGCCTCGCGCCGATCGCCCTGAAGGCCGACCCGGCCGCCAAGCCGGCCGACGACGAGGCCGCTCTGACCCCGATCGATGTGCCGGTCGGCAGCAAGCTGCTGGTGCAGATCCAGGGTCTCGGCTCCGCCGCCAACCTCAGCGCCAACAACGCCGACAAGCCGATGGAGCAGCTGGACAGCGAGACCCAGCGCGCCGAGCTGGTGCTGAAGCAAGGCGACAAGATCGGCATTTCCGGCGGCGGACTCGATGTCGCCTGGCCGATCACCCTCAAGCCCGACATGGCGCCCAGCGCCGCCTTGCAGGAGCCGCGCGTCACCGACCGCGCCGTGCTGCACGTCACCTACAGCGGCAAGGACGATTTCGGCGTCACCGACATGCGGCTGGTGATCACCCAGGGCAAGGAATCGCTCGAGCTGCCGCTGGCCGTGCAAGGCGCCGACCCGCGCGAGATGAAAGGCGCCAGCTTCCAGGACCTGACGGCGCATCCCTGGGCCGGGTTGCCGGTCGAGCTGCGCGCGGTGGCGCGCGACGCGCTGGGCCAGATCGGCGCCTCCGCGCCCGTCGCCATGACCTTGCCAGAGCGCAAGTTCTATCATCCGGTCGCGCGCGCCATCATCGAGCAGCGCAAGCGCCTGGCCAAGGATGGCAACGCCAGCACCCTGGCGGTCGCGCGCCGCCTGGTGCAGTTGATGAGCCAGCCGGACGCGTTCGACAACAACCTCACCACCTTCATGGCGCTCGACTTCGCGGTCAAGCGCCTGACCTCCGACCCGATGGGCAAGGAAGAGCTCGCCAATGTCCTGCAGCTGATGTGGGACACCGCCCTCGCGCTCGAGGACGGCGGCATCAGCATGGCGATGCGCGAGTTGCGCCGCCTGCAGCAGGAGCTCGAAGAGGCGCTGGCGCGCGGCGCCTCCGATGAGGAGATCGAGCGCCTGATGAACGAGTTGCAGCAGGCGATGAACGAGTATCTGCGCCAGATGCAGGAGCAGTTGGCCCAGGCCATGCAGAAGGGCATGGAGATGGGCCCGATGGATCCCAACTCGCTGCAGCTCTCGCAGCAGGACCTCAACGAAATGCTGAACCAGGCGCGGCGCATGGCACAGAACGGCGCCCGCGAATCCGCGCAGCAGATGCTGCAGCAGCTGCAGAACATGCTGGAGAACCTGCAGATGGCGATGCCGATGCCCGGCCAGCGCGGCGGCCAGGGCCAGCAGATGATGAACGACCTCGGCAAGATCATGCAGCAGCAGCAGCAGTTGCTGCAGGACACCTTCCGCCGCCAGCGCGGCCAGCAGCCGGGTGGCGAGCCCGGCGAAGGCGAGGGCGAGGGCATGGCCGACGGCCAGGGTCAGGGCCAGCCCGGCGGCAACGGCGCGGCGGCGCAGGAAGCGCTGCGCCAGCAGCTCGGCGACCTGATGCGCCGCTTCGGCAACGCCACCGGCGATATCCCGCAGGGCCTGGGCTCGGCCGAGCAGTTCATGCGCGGCGCCACCGACGCACTGCAGGGCGACAACCTGGACGGTGCAGCCCAGGCGCAGAATGACGCGCTCGAGCAGCTGAAGCAGGGCATGCAGCAGATGAACCAGGCGATGCGCCAGCAGATGGGCAACCAGCGCGGCCCCGGCCAGCGCGACCCGATGGACCCGTTCGGCCGCGCCCTCAGCGAGGATGAAGGCCCCGGCGGCGATGCCTTCGCGCGCGAAGGCTCCGACGTGCTGAAACAGCAGGACCCCGACCGCAGCCGGCAGATCTTCGAAGAGCTGCGCACCCGCCGCAACCAGCCGCAGCGACCGAAGATCGAGCGCGATTATCTCGACCGGCTGCTCCGGCAGTTCTGATCCCGATCACCGTACTTGGATTCATCGCCTCCCGGAGACGGGGAGCGCGTGTGCGGAGTGAGTCACGGATATCTGGAATAGACGAACGCCAGGACCGCAATGAGGATGAGCGCGAAGAGAAGGCCGCCGAACATCAGCCAGCGGGCGAACATTTCCCACGTCCGTCGCTTTGACTGGGCAAGTTCCTCGGCCGAACCCGGTTGCAGGTTGTCGTTGCCGTAGCGCACGAAATCCTGCACGAAGCGTCGAAGTCGCATGCTCCTCGACTGGTCGTCATGCTCAGGCGCAACCCGCTTCTGCTGTGCTGCCATGCAGCCCTCACAGATTCCAAAACTTCCGTCATTGATTGAGGCAACAGTCCCTCTACCCTCGCCGTTCCGATGCGGCACCGACATGCGACCTTATGCGCCGAAAGCCTCTCGATCGGGAACACGGCTGCTACTCATCGAAGATGACCGCCCGGCTCGGCACCAGCTGCTTAAGGTGAGGATGGTAGCCCCGCCCGGATTCGAACCGGGATAGCTCTCCAGTCCGGAGACAAGCCGCGTATAAGGCGGGTGTTTTGCCAGTTAAACTACGGGGCCGCGATCAGGCGTGCGGCGTCCGTATTCGACGGCTGAGGGTGGCGGTCATCTGGCGCGAGCAAGACATGCGCTGCCGGCCCTACGAAATCCCGCGCGCCTGCAGCGCGTCTTCGACCACGGCGCAGATCTCCTTGAGGGAGAACGGCTTCGAGACCACGCGGTCGATCAGGGCGTCGAGATTGTGGGCGCGCTGGCGCTCGGCGGCGAAGCCGGTCATCAGCACGACCGGCAAGGCCGGTCGATCTTTCGTGGCCTTCAAGGCCAAAGCAATGCCATCCATGCCGGGCATCACGATGTCGGTCAGCAGCAGGTCGTACGGTGTTTCCTCCAGCGCCGCGAGCGCGGAGCCGCCGTCGCCCACCGCGGTCACGTTGTGGCCGTGATAGGCGAGCGCGCGCTTCACGAACTCGCGTACCGCTTCGTCGTCTTCCGCCAGCAGAATTGCTGCCACCGATTCACCGTCTGATTGGCCGGCGTCGTCCGGGTTGTCCCCACATCCTGGTTGCCGGTCTAGCCCATCAGTCATTCTGGCTCAACTCATCCTTCATATGGGGCGCGACGCGCCCCTGCACACGTCTGAAAGGATAGGCGGCCGCTCTTAAGATTTGGTGGATTCAGCCGTCGGCCACGCTGAGCAAGGCGCTGGCCGCGTTTGGCGGCCAATTGTCGAAAGATTTCTTAAAGTTGATGTTTTGCCCGGGCTCGAGCACCAGTTCCTGCAGGCGGAAACGCATCGGTTCCATATGGCTGCCCACGTCGTCGATCGGGATCACCATCAAGGTCGGCACGTTCACCGGGTACTGGGAGAGATTGAAGATCGTCGCGCTGAGATCGATGATGTTTTGGCCCGTGCTTTCGTCGTGCGTGATCTTGGCGTTGAAGTTCGAGATCTCGAGGTCCTGGGCCGGATCGTCGGTGGAGAGACGGAGCAGCGAGTAGATCACGTCGGCGCCCGGAACGGTGCGCGAGATGACATCGCGGAACACGTAGGCCGCGATCAGCAAGCCGATCACCAGCCCCGCTGTCAGGATGAGGCCGAGATTGGAGCTGCGCCTAGCCGGGCGCATGGGCCGCATGCGCGGCGGCACGGTGATGGGCCCGGGCGAAGTTCGCCGCGTCAGGCGGGCGATCGGATTGGACTGCTGTCTTTCAGACCGCACCCCGGTCACCTGCTCGGCGATGGCGGCCAGGGATTGAGCCATCTCGGCCGCGGTCTCGGGCGGGGTCGGCGGATGGGTCTCGACCTCCTCCGGCGGCGGAGGCGGCGCCTCGGCGAAGGCCGGCTCTGGCGGCAACGGCTCTGGCGGCAACGGCTCGGGCTGCGACGGCTCAGACGGGGCCGGCTCAGGCGCGGCAATCCCGGCCGGCTCCTCGAGCCCTTCCGGCATCTGGCGCCAGCGATGTTCGCACTTGGCGCAGCGCACGTTGCGGCCCGCTGGCAGCAGCTTGGCTGAATCCAGGTTGAACCGGGCTCCGCAGGACGGGCAGGCGATGATCACGCTCTTATGGGTCCCCTAACAAGCGCTTCCAAAAGGTTATAGTTCTCGCCCATCCGGACGGGCAAGCCTGGACCTTAACAGGGCCAGCGTGCAATTCTCCTTAACCTGAGGGCGAATCGGGTAGTCCGTAGGTGATTTAGGGGCCTGAAGAGTGGTTTTGTTCGACGGCGTCGCCGTGCGGTATGGCGCTGGGCCGGAAGTGCTGCGCGGCATCTCCTTCACATTGGCGCCGGGCTCGTTCCACTTCCTGGTGGGGTCGAGCGGCGCCGGCAAATCCTCGCTGCTCAAGCTGATCTACCTGGGCCTGCGCCCGGCCGCCGGGCGGGTCGAGCTGTTCGGCCGCGACGTCTCGGTCCTCAAGCGCTCGGACTACCCCGCCATGCGCCGCCGGATCGGGGTGGTGTTCCAGGATTTCCGCCTGATCGAGCACCTCTCGGCCATGGACAACGTGGCGTTGCCCCTGCGCATCGCCGGGGTGCGCGAGACCGACATCAAGCGCCATGTGCCGGAGCTGCTGGGCTGGGTCGGCCTCAAGCACCATCTCGACGCCCTGCCCGCCACCCTCTCCGGCGGGCAGCAGCAGCGCGTGGCGATCGCCCGCGCCGTCATCTCCCGCCCCAGCCTGCTGCTGGCGGACGAGCCGACCGGCAATGTCGACGACGGGATCGGCGTGCGCCTCATGTATTTGTTCGAGGAACTGAACAAGATGGGGACGACGGTGGTGGTCGCGACCCACAACGAGGGCCTCGTCGGCCGCTTCACGCACCGGCAGCTGCGCATCACGGAGGGCACCGTGAAGCTGGTCGATCCTGGCGGCACGCAAGCCGTCGCCGTGGAGGAGCAGTCCGAGGCCGTCTATGAAGCCGAGCAGCAGGAGAGCGCCTGAGCCATGCTGCGCTTCCGCACCGACCTGCCGCTCGACCGCGATACCACCGCGCGCTTCCTGCCTTGGATCATCGGCTTCATGGTCTATCTCGCCATGATCGCGGCGACCGTCGCCCTGCTGGTCGATCACGTGACCCAGCGCTGGCAGCGCGATCTCTCTGGCCAGCTGACGGTCGAGCTGCCGGGCGTGCTGGGCGAGGATGCCGCCCAGCGCAAGCAGCGGGTCGACGCGGCGTTGGAGGAGATCACCGACACCAACGGCATCGTCGGCACGCGCGTGCTGGACGACGCGGAGGTGAAGCGCCTGCTGCAGCCGTGGCTGGGCGACCAGGCCGACCAGCTCGGCGTCACGCTGCCCGACCTGGTGGCGGTGTCGGTGCAGCCCGACATCCGGCCCAACCTGTCGGAGCTGGCCGCGCGCCTGCAGCAGGTCTCGCCCGGCGCCGCGATCGACGATCATGCGCAGTTCAATGTCGGCGCGCTCAATTTCCTGCGCACCATCGAGGTGCTGGCGCTGAGCGTGCTGGCGCTGGTCCTGCTCGCGACCGCCGGTGTCGTCGCCTTTGTCGCGCGCGCCGGGCTTTCGATCCACCGCCGCATCGTGGAGATCGTGCACCTGGTCGGCGCGCACGACTCGTATGTGGCGCGGCAGTTCCAGGCCCAGGCCTTCCGCTACGGCTTCATGGGCGCCTTCCTCGGCTCGCTGCTGGCGGCGGCGACCTTGCTCAGCGCCGGCGTGTTCGCGGCCCGCGGCGCCGTCCCGATGAGCGCCGCGGTCAAGGCGTTCGAGCCGTGGATGATCTGGCCCCTCGCCCTCATCCCGCTCGCCGCCGTGCTGATCGCCATGGTCACCGTGCGCCTCGCCGTGCTCCAGGCGCTGAGAAGGATGGCGTATTGAGAGCTGCGCTCGCGCGCAGCGCGAGCACGACGATCTCCTCCCCCAACATGGGGGAGGGATAGGGAGGGGGAAGCCGCGCTTCGATGGTCAGCAATCTTCGCTCGCTTCCCCCACCCCGACCCTCCCCCATGTTGGGGGAGGGGGACTCATGACAGCGCAGCCATGACCTGCTAAGAGCGACGCCCATGAGAAGCGCGCGAATCAGTTTCAAGGATCAGCACCCGCCGGGATTCGGCCGGCGGATTCTGCATGCGCTGCTGCTGGTCCTGGTGGTGTGGCTGGGCGGGTTCCTCGCCTTCGCCGCCGCGATTCCGCCCACCGTACGCAACCCCGAGCAGCCGGTCGATGCGATCGTGGTGCTGACCGGCGGCGACGTGCGGCTGGCGGAAGGCTTCGCGCTGCTGGACAAGGGCCTCGCCAAGAAGATGCTGATCTCCGGCGTTTCCAGCGGCGTCGACATGCCGGCGCTGCTGCAGACCCTGAACGGCACGCCGCAGCCCAACCAGGCGGTGCTCGATTGCTGCGTCACCCTCGGCTACGACGCGCGCTCGACCGAGGGCAACGCGCGCGAGAGCCTGCGCTGGCTGGGCGAGAACAACTTCACCACCATCCGGCTGGTGACCGCGAACTACCACATGAACCGGAGCCTGCTCGAGTTCCGCCGCGTGATGCCGCAGATCACCATTATCGCCAACCCGGTGTTCCCGAAGCAGATGCAGGACCCCTATTGGTTCGCGCACCCGGGCACCGTGTTCCTGCTGTTCAACGAGTACCACAAGTATCTGGCCGCAGCCGCCCGCGCGAAGATTTCCGACGCCGGCGCCGCCATCGCCGGCCTCAGCAACCGCCTCGCCGCGATGGTCGGGCTCTAAACGCGGCGATGGCCCTGCTCCGCTCCATCCTGTTCAACGTCAGCTATCTGCTGTGGTCGGTGGTCATGCACGTCGTCTGCCTGCCGCTGCTGCTGGCGCCGGCGTCGTGGGTGTGGGCGGCGGCGCATCTGTGGATCGACGGCGCGCTGTTCCTGCTGCGCCTGTTCTGCGGGCTCAGCCACCGCGAGCTCGGGCTCGAGCATTTGCCGAAGGGACCGGCGATCATCGCGGCCAAGCATCAGTCGGCATGGGAAACCCTGTTCCTGTCGCGCCGGCTGGGCCGCCCGGCCTTCATCCTGAAGCGCGAGCTGCTGATGATCCCGTTGTTCGGCTGGTTCATCCGCAAGGTCGGCATGATCGCGGTCGACCGCGCCGGCAAGGCTGCGGCGCTGAAGCAGATGGTCAAGGACGCCAACGTCGCGTTCGGCGACGGCCGGCAGATCATCATCTTCCCCGAAGGCACCCGCGTCGCGCCTGGCGAGCACAAGCCCTACCAGCCCGGCATCGCCGCGCTCTACGGTCAGCTCAACGTGCCGGTGGTGCCGGTGGCGCTGAATTCCGGCCTGTTCTGGGGCCGCAAGGCCTGGGTGAAGAAGCCGGGTAGGATCGCGATCGAATACCTGCCGCCGATCCCGCCGGGGCTGGATCGCAGGGCGTTCATGGCGGAGTTGGAAGCGCGGCTGGAGCCAGCCGCCAAGAGACTGCTGACCAGCCCTGCGTAGAGCCTGGATTTCTCCGGGCTATGAACTGACGCATCGAGTCATCCACAGGCGCAATTTGGGGTGGCCTGTGCCTTGTGTGGAAAATGTGCATAACTATATTTTTACGATATCATTCAATGATTTGCCATCAGCTCGGCTGGGGATAGATTGGCCGACGCCTGTTGAAACAAATGGCGAACATCAGGTCGACTCTCAGCGGCTGATTTGTTAGTCTCTTTGCCCCGCGATTAACCAAGCTGGCACGCAAGGAACACCGATGGCGCAGGTAGCCGCGATCTCGCAGCAGATCTGGGATATGAAATACCGGCTCAAGGGGCCGGATGGCGCGCCGGTGGACAAGACCATCGAGGACAGCTGGCGCCGGGTGGCGGCAGCCTTGGCCGAAGCCGAGGCGCCCGAAGTGCGCTCGGAATGGACCGAGCGCTTCTACGAGGCGCTGTCGGGCTTCAAGTATCTGCCGGCCGGCCGGATCCTCGCCGGCGCGGGCGCCAAGCGCAACGTCACTCTCTTCAACTGCTTCGTCATGGGCACCGTGCCCGACGACATGAGCGGCATCTTCGAGCATCTGCGCGAGGCGGCGCTGACCATGCAGCAGGGGGGAGGCATCGGCTACGACTTCTCCACCCTGCGGCCCAAGGGCGCGCCGGTGAAGGGCGTCGGCGCGGATGCGTCGGGCCCGCTCAGCTTCATGGACGTGTGGGACGCGATGTGCCGCACCATCATGTCCGCCGGCCACCGCCGCGGCGCCATGATGGCGACGCTGCGCTGCGACCATCCCGACATCGAGAATTTCATCGAGGCCAAGCAGCAGCCCGGCCGGCTGCGCATGTTCAACCTCTCGGTCCTGGTCACCGACGCCTTCATGCAGGCGGTGAAGGAGGACGGGCCGTGGGAGCTGAAGTTCAACGGCACCACCTTCCGTGTCGTGCGGGCGCGCGAGCTGTGGGACAAGATCATGCGCTCGACCTACGCCGCGGCCGAGCCCGGCGTCATCTTCATCGACCGCATCAACCGCGCCAACAATCTCTACTACGTCGAGAACATCCAGGCGACCAACCCCTGCGGCGAGCAGCCGCTGCCGCCGTACGGCGCGTGCCTGCTCGGCTCCATCAACCTGACGACGCTGATCCGCGAGCCGTTCACGCCCAGCGCGCATCTCGACCTCGCCGAGCTCGACCGCTTAGTCGCCGTCGCCGTGCGCATGATGGACAACGTGGTCGACGTCTCCAACTTCCCGCTGCCGCAGCAGACGCATGAGGCGCGCTCCAAGCGGCGCATCGGCCTCGGCGTCACCGGCCTGGCCGACGCGCTCATCCTGTGCGAGGCGCGCTACGGCAGCGCCCGCTCGGTCGAGCTGACCGACCAGTGGATGCGCGCGCTGACGCGCGCCGCCTATCTCGCTTCGGTCGAGATCGCCAAGGAGAAGGGGCCCTTCCCGCTGTTCGAGCGCGACGCCTATCTCGACAGCGAGTTCGTGAAGACCCTCAGCGTCGATGTGCAGGACGCCATCGCGGAGCACGGCATCCGCAATGCCCTCGTCACCTCGATCGCGCCGACCGGCACCATCTCGTTGTTCGCCGACAACGTGTCGTCGGGCCTCGAGCCGGTGTTCAGCTTCAAATACACCCGCAACGTCCTGATGCCCGACGGCAGCCGCACGGCGGAGGAAGTCAGCGACCATGCCTACCGCCTGTTCCGCCGCTTGAACGGCGATGCGGCCGCGCTGCCCGACTATTTCGTCGACGCGCAGACGCTCTCGCCGCAGGACCACGTGCTGATGCAGGCGACGGTGCAGAAGCACATCGACAGCTCGATCTCCAAGACCATCAACTGCCCGGTCGACCTCTCGTTCGAGGCCTTCAAGGACGTCTACATGATGGCCTACGAAACGGGGTGCAAAGGCTGTACGACGTACCGCCCGAACGAAGTGACCGGCGCGGTGCTCGAGGTCGCGAAGGACAAGGACCGCGAGAAGGCGCGCCAGCCCGAGCTGCCGCTGAGCCTCAAGCCCGAATCCAAGGCGCAGGATATCTTCGAGGCCGGCGGCGTGGTCTACATGACTCAGCCGCTGGATAGGCCCGAGGCGCTGCCCGGCCAGACCTACAAGGTGCGCTGGCCGGAGAGCGACCACGCCATCTACATCACGCTCAACGACATCATCCAGGACGGCCGCCGCCGCCCGTTCGAGATCTTCATCAACTCCAAGAACATGGAGCACTACGCCTGGACCGTAGGCCTCACGCGCATGATCTCGGCGGTATTCCGCCGTGGCGGCGACGTCAGCTTCGTGGTCGAAGAGCTGAAAGCGGTGTTCGACCCGCGCGGCGGCTCCTGGGTCGACGGCAAGTACGTCCCCTCGCTGCTGGCCGCGATCGGCGACGTGATCGAACGCCACATGATCGCCATCGGCTTTTTGCCCGACCCACGGAGAGAGCAGGAAGAGCTGCAGCGCATGGCGGCACGGAAGGTCGCGAACTTGGCCGACGGCTTGGGCAACGGCGATGCCGGGAGCCGGAGGCTGCCGCACTGCCCCAAGTGTAGCTCGCCGACACTGATCCGGCAGGAGGGGTGCGATCTCTGCACCAGCTGCGGCTACAGCAAGTGTGGATGATCTGAGCGCTTCAGCATCAATGGAA
>DATEOK010000166.1:0-5602 GCA_035274225.1 Dongiaceae bacterium
GCCGTCGAGATTGGTCTTGTCGAGGTCGATCTTGAGGTCGCGCATGCAGGCGATCGCCTGCGATGAGAAGGCCTCGTTCAGCTCGATGATGTCGATGTCCTTGATGGTGAGCCCGGCGCGCTTCAGCGCGCGCTCGGTCGCAGCGACCGGGCCGATGCCCATGATCTCCGGCGCGCAGCCGACCACCGCGCTCGACTTGATCCGCGCCAGCACCTTGAGGCCGTTCGCCTTGGCGTAGTCCTCGGACGTGACCAGACAAGCCGACGCTCCGTCGGTCAGCGGCGAGGAGGTGCCGGCAGTGACGCTGCCCTTCTCGTCGAAGGCAGGCTTCAGCCCGGCGAGCGCCTCCATCGAGGTCTCCTCGCGGATGCAGCCGTCGCTCACCACTTTCTCCTTGCCGGCATCGATGGCGATGATCTCGTCGGTGAACTTCCCCGCCTGGCGCGCGGCGGTGGCCAGGCGGTGCGAGCGGACGGCGAACTCCTCCTGCTCCTTGCGCGCGATCTGGTATTTCTTCGCGACGTTCTCAGCGGTCTCGCCCATCGACATGTAGGCGCCCTTGATCTTCTCCGCGAGCGCCGGGTTCGGCATCGGGTTGAAGCCCATCATCGGCACCCGCGTCATCGATTCGATGCCGGCGCAGATGAAGACCTGCCCGGCATTCATCGCGATCGCACCGGCCGCTAGGTGGATCGCCTGCATGGAGGAGCCGCAGAAGCGGTTGATCGTCGCGCCTGCCACGCTCTGCGGCAGCCCCGCGATCATCGCGATCAGGCGTGCGACGTTGAGGCCCTGCTCGCCTTCAGGAAAGGCGCAGCCGAGCACCAGGTCCTCGATGTCGTCCGGCTTGACGCCGGTCTTGTCGAGGAGGCCCTTCACCACCGTCGCCGCCAAGTCGTCGGGCCGCACCTTGGTCAGCGCGCCCTTGCCCGCGAAGTGGAAGGGGGAACGGACGTAGCCGGCGATCACCGCCTTGCTCATGATTGTGTCTCCGTCTGCAGGGCCGTCTTGGCCCGTTCTTCTTCGATCAGCACTTTTTTCTGGATCTTGCCGACCGCCGTCTTCGGTAGGTCGGCGCGGAACTCGACGATCTTGGGCATCTCGATCGGCGAGAGCTTATCCTTGAGGAACGCGCACAACGCCTCGGTGGTCAGCTGCTCGCCGCTCTTCAGTGCGATCACCGCCTTGACCGTCTGGCCGCGATAGGGATCGCCGATGCCAATGACCGCGCATTCGCGCACCGCCGGATGGCCATAGATCGCCTCCTCCACGTTGCGCGGATAGATCTTGAAACCAGAGGCGATGATCATCTCCTTCAGCCGGTCGGTGATGAAGATGTAGCCGTCCTCGTCGATCCGCCCGACGTCGCCGGTATGGAGCCGGCCGTCGATGATCGTTTCAGCGGTAGCGTCGGGCCGGTTCCAATAACCCATCATCACCTGCGGCCCGCTGAAGGTCAGCTCGCCGATCTCGCCCGGCGGCAGCACCGTCTTGCGGTCATCGAGCGACAGCACCTCGCAGATCGTGCCGGGCATCGGCAATCCGATCGAGCCGGCCTTCGGTCGCGTCGGCGGATTGACGCAGGTGACCGGCGAAGATTCCGAAAGGCCATAACCTTCCACGATGTGCGCGCCGGTGCGGCGCTCGAAATCCTGGCGCACTTCCAGCGGCAACGGCGCGCCGCCGGAGATGATCATCTTGATCGAACTGAGGTCGTAGTCGTCGATGCCCGGCGTGTTCATGAGCGCGGTGAACAGGGTCGGCACGGCACAGAATGCCGAGGGCTTCTTCTTGGCGATCAGCTTCAGCAACGCCTCCGGCTGGAAGCGCGGCACCAACAGCATCTCGGCGCCGGAGGACAGCGACCAGTTCATCACGCAGGTCATCGCGAAGGCATGGAAGAACGGCAGGATGGCGAGCGAGCGCACCGCAGCGCCGGGAAAGCCGCTGAACCACAGCGTCACCTGCTGGACGTTGATGTCGACATTGGCGTGGCTGAGCGCGGCGCCCTTGGCAACGCCGGTGGTGCCCCCGGTATATTGCAGCAGCGCCAGCGTGGTCAGCGGGTCGATGGTCGGCGGCGTCACGATGCCGTCGTTGTCGGTCAGATCCTCGAACGGGATGAAGTGAACATCGTCCGCCGTCTTCGCCAGCTGCTTAGACAGCGCGAAGGGCGCGAACAGGCGCTTGGCGAAGGGCAACGCCTTGGGCAGCGAGCAGACGATGATGCGCCGGAGCGGCGTGCGCTCGAACTGCGGGCGCAGCTTGGCAACCAGGCCTTCCAGCCCCATGGTCACCATGACGGCGACGCCGGAATCCAGGATCTGATGCTCGATCTCGCGGTCGGCATAGAGCGGGTTGAAATTCACCACCACGCCGCCGGCCTTCAGGATCCCGAAATAGGCGATCACGAAATAGGGGCAATTGGGCAGGAACAGGCCAACCCGCTCGCCCGGCTGGATGCCATGGTCGACCAGACCGCGCGCGAAGCGGTCGGACAGCGCCTTGATTTCGGCGAAGCTCCACCGCCGGTCCATGAAGTCGATGCAGGACTTGTCGCCGTAGCGGGCGGCCGCGTCGTCCAAGAGGCGGTAGAGCGGGCGCGGCTTGAACTGGGTCCGCCAGTCGATCCCCGCTGGGTAGGATTTCAGCCAGGGCCACGACACTGCCGGTTTCGACGCAACGAGGGTCATCTTGCTTTCTGCGCTCCTAGGGGTCGTCGCAGCGCCGGTATCGTCGCATCCTGTTCAAAAATAGACAAATGTTTGGTTAACAGAACGGTGGATTACCGCCATCGGCGCATCGCCCGCTCCGCTGCCGCGGTCACCAGCCGGCGCGGCAGGAAGCGGGCGGCGGCGGTTGCCAGATAATTGGTCGGTCCCACCACATGCACCACGCGGTGACCCAGCGCCTGCAACCCCTCGCGTGCCACCCGGCCGGCATCATGCATCTGTAGCAGGCTGCTCGGCCGGGCAACATTGGCCCGTTCGAAGAAGCGCGTGCGGGTGGCACCGGGGCAGAGAGCCAGGACATCGACCGGCGCGCCCGACATCTCCTCCGCCAGGGCCTCCGCGTAGTGCAGCAGGAACACCTTGCTCGCGGCATAGGTCGCAAACAGCGGAATCGGCATGAAGGCGGCAGCGCTGGCCACGAAGATGACTCCGCCGCGCCGGCCTTCGCCGGAGCGCTTGAGCATGCCGGGCAGCAGGGCGCGGGTCAGCTCCACCGGCGCCACCATATTGAGGTGCGCCATCTCGGATTCGCGCGCCGGCGGATTGTCCACGACCCGCCCGAGAAGCCCGATGCCGGCGTTGTTGACGAGGAGGTCGACCGGCTGGTCCTCGGCAAAGGCGATGACGGCCTGCCGCCCCTCCGCTGTCGCCAGGTCGGCGGCGATGCTGCGCACCGTCCGCTCGGCATTGGCCAGCTCGCCAGCGAGGTGGGCGAGCCTCACCCGGTCGCGCCCGGTCAGCAGCAGGGAGGTTGACCTCGGCAGGGCGCGGGCGAAAGCTTCGCCGATGCCGCTGGAGGCACCGGTGATCAAGGCGCAGCGGTACGTCATTCGACCCCTCTCGTGTTGGGCGCCACGATAGGCTACGCGCCGAGTCCGCGCCAATCCGCCGGATTGCAATTCGGCGGGGCCTCATGGAACATCGCCGCCTTAAAGGTGGAGAGATACCGAAATGCCCAAGTTCCGCACCCTCGATGACCTATCCGTGACCGGCAAGCGCGTGCTGGTGCGCTGCGACCTCAACGTCCCGATGAAGGACGGCAAGGTGACCGACGCCACCCGCATCGAACGCTCGGCGGACACGCTGAAGGCGCTGAGCGCAAAGGGCGCCAAGGTTATCGTGCTGTCGCATTTCGGCCGGCCCAAGGGCAAGCGCGCCCCGGAATTCTCGCAGAAGCCGCTGGTCGAGCCGCTGGCCAAGGCACTCGGCCGCAAGGTCGCCTTCGCCGACGATTGCATTGGGCCGGCGGCCGAGCAGGCGGTGAAGGCGCTGAAGGATGGCGATGTTCTGCTGCTGGAGAATCTGCGCTTCCACGACGGCGAAGAGGCGAACGACGCGGCCTTCGTCAAGCAGCTGGCCTCGCTCGGTGACCTCTATGTCAACGATGCCTTCTCCGCTGCGCATCGCGCTCATGCGTCGACCGAGGGTGTTGCGCATGTGTTGCCCGCGGCAGCGGGGAGGTTGATGCAAGCTGAGCTCGATAACCTGCAGGCGGCGCTGGAGAATCCCAAGCGGCCGGTGATGGCGGTGGTCGGCGGCGCCAAGGTCTCCACCAAGCTCGACCTGCTCGGCAACCTGGTCGGCAAGGTCGACCGGCTGGTGATCGGCGGCGGCATGGCCAACACCTTCCTGTCCGCGCAGGGCGCCGAGATCGGCAAGTCGCTGGCGGAGCGCGAGATGGCGGACACCGCGCGCCAGATTCTGAAAAAGGCGGAGGCCAAGAACTGCAAGATCCTGCTGCCGGTCGATGCTGTCGTGGCGGCAGAGTTCAAGCCCAATCCTGCCGTGGAGACGGTGGCGGCCAACGCGGTGCCGAAGGACAAGATGATCCTCGATGTCGGCCCCAAAACCGTCGCTGCGATCATCGCCGAGATGAAAGGTTGCAAGACCCTGGTGTGGAACGGCCCGCTCGGCGCGTTCGAAACGCCGCCATTCGAGAAGGCGACTGTCGCGGTGGCCAAGGAAGCCGCGGCGCTGACCAAGGCCAAGGCCTTGTTGTCGGTGGCGGGCGGCGGCGATACTGTCGCGGCGCTGGCCGCGGCGGGCGTGGAGGAGCAATTCTCCTACGTCTCCACCGCCGGTGGCGCGTTCCTGGAGTGGCTGGAGGGCAAGGAACTGCCCGGCGTCGCGGCGTTGACATCGAAGTGACAGGCGGGCGGGCTTGCCAGCCTCGGCTCGCTTCGCCAGACTACATCGATGAGCGAAAAGAGCAGCGCAGCGCCGGCGCCGACGCGCCCGAGCAATTTCGTCAGCGCCATTCCGGATGGCGACAACCGCACGCGCCAGGTCTGCGCCGATTGCGGCTTCATCAACTACGAGAATCCAAAGATCGTCGTCGGTTCGGTCTGCCATTGGGGCGACCGCATCCTGATGTGCCGGCGCGCCATCAACCCGCGCAAAGGCCACTGGACTTTGCCTGCCGGGTTCCTCGAGCAACACGAGACGACGACGGCCGGCGCCGCGCGCGAAGCGTGGGAAGAAGCGCACGCCCGGATCGAGATCGAGACTTTGCTCGCGGTCTATGCCGTGCCGCGTATCAGCCAGGTGCAGCTGATGTACCGCGCCCGCCTGGTCACCGACGATATCAGCGCCGGCATCGAGAGCCTGGAGGTCGGCCTGTTCGAGTTCGATAGGATTCCGTGGGATGATCTCGCCTTCCCCTCGGTGCGCTGGGCGCTGCACCAGTTCCAGGAGAGCCGGCACCTCGACAGCTTCGCGGCTTACACCAACCCGCCGGGCGAGACGGGGGATTTCTAGCATCGTGCTACTCGAACGCGACGCGCTGTTCCCCGATGGGCTGCCCGACGGACGCGGCGCGCTGGCGGAAGGAAGCGCCCTCGCCGCCTCGGTGACGGTGCAGCCCTGCCCCT
>DATEOK010000167.1:0-4536 GCA_035274225.1 Dongiaceae bacterium
TGCGCCCACGCAACACCGTGACCGAGCGATATGATCGCTGCGAACACGAACGCAACGACGATGCCTGACACCCCCTCTCCCAAATTGGGGGAGGGTAGGGAGGGGGAAGCCGCGCCTCGGTGCGAGACAGTCATCGCTCGCTTCCCCCACCCCAACCCTCCCCCGTTTCGGGGGAGGGGGAATCGAGAAAGCGAAGCACTTGATCAGGCCGTGGCACGGGCGCGCGCATCCTCGCGTGGCACCAGCAATGAGTGGCCGGTCATGGTCGCGGGCTTCGGCAGGCCCATCAGCTCCAGCAGGGTCGGGGCGACATCGGCCAGCTTGCCGTCGATCACCTTGCGCCCGTGGGCGCCCACCACGACCACCGGCACACGGTTCAACGTATGCGCAGTGTGCGGCTCATGGGTGGTCGGATCGGTCATCATCTCCGCATTGCCGTGATCGGCGGTGATGAGGAGCGCACCGCCCTTGGCCTCGACCGCGGCACGCAAGCGGCCGAGGCAGCGATCGACTGCCTCGACCGCCTTGATCGCGGCGGAGAGATCGCCGGTATGGCCGACCATGTCGGTGTTGGCGAAGTTGACGACGACCAGGTCGAACCGGTCGGACTCGATCGCCGCCACCAGCTTGTCGGTCACTTCATAGGCCGACATCTCGGGCTTGAGATCGTAGGTCGCGACCTTGGGCGAGGGCACCAGGATGCGCTCCTCGCCTGGGAACAGGCACTCCTCGCCGCCGTTGAAGAAGAACGTGACGTGCGCGTATTTCTCGGTCTCCGCGATGCGCAATTGCTTCAGGCCCGCCTTGGACGCGATCTCGCCCAGCGTGTCGGTGAGCTCGGACGGCGGGAACAAGGCCGGCATGAACTTCGCGAGCGCGGAGGAATATTCGACCATGCCCAGCACCGCCGCGAACTTCGCAGTGTACTTGCACTTGAAGCCGTCGAACGCGGGATCGAGCAGGGTGGTCAGGATCTGCCGCGCGCGGTCGGCGCGGAAGTTGCCCATCAGCAATCCGTCGCCGTCCTTCATGCCCGCGAACCCGTCGATCAGGGTCGGCTTCACGAACTCGTCAGTCTCCTCGCGCGCATAGGCCGCTTCGACCGCGGCGACCGCATTCGGCGCCCTGTACGGCGCCTCGCCAAAGAAGGCGTTGTAGGCCAGCTCGACGCGTTCCCAGCGCTTGTCGCGATCCATCGCGTAGTAGCGCCCGCCCACCGTTCCGAAGCGCACGTTGGAGAGGCCGGCAAGCTGCCCCACGACCTCCGTCACATACTGCTTCGCACTGCTCGGCGGCGTGTCGCGGCCGTCGAGGAATGCGTGGAACGCCACCGGCACGCCGGCGCCGCTCACCAGCTTTGCCAGCACCACCAGATGCGCCTGATGCGAATGCACGCCGCCGGGCGACAGCAGCCCCATCAGGTGGCAGGTGCCTTTGCTCTGCTTCAGCTTGGCGATGAAATCGTGCAGCAGCGGGTTGCGCGCCAGCTCGCCGGTGGCGATCGCCTGGTCGATGCGCGGCAGATCCTGCATCACCACCCGGCCGGCGCCGAGATTCATGTGGCCGACCTCGGAATTGCCCATCTGCCCTTCCGGCAGGCCGACATGCAGCTCCGACGCGTCGATCAGCGCATGCGGGCAGTCGCGCATCATCGCGTGCCAGTTCGGGATGGTGGCCTGCTCGATGGCGTTGTCGTCGATCTGCGGCCGGTGGCCCCAGCCGTCGAGGATGCAGAGCACCACCGGTTTTGGTCGTTTGCTGGTCATTGGTCTCTATTCGTCACTGTTGTTCCACGTAGGCCGGGCCGATCCGCTTGAACTCCATCGGATCGCCGAAGAATTCCGCCGGCGCCTTGGCTAGAAACGCCTGCCACTGCTGCGAGGTTGCGGTGATCCGCACGTCGACGTCGCTGCCTTCCTGCTTGGTCGTGCCAGGCAGCGTGCCGTCCTTGACTGCCTGAACGACCTTTTCGTTTTCCATGGACCAGACCGACAGTTGATCGGTTCCCGTGAACTTGTACTTGACGAAAACGTAGCCATTCTCCGTTTCGGGCCCCTTGACGTTCAAGTAGTCGCCCGTTGGCAATGGCGTCACATGGGCATCATAGGAGTCGACATGCCCCATTCCCTCGACCCCGTGCTCGGCGATCGAAATCTGGAGGGTGTCGGCCTCCGTCGCGAAGACATGCGCTATGACGTAGCCGTCTTCCTCTTCCGATATCCAGGAGCCCCACAGTCGCGGGTCGTTTTTGGCCGGATCAGCGGCAGCGATCGGCTGCTCCGACTCGGCTAGACATCCGCCCAGCAGGACGGTCCCCGCCAGAGCCAGGCCGGCCACTACCCTCGGGAGTCGGTCGATTCCCCAAGCTGTCATTTTTTGCCCTCAATCGCGGTGATAGGGATGCCCCGCCAGGATCTGTTGCGCGCGGTAGATCTGCTCCACCAGCATCGCACGGGCCAGCAGGTGCGGCCAAGTCATCTGGCCCAGCGATAACACAAAGTTGGCCTGGTTGCGGAGGTCCGGTGACAGCCCGTCCGCCCCACCCAGCAGGAACAGGATTTCCGGCGCACCCTGTTCCTCCCAGGCCTTGAGCCGGGCCGCGAACTCCCGGCTGCCCAGGGTCTTGCCGCGTTCGTCGAGGGCGATGAGGACCGGCCGCCCGCCGCCTTTCGGCGCGCCGCGCTCGATGGCCGCCTGAAGCAAGGTGCCCTCGCGTGCTTTCAGCTCGGCGCCGCCGAGCGGCCGCTTCTCCTCGACCTCCTCGATGGCGAGCGGCCAGTGCAGGCGCTTCTGGTATTCGGCGATCAGCGCCGCCTCCGGCCCGCTCTTCGCCCGGCCCACTGCCAAAATCCGCAGCTTCATGACAGTCTCGACGAATTGCGGAGCGGGAGGAACATCATGAAGGGTGCGTTCGGGCGTTTGTGCCTGGTGGCGATGGTGGGCGGGATGCTGGCGGCCTGCGCGGTCCAGCCGCCGGCGCGCCCGCCGGTCGACCCCGCGCTGGTCAAGGGCAACATCCTACGGTTGGCGGACGCCGAATGGAATGCGTTCGGCGGCCAGACCATCACCTTCGAGAACGGCCGCGAGCGCATCGATCCGGTCGGCGTGTGGGAGGACGAGCGGCGCGGCTCGCCCCGCGTCGGGCAATATTGGCGCAGCGTGGCGGAGGAATGGTCCGGTTCCGACTGCGACAAGCCCTGGTCCGCCGCCTTCATCTCCTGGTTGATGCTGGAAGCCGGCGTGCCGGCGCAGCTGTTCCCACCCAGCGGCCTGCATTCCGACTATCTGCGGGCGATCGCCAAGACCGAGGGCGACCCAAATGCGCGCTTCGCCCTGCGCGATGTGAAGCTGTACCGCCCGCGGCCCGGCGATCTCATCTGCGCCACGCGAGCGGGCGCCAGCATCCCCGCCTACAACCAGATTCCCGACGGGACGACCATGCATTGCGACCTGGTGGTGTCCACTGACGGCCAGACACTGGAAAGCATCGGCGGCAACGTGCGCAACTCGGTCTCGAAGACAATGCGCCAGCTCGGCCCCGACGGTTTGCTGATGCGTGATCGCGCGTGGGTGCTGGTGGTAGAGGACCGCTATCCCGATGCGACGCCGCTGGTGGTAAGCCGCTAACCGGCCATCTTGCCTTCGAGCAGCCGCCTCTGCTCCTGGAACAAGGCGACCAGCGCGTCCATGACGCGGCGCACGCGTGCGAGCTCGCGCAGGTCGCGATGCACCAGCAGCCATTGGTCCGCCCATACCTCCTTGAGCACCGCGCCGACGCGGCGCAACGCGGGATCGGCGTCGCCGAGATAGCACGGCAGCACCGCGAGGCCCGCGCCGCCGCGCACCGCGTCGTGCAGCACCAGCCAGTTGTTGACGCGCATCGCAGGCTTGGCGCCTTCCAGCAGCTCCAGCATCCAGCTCTGCCCCGGCATATAGGTGTGGTCGTCGTCGAAGCCGATCCACGGCGCGCGGCGCAGCTTGTCGCGTGCAGCACTGACGGTCAGATCGGCATGGCCATAGATCGCAAAGGCGGCGCGGCCGAGCTTGCGCGTGACCAGGCTGGCGAGGTCCGGCACCTGCTCGCGGATCAGGAGGTCGGCCTCGCGCCGTGGCAGGTTGGCGAGCATGTGGTTGGCGCTGAGCTCGAATTCGACGCATTGCAGATTGTGCCGCAGCCGCACCAGATGGACGGCGAGGAACCCGGTCATCGCCTCGTGGGCGGAGATGCGCACCGTGCCGTGCGCTGGATCGGTCATGCCGGCGCTGCGGCGATGGATCGAATCGGCAGCGCGCTCCATCGCCTCCGCGTCGGCCATCAGCCCCTCGCCGGCCTCGGTCAGCACGTAGCGGTCTGGCAGGCGGTCGAACAGCCGCGCGCCGATCGACTCCTCCAGCGCCTTGACCCGGCGCGCCACCGTCGGGTGGCTGACGTCGAGCTGCTTGGCGACCGCCGTCAGCTTGCCAGCGCGGGCAAGGGTGAGGAAAACGTTGAGATCGTCCCAGTTCATGGCGGTGCCGTCCAAAAATGTCAGGAGC
>DATEOK010000168.1:0-51709 GCA_035274225.1 Dongiaceae bacterium
TCGCGCCGCCGCCCGGCGCCAGCAGCGCGACCGGCGGCGGCAAGCCGGCGGCGGCGTTGGCGGCAATGACGTCAGCGATGCGCTCGCTGGCGGAGAGTGCGCGCATCGCCGGACCGAGAAACACCACGTGATCGGGATAGAGCGAGCCTTTGGTCACGATCGCCAAGCTGTGCGGATCGGTGGCGAGGCGGTGGCAGCCTTCGTCTGACGCAGGCCGATAGTCGGTGCCGCGGCACAAAGCTTCGAGCGCGGCGCGGTCGCCCGCTGGCGCGGGACGCACCGACAAATGCAGACACCTCTCGACCTCATGAACCAACGCCTCGGCAGCTGCGCAATCGCCGGCGCCGACCAGCAGGCCGTGATTGCCGAGGATCAGCACGTCGGGTTTGCGCTGCGCCAGCGTCTCCGCCACCACCTGGCTCAGGGGCAGGCCGGGGCGGCGGTACGGTACGCGCGCCCATGCGAGGCGCTCCAGCCGCTGCGCAAGCTCCTGCTCGACACCAATGCACGAGGCCCAGGCGATGGTGTTGACGGCGTGGACATGCAGCACCACCCGATGGGGAAGCAGGGCATGCAGCGAGGTCTCGATCGACGGGCGCAGTTTGGCGGCGGGGTCCGCCACCGGCATCTTCTCGATCCCTTGTCCCAGCGCGCGTAGCGCGCCGGGCAGGTCGACCGGCACGAAGATCTCGCGCTTGTCCGCCTCTGACAGCCAGGCCCCGGAGGCCTTGACCCAGAGAACGTCGCCCTCTTTCACCGAGGTATTGCCGCCGGCGCCCTGCACCAGCGTCATGTCCCGGCCGACCCGTGCCGAGACTTCTTTCAGGTATTGCAGTTCCGCCGGATGCATCATCGCATGCCTCACCACATCAGCCGCGGGATCGCCCAGTCGGGCATACGCTTGGGATCGCCCGCCAGATCGCGGATCGCCGCAGCCAGATCGCGCGCCTCGGCCAGCGCCCTTCCGTGCACGCCCGACGTGATGAGCGCGGTCAGCATGGCGGCGCAGCGGCCGCCTTCGATGTCGTGATCGAGGGAATCGCCAACCACCAGCACGCGCTCCGGCTTCGGATCACCCAGCTGCCGCAGCGCGGCCGCGAAGATCGCGGCATGCGGCTTGCCGATATAGTGAACCGTCCCGCCCAGCTTGGCATAGAGCGCCGCCAGCGCGCCCGGCGCTGGCAGGAGCCCCTTCGACGTGAACATGGTGAGGTCCGGATTGGCGCACAGCATCGGCAGGCCGCGGGCGGCGAAGGATTCGAGATCGTCGCGCCAGGCCTCGGGATCGGCGTTGGTATCGTCGAGGCTGGCCAACCAGACGAACTCGGCACGCATCGGGTTGGTCACCGCGACGACGTCGAGCCCCTCGATCATCGACAGCACATTGCTGCCGATCAGCAGCGTACGCCGGCCGAGCTGGTTGAACGGCGGCGCGGCGCGCTCCTGCAGGCCATGCCACAGCACTTCACCGGACGTGAGGACACCGTCATGCTCGTCCATCGGCAGGCCAAGCTTCGCCAAACGCTCAGCATTGTCATCGGACCGCTTGCCGGAGTTGGAGAGGATCAGCACGCGCTTGCCCGCCGCGCGCAAGGCGCGGATGCAATCGCGCGCCTCGGGAAACACCGCTTTGCCTTCGTGCACGGTGCCCCATTGATCGAGCAGGACGTGATCGAAGCGGTCGGCGATCTCGCGCAGGCCGGCGATCGTCGCGGTCATGGCGGGCCGCCGTGCAGCGTCAGCAGCGCGGTGCCGAAGCTGGCCTCGGTCTCTTCGGCCACGCTCACGGGCACGCCGAGGATGCGCCGGCGGATGGCGGTCCAGGCGGGGTTGCGCGCGCCGCCGCCGATGCTGATGACTTGGCTCAAAGTCGGTGCTCCAAGATTGCGGAGCGTTTGATAGGCCAGTCCCTCGACCGCGGCAATGCCCTCCAGCAGGCCCTGGAAGAATTGCACGTCGTCGGCCGGCCGCGGGGTGACGCGCGGCGCCAGCTGCGGATCGGAGATGGGAAAGCGTTCGCCCAGCTTGGGGAGCGGATAGTAGTCGAGCCCGGTCGGACGCGCGGGGTCGAGCTTGGGCGTCAACTCCGCCATGTGCTCGGCGCTGAAATGCGCCAGCAATGCGCCGCCGCCGGTGTTGGATGCCCCACCCACCAGCCAGCGGTCGCCGAGGCGATGGGAGTAGACGCCCTGCGCCGGCGCGAAGATCGGCTTGTCGGACAGCAGTTTCAGCACCAGCGTCGTGCCGAGCGCGGTGACCGCATCCCCTGGCGCGGCGGCGCGGGTGGCGATGAAGGAGGCAACGCCGTCGGTGGTGCCGGCACAGATGATCGCGGTCTCCCGCAGCCCAAGTGATGCGGCAACGGTAGGATCGATCGGGCCGATGGTGGCGCCAGGCACCAGCACCTCCGGCAACAGATGACGAGGCACCTGGAGCTGATCCAGCCATGACGGCCAGGAACGCGTGACCGGGTCATAGCCGAGCTTCAGCGCATTGTTCTCATCGCTGGTGCCGAAGCGGTTGGCGAGGCGGCCGGCGATCCAGTCGGCCTGGTGCAAGGCATGCTGCGCCTGCTTGACGATGCTGGTGCCGAGCAAATAGAGCAGCTTCGCCAGCGCGGCGCTTGGACCATGGGCGCCACTTTCCGCCGGCGCGACCGCCTTGATGCATGCGGCTTGCTCGGTTGCGCGGGCATCGTTGTACATCAGGCCTGGCGAGCACGGTCGCCCGGCCGCATCGGTCAGCAGCAGGGTGCCGGAGGTTCCGTCGACCGCGATGCGCCAGATGTCCTTGAGGTCAATCTTGCGGCCGAGCGCCTCGATGGCATCACAGGTGGCACGCCACCAATAGGCCGGCTCCTGATCGATTGCCGCCCCGTCCTGGCGCGGCGCGGGCAGTGCGACTGAGGCGGTGCCAACGACGCGCTCGTCGCCGTCGATGGCGCAGGCGCGCACGCCGCTGGTGCCGACGTCGATGCCGAGGAACAGCGCCGTCATGTGGCCGCGCGCATCGGCGCCGATGCCGGCTCATTCAGGCCCGCCAGCCAGCGCGTGAACGCGGCGCGTTCGGCGGCGGTCAGATGCAGGCCGTGCTTGGAGCGCCGGTCGAGTATGTCCTCCGCCGTGCGCGCCCATTCGGTACGGATGAGGAAGCGTGCTTCGCGCTCATAGAACTTCGCACCGAAATGCGTGCCGAGATCGGTGAGGCTCTTCGCGCCTTCGAGCAACGCGGCCGCGCGTGTGCCGTAGAGCCGGCCGTAATGCATCGCAAGGTCGCCGGGCAGCCAGGGGAATTGCCTGCGGAATGCCACGAGCCAGCGGTCGAAATCCTCCATGTCGCCGCCGGGCAGCGGCGCGCGCGCGGTCCAAGCCTTCGCCATCCCGGGGAAGAACGGACCCAGCTTGTCGAGCGCATGCTCCGCCAGCTTGCGGTAGGTGGTGATCTTGCCGCCGAAGATCGACAGGATCGGCGGCGCCACGCCATTCGGCAGCTTGGGATCGATGTCGAAGATGTAGTCGCGCGTCACCGCCGACGGGTTCTCGGCGTTGTCGTCGTACAGCGGCCGGACGCCGGAGAAGCTGTGCACGATGTCGGCGCGGGTCGGCGTGCGGTCGAAATAGCGCGCCAGGACCGCGAGCAGATAGTCGATCTCACGCTCGTCGATCGCGGCGTCCTCGGGCTTGCCATCGACCGCGATGTCGGTGGTGCCGATCAGCGCCAGGTCGCCCTCATAGGGGTTGACGAAGATCACGCGCTTGTCGTGGTTCTGCAGCAGGTAGGCCTGGTCGCCATCCCAGAACTTGCGCGTGACGATGTGGCTGCCCTTCACCAGGCGGACGCGGCGGTTGCTCGACGAGCCGTCGATGCCGGCCAGCACACCCTCCACCCACGGCCCAGCCGCGTTGACGATGCAGCGGGCGCGAACGGTGCGCTGCCCGGACCCATCGCCCAGCTCGACGGTCCAGGCATCGCCGTCGCGCCGCGCCGAGAGCACGGCGGTCCGCGTGTGGATGTCGGCGCCCCGCGCTTGGGCATCGAGTGCGTTGAGCACGACCAGGCGGGAATCGTCGACCCAGCAGTCGGAGTATTCGAAGGCGCGCGTGTAGGCGTCCTTGATCGGCTCGCCGACCGGATCGCTGGCAAGGTCGATGGCGCGGGTGGCCGGCAGCTTCTTGCGGCCGCCGAGATGGTCGTAGAGAAAGAGCCCGAGGCGCACCAGCCAGGCCGGCCGCTGCTCCGGCGAGTGCGGCAGCACGAAGCGCATGGGCCAGATGATGTGCGGCGCGGCGTCGAGCAGCACCTCGCGCTCGATCAGGGCCTCGCGCACCAGGCGGAACTCGTAGTATTCGAGGTAGCGCAGTCCGCCATGCACCAACTTGCCGCTGCGCGAGGAGGTGCCCTGCGCCAGGTCGTCCTTCTCGCACAAGAGGACGGAGAGCCCCCGCCCCGCCGCATCGCGCGCAATCCCCGCGCCATTGACGCCGCCGCCGATGACGAGGAGGTCGTAGGGGGTCATGGGATGAATGCCCAACCCGCTCACACCACCGTCATGCCAACCCTTGGGGTTGGCATCCACGAGTTTGCACGGCGCGGCTCCAGTGCCACCCATCGAAACTCGTGGATGGCAAGGCCAAGCCTTGCCATGACGGAGAGAGCACCACTATGGCCTGAACACTCCATCAGTCACTTCTTGCGCTTGGCGGTCTTCTTCGCTGCCGGCTTGGCCTTTGCCGCCGCCTTCTTCGGCGCGGTCGGCTTCGACTTGGGGCCGTAGTTCTTGAACTTCTCGACCACCCGGGCGATCTCGTCGTCGGGCAGGATCTGCGCGCCGCCGATCGCCAGCGACAGGTAGTATTGCCGCGCCAGGGTCTCGATCTCGACCGCCAGCCACAGCGCACGCCCGACGCTGGCGCCGGTCGCGATCACCCCGTGATTGCGCAGCAGGCAGCAAGTCCGACCCTCCAGCGCCTTCAGGGCGAGGCCGGACAGGTCCTCGGTGCCGTAGGTGGCGTAGGGCGCGACGCGGATGTTGGGGCCGCCGGCGGCCGCCACCATGTAGTGAATGGCCGGAATCTCCTTGCCGCAGATCGCGAGCGTGGTGGCGTAGGTGCTGTGGGTGTGCACGACTGAACCGACTTCGGGGCGCGAGCGCATGATGTCGAGGTGAAAGCGCCATTCCGACGACGGGTTGAGCGGGCCTGACCACGAGCCGTATTCGCCCTTGATCGGCATGGTCGCGATGTCGGCGGGCTTCAACTCACCGTACGGCACGCCGGAGGGCGTGATCAGCATCACGTCCTTGTAGCGCGCGCTGATGTTGCCGGAGGTGCCCTGGTTGACGCCGAGCGCGTTCATCGAGCGGCATGCATCGATGATCGCCGTACGCAATCCTAACTCTTCTTTGTTCATCGGTACCTCAACAAGGATTGAGCGGCGGCTCGCCTGCCCGGTGGCGCCGGATCTCCTCGGCGACCATGCGGGCAGCGATCCGCACGGTGGTGGTGGAAGCGCCAGCGATGTGCGGGGTCAGCGTGACATTGTCAAGCTTGAGCAGCGGCGAGTCCACCGGCGGCGGCTCCAGCCAGAAGGTCTCCAGCATGGCGCCGCGGATGTGCCGCGATTTCAGCGCCTGGTAGAGGTCGTCGTAGTTCACCATCGGCCCGCGCGCCGTGTTGATGAAATAGGCGCCCGGCTTCATGCGTGCGAACTGCGGCGCGGCCAGGAAGCCCTTGGTCTCGTCCGTCACGCGGGCGTGCAGGCTGACCACGTCGCTGCGCTTCAGCAGGGTGTCGAGGTCGACCTGCTCGACATCGTCCGCGCGATCCTCGGCCGACAGCGGCACATAGGGATCACACACCAGGATGCGGCAGCCGAATGGCTTCAAGAGACGCACGACCTTGGTGCCGATATGGCCGTAGCCGATCAGGCCCACGGTCATTTCCGATAGCTCGGCATCGATCTTGTCGAAGCGGTAGAGATCGCCGCGCCACACGCCCTGCCGCAGCGATTCATGGCCGGCGCGGATCAGGCGCGTCTCGGCCAGGATGGCGGCGATGGTGAATTCCGCGACGGCGGAGGAATTGCGGCCGGGCGTGTTCACCAGCTTCACCTTGCGCGCCCTACAGGCAGCGACATCGATGTTGACCGGACCGCCGCGCGACACCGCGATCAGCTTCAGCGCCGGCAGGCGGTCGAGGATATCGCCGTTGATCGGCGCCAGGTGGTTGATCAGGATCTCCGCGCCGTCGACGAAGCGCACGATCTCGTCCGGCTCGCCGAGATATTCGCGCAGGCCCGGCAGCCCGCCATCGACGTAGCCATGGCGCATCGGCTGGTCCGGCCAGGGCAGCTCCATGGTGCGCACGTCTGCATCGAGGCCGGGCACCTTGGCGAGCGCGTCGGTGAAGGCCGAGGCCTTCATGAACTGGTCGCCGATCACTGCAATCTTGAACTTGTTCATCAATGCATCCTGCTGCGCGCGAGGTCGGCCCAGATCGGCGGCATCGCCTGGCGCGCTTTCACATAGATCGGGAACAACTGGTCATAGCGGGCTTTCAATTGCGCATCGGGCTGCACGGTGCCGCGCAGGATGGGCTTCACCCATTTGTCGACCGCGACCGCCATGTTGGGCATGGCGCCGATCGCGACCGCCGCCATCATGGCGGCGCCGGCGGCGCCGGATTCCTCGCGCACGCTCTCGCGCACCGGCACGCCGAGCGCGCTGGCGAGCAGGAGCTTCAGCGCCTTGGAGCGCGCGGCGCCGCCGGAAATCCGGATCTCCTCCGGCAGCGGTCCCATGGCCGCATAGCAGTCGCGCGCCGCCAGCACCAGGCCGTCATAAACCGTGCGCACCAGGTCCACGAAGCTGGTGTGATGCGTGAGCCCGATGAACTGCGCGCGGGCGTTGGCGTTGGTGAAGGGGCCGCGCTCGCCGGCCTCGAGGATGTAAGGGTGGTAGATCTCGGACTTCGGCTTGGCCTCGAGCACCCGCGCGTCGAGCGCTTTGAGCGCTTCCTTGCGGTCGACTTCGTGGCCCAGCGCCTTCGCAGCGTCGCGTCCGACCTCGACGATCCAGTCGATGTTGATGGTCGCCGCCATGGTGGATTGCATCTGCGCGACCGTGCCGTCCACCGGGAAGGCCATGGTGTAGCCGCCCGGCTCCGGCGCCAAGGTCATTGCGTTGGCATCCGGCACGAACCGCATGCTCATGCCGGTCGACCCCACCACAGAGCAGCCGACATTGCGCCCCGGCTCGTAGAGCCCGGCGCCGAGCGCCGTGCAGGCGACGTCCACGCTGCCGAGAGACACCGGCAAGCCGACCGGCAGGCCCGTTTCCTTGGCGGCGGAATCGGTCAAGCCGTGTGTCGTGCGCGTGCCGTCGATCAGATCGGGCAACAGGTGCCGGCGCTTTGCGATCTCCATCCAGTCGAGAATTTCCGGCACGTAACGGCGGGTGCGGAAGTCACCGAAGGTGAAGACTCCTTCCGTCACGTCGGTCGCGCGCCGGCCGGTGAGGTTGAGATAGAGCCAGTCCTTGCAATGCTGGGCGGTGGCGGCGCGGTCCAGCACCTCCGGCATGTTGCGCTCCAGCCACAGCAGCTGGCCGCTCTGGTTGCAGGCATTGAGGCCGCTGCCGGTATGCTGGTACATGCGATGCCGCACGCCCGCCGCGGCCTTCTCTTCCACGAGGGGTGCAGCACGCGCGTCCAGCCACAACCACGCCGGCGCGACCGGCGCACCGTCGCGATCCACCAGCCAGGTGCCATCGCCCTGCCCCGTTACCGCCAGCGCGGCGGCGCGCCCGGCGAGGCCGGCATTGCGCTCGGTCAGCTCGCGGAGGACCGCGACGGTGTCGCGCCAGGTGCGCGCCATGTCCTGGTCGACGGCGCCACCGGCGCCGGTACGATAGCTGTTGGGACGTGCCGCGGTCGCGACCTCGTTGCCGTCGAGATCGAACGCCAGCACCTTGATCACCGAGGTGCCCGCGTCGATCGCGAGGATGAGGTCGCGGGCCATTCAGCTCACCGCTGGCCCAGGCCGTGCGCCAGGGCGCGGCCGGATTCGGCATCGAACAAGTGCACGGCGCCGAGTGGGAAGCGCACCGGCAGCGCGTCACCGGCCTGGGCCTCGATCGGCTTGTCGGTCACGCCGACCACGGAACAGCCGCCGATCTCGAAGCAGATATGGCTCTGGTCGCCCAGCCAGTGGTTGGTGATGACCTTGCCGGTCGCATCGGCCGAGCCGTTGGCGCCGATCTCGATCAAATGCGGGCGAATGCCGAGGCGCACGCGCTTGCCGTTCGCCGCTTCTACCGGAGCCTTGAGACGGAACGCCGGCTGGCCGTTGGGGCCGAGGCCACTGATGGCGGCGGCGTTTCCTTCCGCGGCGATGGCGGCGTCGAATATGTTCATCGGCGGCTCGCCGATGAAGCTGGCAACGAACAGATTGCTTGGGCTCTGCTTGATCTCGGCCGGTGTGCCGAATTGCTGCAGCTCGCCCTTCTCCATCACCGCGATCCGGTCGGCGAGCGCGATCGCCTCGGTCTGGTCGTGGGTGACGAACACCGTCGTCATCTTGTGCTCGATCAGGTAGTCCTTGAGCCGCGCGCGCAGGATGGCGCGCAGCTGCGGCTCGAGCTGCGACATCGGCTCGTCCAGCAGCGAGACCGGCGCGCGGCGGATCAGGGCGCGGGCGAGCGAGGTGCGCTGCTGCTGCCCGGCGGAGATCACCGTCGGGTAGCGGTCGAGGATGTCGGTGATCTCCAGCAGCTCGGCGATGTGCTTGACCCGCTTCTCGATGTCGGCGCTGGCGCCGCGCTCGCGCAGCAACGCGAAGCCGATGTTCTCCCGCACCTTCAGCGGCGGGTAGAGCGAATAGCCCTCGAACGCCATGGCGACGTCGCGCTGCGCCGGCGGCAGGGCGTGGATCGCCTTGCCGCCGATGCGGATGGCGCCTTCGGTCACGTCCTCGAAGCCGGCGATCATGCGCAGCATGCTGGTCTTGCCGCAGCCGGAGGAGCCGAGCAAAGCGACGATCTCGCCGTCCTTCACGTCGAGGCTGACGCGCTTCACCGCCTGCACCGGCTCCTTGCCGCGCGGGCGGTAGGTCTTGGAGACGTTGTCGAGCTGAAGCTGTGCCATGGCCCGTTCCCTCAATGAACCTGCGGCGCGATCAGCTGGCCGCTCGCCGCGTCGAACAGCAGCAGGTCGCCCGGCGCGAACCGCACCCACACCTTGCGGTGGCCGCGACCGAATTTGGTCGCTTCGGTCTCGCCGACGGTGGCCAGCAATTCCTCGCCCTTGGCGCCGCGCAGATAGAGCACGCTGCGTACGTTGACCGGCATCACCGCATCGAGGTCGAAGGGAATGGCATCCGGCGCCTCGGTCTCGGTGACCACGACATGCTCCGGCCGCAATCCGGCTATCAGGTCCTTGCCCGCCGCATGTGCATAGTGGGTCGCGATCGGCACGCGCCGGTCGAACAAGGTGATCGAGCCAGTGCCGTTCACCGTCAGCTTGCTGGGCAGCAGGTTGATGGTGGGATCGCCGAACAGCCGCGCCACGTCGATGGAGACCGGCGTGCGGTAGACATCGCTTGGCGTGGCCCACTGCTCGACCCGGCCGTTGCGCAGCACGGCAATGTGGTCGCCGAGGGCCATCGCCTCCTTGTAGTCCTGGGTCACATAGATGACGGCGGCGTTGAAGGTGCGCAGCAGGCGCGGCAGCTCCAGGCGCATCTCGTAGCGCAGCTTGGCATCGACATTGCGCAGCGGATCGTCGAGCAGCAGCACTTTGGGCTGCGCCACCAGAGCCCGCGCCAGGGCGGTGCGCTGCTTCTGGCCGTTGGAGAGCTCGCGCGGCGCGTGGCCCAGCACATGGTCGATCTTCAGCATGCGGGCGATGGCGCCGACCTGTTCCTTGAGCTTGGAGGCGGGTGTCTCGCGCGCCTCCAGCGGGCTCGCAATGTTCTCGAAGGTGCTGAAATGCGGGAACAGGGCAAAGTTCTGGAACGCCATGCCGACGCCGCGCGCCTCGGGCGAGGCATCGGTGACGTCCTCGCCATCGATCGCGATGCTGCCGGTGTCGGGATAATGCACGCCGGCGATCATGCGCAGCAGCACCGTCTTGCCGGTGCCGGAGGGACCGAACACGACCACGATCTCGCCGGCATTGACCGACAGCGAGATGTCGTCGAGCACCTTGCCCGATTTGAAGCCCTTGGAGATGTTGCGCAGTTCGAGGCTGGTCATCGCATCACCCCTTCACCGCGCCGAGCGATAGGCCCTCGACCAGGTAGCGCTGGGCATAGAGCGCCAGCAGCAGGGTCGGCGTGACGGACAGCACGATGGCCGCCGCGATCTGGCCATACTGGATGCCGGAGGCCGTGACGAAGGCGAGCGCGCCGACCGTCACCGGCTGCTTGGAGGCGGAGGCGAGGATCAGCGCGAATACGAAGTTGTTCCAGGCGAAGATGAAGGCCAACAGACCGGCGGCCGCGATGCCCGGCCGCGCCAGGGGAATCGCGATCTTGCGGAAGGTCTTCCACCAGCCGTGGCCGGAGATGCGGTAGGCGTGCTCGATATCCGGGCTGATATCCTCGAAATAGCCGCGCACGATCCACAGGATGAGCGGCAGGCAGATCAGCTGGTAGACCCAGATCAGGCCGATGTAGGTGTCGGTCAAATGCAGATGCTTGAAGAACAGGCTGAGCGGCAGCAGCACGAGCAGTGGCGGCGCGAAGCGAAACGACAGCAAGGTGAAGGCGATGTTCTCGCCCAGCCGGAACTTGTAGCGCGCGAAGGCATAGGCCGCCGGCACGCCGAGCGCCAAGGACAGCAGCACCGAGCAGGTTGACAGCAGCAGCGAGTTGCCGAGGTTGCGCATGAACGCGATGTCGAGATTGCCCGCCGTCGTCTCCAGCCGCCCGGTCAGCAGCGCGAGATAGTTCTGCAGCGTAGGTTCGAAGAACAGGCTGGGCGGGATCCTGAGGATCTGGTCGTTGTTCTGGAACGACATCAGCAGGATCCAGAAGATCGGGAACAGGAAGAACAGCAGGACCAGGGCGATCAGCACGCCGCGGACGATCTTCTCGAAGGTCGAGATCTGGTTCATCTCATCACCTCACGACGCTTTGATTCAAGCCGGGCCATGCGCGCGCTCCCGCAGCTTCAGCCAGTGCTTGATGAAGAGGTTGCTGAGCGCATAGGTGATCGCCCACAGCACGATGAGAAGCGCCGCCGAGCGCCCGACATTGGTGTATTGGAAGAACTCGAGGTACGACTGCACCTGGAACACCATCAGCGTGTCGCCCGGCCCACCCTGGGTCATGGAATAGACGATGTCGAACTGCTGGATGGAATCGAGCAGGCGGAACAGGCTCGCGGTGATGATGTAGGGCATCAGCATCGGCAGGGTGATGCGGAAGAACACGAAGGATCGCGGCACGCCGTCGAGTGCCGCGGCCTCGAACGGCTGCTTGGGCAGCGAGCGCAGGCCGGCCAGCAGCAGGATCATGATGAAGGGCGTGTAGACCCAGACGTCGACCAGCACCACGGTTAGCAGCGCGGTCGAGGGATCGGACGCCCACTTGAAGTCATGGAACCCGAGCAGGCTGACCAGGTAGCTCAGGATGCCGAAGTTGGGGTTGGTCATCAGCTTCCACATCAGCGCGGCCAGCGCGGGCGCGGTCATCAGCGGCAGCAGCAGCATGATCGAGACAGCGTTGTTGAGGCGCGTCGGGCGCACCAGCAGCAGCGCGATGCCGAGGCCGAGCAGCAGCTCGCCCGTCACCGTCACGAAGGCATAGATCAACGAGATCGAGATGGTGTTCCAGAACGCACCGTCGCTCAGGAACGAGAGGTAGTTGTCGAACCAGATGAAGCCCTTCATCATCGGCAGGTTCAGCCGATAGCGCATCATCGAGTAATAGACCGCGGTGAAGAACGGGATGAGGATCCCAATACACACCAGCAAGGCTGGCAGGCTCAGCAGATAAGGCAAGGCGCGCCGCGACAGCCGGTGCCGGGCTGGCCGCCGGGTCGCGGTCTGCGCATGCGGGGTCGCGGTGGTCATGCTTGATCTTACCGAATCCGTCAAAGCCATTGGTCTAAATTTCCAAGGCGTCAGCGCCAGAAAAAGGACGGCAGCCCGGACGGGCCGGGCTGCCGCCGCTCAGGGAGGTCCTTATCCGCCCAACCCGGCGTCCTTCAACTGCTTGTCGACACTGGCGGCGAGCTGGTCGAGCCCCTCGTCCACCGGCACTTCCTTGGCCACCATCTTCTGCAACGTCTCCGCCCACTGGGTGGTGAGGTCGAAGAACAACGGCTGGGCGGTGAAGTAGATCTTCGCGCCCGGCGCCGAGGTGTCGTGCTGGTTGAGATAGCCCGGGTAGGACTTGTCGATGCGGCCGCGGAACTCCTCGTCCTTCCAGACCGAGGCGCGGACCGGATTGACGAAGTCCATCTTGCGGGCGCCGAACAGGTCATGCTCGACCGAGGACGCCCACTGCATGAAGTACCATGCGGCGTCCTTCTGGTTCGAGTAGCTGGAGAGCGCCAGCGACCAGATCCAGACGTTCGGCGTCGGTGCCTTCGCATCCGGATTGGCGGCGAAGGGTGCGTAGCCGATGTTTCCCTTCTCCTTGTTGTCGCCGCCGTTCATGAAGTAGCCGAGGATGTCGGCATCGAAGATCATGGCCGAGGCGCCGGCGCCGAGATCAGTGCCGACCTGGTACCAGGTGTAGGTCGACCAGTTCTTCGGGCCTGACTCCTGGATCATCTTCACCCAGAGCTCGTGATAGGCCTTGGACTCCTTGGTGTTCATCGCGGCCTTCAGCTTGCCGTCGGTGACGGTGAAGTCGCGCTGGCCATAGTTGGAATAGCCGGACAGAAAGCCCGGGTGGATGGTAGCCCAGGAGCGCGAGCCGCGCACGCCGACGCCGTATGGGCCGCCGAGATCCTTGGTGAGCTTGGCAGAGGTCTCCACCATCTCCGGCAGGTTCTTCGGCGGCTTCACGCCCGCCTTCTCGAACATCTTCTGGTTATAGGAGATGTTGTTGAGCTCATAGCCCCAGGGGATGCACCACTGCTTGGCGTCCGCCGAGCCGAGCTCACCGCCCGGCACGCCGTTCCACGCGGTCGAGGCGCGCAGACCCGGCAGCACGTCCTCCCAATTGTAGTTGGGGTTGGTGCGGCCGGCGTCCTGGATGTATTCGTTGAGGTCCTCGACCCAGCCGGCGGGGCCGTAGGTCCAGGTCATGTAGGCGCCGGTCATGAAGGCATCGTATTCGCTGGAGCCGGACGACAGCGCCGCCGTCACCTTGTCGAAATAGACGTCCTCGGGGAAGATGTCGTAGGTCACGTTCATGCCGGTCATCGACTTGAAATTGTCGAGGTCGGCGATCATGGCGTCGGCATAGGGGTGCTTGTTCAAGAGCAGCTTGAGGTTGGTGCCCTTGAACTTCTGCCAGTCGAAGTCGGCGGCCATCGCCTGGGTCATCGCCTGGTTGACGAAGAAGCTGGTCGCGGCGACGCCGAGGCCGAGCTGGCTGGCGCGCTGGATCAGCTCACGACGGCTCACCTGCTTCCTGACGAAGGCGGCCGCTAGATCACGCCCTTTCTCGTACATGGTGCTGTCTCCTCTCCGTATCGCTTTATCGTTTGGCCTTTTGCAGGCCCCCTGCTTTAGCCCCGGCGTCGATAATCTCGACGATGGTCTTTGCAGTGGCTTCGTCCGTGACCAGGCCTTTAATCACGCGACTTTCCAGTGACGCCATGATCGCCTGCGGCTTGTCCTCGCCGCCGGCGATCGCGACGACCGGCTTTCCCTCGATCTCTTCCAGCTTGATGCCGACCGCGCGTTCGTTCAGCCCCGCGTGCACGGGACGTCCGTTCTTGTCCAGGAAGCGGCCGAGCACTTCACCGACCGCGCCCGCCAGCTTCACCTCGCGCAGCTCCTTTTCGGTGATCATGCCGGTCGCCAGCATGTGCGCGTGCGCGCCGATCTCGCCGATGCCGACGACATAAAGCTCGGCTGCGCGGGCGAGATTGAACACGTCCTTGAGGCCCTTCTGCCCCAGCAGGACCTTCTTGTCCTCCATCGAATCCGCGAAGAACGGCGCCGGCATGAAATAGCACTCGGCGCCTGTGACTTCCGCCAGGCGGTGGATCACGTCGAACGGATTGGCGGCGGCGTGGCGGGTCAGGCTGCCCAGCAGCGAGACGAATCGCACGCTCGGCCGCTTGGCACGCGGGAGGTACTTGACCACCTCGTCGAGGGTTCGACCGTGACCGATGCCGATCAGCTTCTTCTCGCCGCGCTCCAGCACGTTGTGCAGATAGTGAGCGCCTGCTGCCGCCAAGGTACGCAGCGGCAGCAGGCCTTCGCCAACCGTGGGAGACACGGAGCAAAAATCGAGTTTCCAATGTGCGGCGATGCGGTCCTCGAGCGCCACGCACTCGGCCGCATTGCCTTCGACGAACACGCGCACCAGCCCGGCCTCGGTCGCTTCCGCGATCAGCCGGTTGATCTTCACGCGCGAGAGACCGAGCTTCTGCGCGATCTCTTCCTGCGTATAGCCGCCGATGAAGGAGAGCCACGCCGCTCGTGCCGCGAGGCTGCGATCGTTTCCCTGCACCTGGAGCGCTTCCCGTCGTGTTTTTTGTCGTTTGAGCTCTGGCATGAACTTTAGTTCAGCCATCGAACTTATGTGCAAATAAGACGCCGGGGCGATCTTCTTGTCAAGGGCGCGGTGGGCCAAGGTTCCGCTCGCGCCTTGACCGGGTAGCCCGTTGCGGGGATTCTGCGGCCCCGCGCGCAAATAAAATCACGTGCCCGAATGGCCAAAATTCTATTCGTCCACAACAACTTCCCCGGTCGCTTCGAGTTTCTACTGCCGTCGATGAAGGCGGCCGGGCACCAGTGCGTCGCCATCGCGCAAGGCGGGCGGCAGGTCGACGGGATCCCGCTGCTGGTGTGGAAGAGCAACCGCTCCTCGACTGCCGGCATCCTCGACCTGGCGGTGCGCGCCGAGGCGGACCTGATCCGCGGCAGCGCGGCCGCGGAGTGCGCGCTGAAGCTGAAGCAGGACGGGTTCGAGCCCGACCTCATCATCGGCCACCCGGCCTGGGGCGAGACCACCTTCATGAAGGAGATCTTCCCCAAGACGCGGCAGATCCTGTGCGGCGAATTCTACTACCGCTCGACCGGCGGCGACGTCGGCTTCGACCCCGAGTTCAAGGAGGTCGGCGTCACCGAACCTTTCAGGGTCCACGCCAAGAACGCGGTCATGAGTATGGCCTACGCCGATGCCGACCGCATCATCTGCCCGACGCCCTTTCAGGCCAGCGCCTTTCCAGTCGCGTTCCGCGAGCGGGCGCTGGTCATCCACGAGGGCATCGACACCGACCGCATCAGGCGCGTGCAGGGCGCCAAGCTGAAACTCGGCGACCGGGAGATCGACGGCTCGACCCCGATCGTCACCTTCGTCAACCGCGTGTTCGAGCCGATGCGCGGCTTCCACGTCATGATGCGCGCACTGCCCGCGCTGCTGGAGGCGGTGCCGGACGTCCGCGTGCTGATGATCGGCTCCGACAAGGCCTCAGGCTACGGCATCGCGGCGCCGAGCGGCGGCACCTGGGGCGCCCACATGAAGCGCGAGTTGGGTGAGCGGATCGACTATTCCCGCGTCCACTTCACCGGACCGGTGCCGCACGACACCATGCTGACGGCGCTCTCGCTGTCGTGGGCGCATGTCTACTACACCTACCCGTTCGTGCTGTCCTGGTCCTCGATGGAATCGATGGCCTGCGAGGTCGTGTTCGTGGGCTCGGACACGCCGCCGGTGCGCGACATCATCGAGCACGGCAAGAACGGCCTGTTGGTCGACTTCTTCGATGTCGGCGCGCTGTCGAAAGCGCTGATCGCGGCGTGCCGGGACCCGAAGCGCTTCGCCAGCCTGCGCACCGAAGCGCGCCGCACCGTCGTCGAAAAATACGACCAGCGCCGGATCTGCCTGCCGGCCTGGCTCAAGGTGATCGACGACCTGCTGTAAAGTTTACCGAGAATCCCCTCCCCCAGCATGGGGGAGGTTAGTGAGGGGGAAGCCGCGCTTCGGTGCGCAACAATCATCGCTCGCTTCCCCCACCTCGGTCCTCCCCCATGTCGGGGGAGGAGGAACACCCCGACCTTTTCGAATGCGATAGGCCAGCTTTCTCTCGCGGGGGAGAGGGGAACATCGCTACAGGTTGAGCTCGATCTCCGCCTTGCGCAGGGCGAGCGCCATGTCGCGCGACGGCGCCTTGTCGGTGACGATGCGGTTGACCTCCTGCAGCGGGCAGACCACCTCCAGGTTCGGCTGGCCGAACTTGAGATGGTCGATCAGCACCATGCGCTCCTGCGCGCGCGCGAACATCGCGCGCTTGACGGCGGCGGAGTTGGAGTTCGCCTCGTTCGGCCCCTCCAACGTCAAGCCGCTGGCGCCGATGACCGCGCGGTTGGCGTTGTAGCGGGCCAGAAACGCGATGCAGTCCGGACCGGCAACGCCGCCTTCCTGCACGTCGTAGCGGCCCGGGCAGGCGATGACCGTCATCGCCGGGTTGGTTGCCAGCGCCTGAGCGACGGCAAAGCTGTTGGTGATGACCGTCAGGTCCTTGAGCTCCGCCGCCAGCCGGCGCGCGAAATGCAGGGTGGTCGATCCGGCATCGATCATCAGCACCTCGCCCGGCCGCACGAAGCGGATCGCCAGCGAAGCGATGTGCTCGCGCTCGGCGGTCATGGCATTGGCGCGCTCGCTCCAGGCGGGCTCGAAGCCGAACGGCCGGGCGACGGCACCGCCGTAGGTCCGGTTGATCAATCCGCTCTCGCCCATCTCCTCGAGGTCGCGGCGGATCGTCTCGTAGGAAACCCCAAGCTCCGTCGCCAGCTCGGAAATGCGCAAGGTCGCGGAGACGCGGAGCTCTGCCAGGATCCGTTGCTGGCGATCCCTCTTGGACAGTCTTTGTGAACCACTCATGGTGTCCCCATCCTGATCTGAAACCTGTCCGTCTCTATACCCGAAATTGACCGAATCGGGCATGTGGCAAGTTGCGCATTTATGACAGACAAGCTGTGCAAAGTTACAAATATCGGCATTGAAGGGCAACATATCGCGTGTTAGCGTACAAATCGGGCTGGCAGACTACGAGGACGGCGCTCTTGACCGAGGGGGAAACCCGGCCCGGGCAAGCCGTCGGACCAAATTCACAATAAGCAAAACAGGGCCGGTGGGCACCTGCCCATCGGGGCTTTCGCTAGGAGGGACTGAGCATGAAGCATGCGTGTTTGCTGCGGACCGCGATCGGATCGTTGTCCGCCGCCGCTTTTCTCGCCGCCAACGGCGCCGCCATCGCGGACGAGATGGGCGCGCTGGTCGACGCTGCGAAGAAAGAGGGCGAACTCACCATCATCGCCGTGCCGCACGATTGGTGCGGCTATGCCGGTATCATCAACGACTTCAAGGCCAAGTATCCGTTCCTGAAACTGAATGAGCTCGATCCCGATGCCGGCTCAGGCGACGAGATCGAGGCGATCAAGGCGAACAAGGGCAACAAGGGACCGCAGTCGCCCGACGTCATCGATGTCGGCCTGTCGTTCGGCCCCTCCTCCAAGGCCGAAGGGCTGCTGCAGCCCTACAAGGTCTCGACCTGGGACAGCATCCCCGCCGATCAGAAAGACCCGGAAGGCTATTGGTACGGCGACTACTACGGCGTGCTGTCGTTCGAGGTGAACGCCGACCTGGTGCCGAACCCGCCGCAGGACTGGGCCGACCTCAAGAAGCCGGAATATGCCAACATGGTGGCGCTGGGCGGCGATCCGCGCACCTCCAACCAGTCGATCATGAGCGTGTTCGCGGCCGGCCTCTCCGCCAACGGCGGCAACGCCGACAAGGGGGGAGAGGACGGGCTGAAGTTCTTCGCCGAACTCAACAAGCTCGGCAACCTGGTGCCGACCGGCGGCAGCGCGGCGGCGCTCGCTCAAGGCACCACGCCGATCACGGTCCGCTGGGACTACCTGTCGCTCGGCGACAACGACACGCTGAAGGGCAATCCTCCGGTGAAGACCATCGTCCCGAAGACGGGTGTGGTGGCCGGTGTCTACGTGCAGGCGATCAGCGCCTATGCGCCGCATCCGAATGCGGCAAAGCTGTGGATGGAGCATCTCTATTCCGACGAGAGCCAGATCGCGTGGTTGAAGGGGTATTGCCACCCGATCCGGTTCCAGGACCTGGTCAAGCGTGGCAAGGTTCCGCAGGAATTGCTCGACAAGCTGCCGCCCGCCGAAGCCTACGAGGCGGCGCTGTTCCCCAGCCTGGAGCTTCAGGGCAAGTTCAAGGAAGTGATCACCAAGCAGTGGGACACGGTGGTCGGCGCCAACATTCAGTAGCGCTTCCTCCCTCTACGCGCCACGCTTCGGACAACGAAGCGTGGCGTTTTGTTTGCCCGGATCATCGCGCGAGCAGCTGTGTTGATCCCGCATGGTCAAAGCGGGAACGGTGCGGATCGGCGTATCAGGTTGGCGCTATGGGCCATGGCGCGGTGTCTTCTACCCTGACGGCCTGCGCCAGAAGGATGAACTGACATACCTGGCGCAGCAGTTTCCAACCGTCGAGATCAACGGCACGTTCTATTCGCTGCAGCGGCCGGAGTTCTTTGAGGCTTGGCGGGACGCGACACCGCCCAACTTCGCGTTCGCGGTCAAGGGGTCGCGCTATATCACGCACATGCTGCGGCTCACCAGGATCGAGACGCCGCTGGCCAATTTCTTCGCCAGCGGCGTGCTGACGCTAGGCCGGAAGCTCGGTCCGATCCTGTGGCAATTCCCACCGAACTTCCGCTTCAACCCGGAAAAGCTCGAAGCCTTTTTCAAGCTGCTGCCGCGCGACACCGATCAAGCGACCAAGCTCGCCCGCCGCCACGATGCGCGGGTCAAGGGCCGCAGCTATCTGAAGCCCGGGCCGAACCGCAAGCTGCGCCACGCCATGGAGATCCGCCATGACAGCTTTGTGACGCCGGACTTCATCGCACTGCTGCGCAAGCACAGGATCGGGCTGGTGGTGGCCGACACCGTCGAATGGCCGCTGCTGCTGGATCTGACCGCCGACTTCATCTATTGCCGCCTGCATGGTTCGGAGGAGCTCTATGCCAGCGGCTATGACAATGCGGCGCTGGAACGCTGGGCCGATCATGTCGCGGCTTGGGCCACCGGCGGCGAACACAGGCAAGGCAAGCGTGTGGCCGACCGGCCGGCGCCAAAGCGCGCGACCCGCGATGTCTACGTCTATTTCGACAATGACAAGAAAGTGCGCGCCCCGTTCGACGCGCACTCCTTGATCACGAAAGTGAACAGACGATTGAAGGCGTGAACGCCTACGCCGCAGACTGGCAGTGATCGCCGCCGGGTTCGACGACGCGCAGGAATGCCTCTCCCACCACCACCGGATCGTGCTCCAGCGCGGCATCCGCCAGAGTGACGATGCCGACCAGGCGCTTGTTGCGGTTCATGACCGGCAGGCGCCGCACTTGGTTCTCGCCCATGTTGAGGATGACGTGGTCGATGTCCTCGTCCTCGAAGCAGTACCGGACGTCCTGCGTCATGACGTCGGAAACCGGTGTATCCGGACCCTTGCCGGCAGCAAGGCCGCGCACCACGATGTCGCGGTCAGTGACCATGCCGACGATGCGGTCGTGATCGCCGACCGGCATGAATCCGATATCGCGCGCCGCCATCATCTGCGCCACCTCGCCGATGGTCTGACGGGGGCTGGCCAGGATGACGCTGCGGCTCATGACTTCTCGAATCTGCATGGTGACCTCCTCTTCCGTTGAACGGGTTCAGAGAGTCAACCGAAGGGCCTGCAACGCGTTGCAAGGGCGGCTTATTTTCATCATCGCCATTGCGGATCGCCGGCCGGCGACACATGTCAGTGGTGACCGTCCTTGCCGGAGGAGACTTGCCATGAAGTCGCTTGCCCTGCTCGCCCTGGTCGGATCCATCACGGTCGCGGTTCCCACCGCCAATGCCGAAACGGTGCAGTATTTTCCGGTCCCCGAAGGCGCCGGACCCCATGATGTAGCCCCCGCTCCCGACGGCACGGTCTGGTACACCGCGCAAGGCCAGGGCGCGCTCGGGCGGCTCGATCCCAAGAGCGGCGAGGTCAAGCAGGTGCCGTTGGGCGACGGCTCCGCGCCGCACGGGGTGATCGTCGGCCCGGATGGCGCGGCCTGGGTCACCGATGGCGGGCTCAACGCCATCGTGCGGGTCGACCCCGCGACGCTGGAGGTGAAGACCTATCCCCTGCCCGATCCCAACGACAACGCCAACCTCAACACGCCGGCCTTCGGCAAGGACGGCATCCTGTGGTTCACCGGGCAGAACGGTATCTACGGATCGCTCGATCCCAAGAGCGGCAGGATGGCGGTATATGGGGATCCGGAGGGGCGCGGACCGTACGGCATCACCGCCACGCCCGACGGCATCGTCTATTACGCATCGCTGGCCGGCAGCCACATCGCGCGCATCGATGCCGCGACCGGCAAATCCACCATTATCGAGCCGCCGACCAAGGACCAGGGCGCGCGCCGTGTGTGGTCGGATTCGAAAGGCCGCATCTGGGTCAGCGAATGGAAGGCGGGACAGGTCTCGGCCTACGATCCCGCGACCAATAGCTGGCACAGCTGGCGCCTGCCCGGCGATGGGCCGAAGACCTATGCAGTCTATGTCGATGACCAGGACAAGGTGTGGCTGACCGATTTCGGCGCTAACGCCATCGTGCGCTTCGATCCGGTCACCGAGACCTTCAAGAGCTTCCCCAGCGACCGCGACGACGCCAACGTGCGCCAGTTGCTGGGCCGCCCGGGCGAAGTGTGGGGCGCGGAATCGGGAACAGACCGGCTGGTGGTGATCCGCGCGGACTAGAGTGCGCGACTGCCCGCTAGCGCCATTTGATGGAGCAACCCATCGCCGGATTCTGCTCGCGCGGGAACGGCTCGCCGGCGAATGCGGCTTCGACCGCCAGGGATAGGTCCGCGCCGGTCACAGGGCGGCCGTTGCCTGGCGAGCTGTCGTCGAAGCGGCCGTGGTAGAACAGCTTGCGGCCGCCGTCGAACAGATAGAACTCGGGCGTGCAGACCGCGCCGTAAGCCTTCGCCACCGCCTGGCTTTCATCCACCAGATACGGGAACGGGTAGCCGTAGGTGTCGACATCCACCTGCATCTTCTGCGGCGAATCCTCGGCGTAGCGTGACCAGTCGTTGGCATTGATCGCGACCACGGCGAGGCCGCGCGTCTGGTATTTGCCGGCGAAGTCGACCAGCGCCTTCTTCAAGTGCTTCACGTAGGGGCAGTGGTTGCACATGAACACGACCAGCAGCGCCGGCGCCTGCGCGAAATCCTTCAGCGCGTGGCGGCGGCCCTTTGGATCAGGCAGATCGAAAGCGGGCGCGAGCGTGCCCATGGCCATTTCGGAGGATGCGGTCGGCATGGCTCATTCCCTTCTTCAGCTGGTGAGCTAGTCTAGCACGCCTGCTCTGAACCGCGCGAGCCGGAGCCGGTTCCAATTGTCAAAGCTTGAATGCCCGCTTGATGCGCTCGGCGCATTCCAGCGGTGCGGCCTTGCTGCTGTCGAGCTCGAGGTCGTAGCGCTTGCCCCGGTGGACGCGGCCGTATTGCCAGCGTGCGAGGCCGATCAGGCGGTCGCCACGCTCGCGCTCGCGCGCTTCGAGCACGTCGAGGGGCGCGAAGACGCCGACGGTATGGAACGTGACATCGGCCAGCAGCGCCGCATATTCCGCCATCTCGTCTGCGATCACGACGTCGTCGACGATCAGATTGTTGCCTTCGCGCGCCATCGCCACCACCGAGCGCCGCATGCCGCGCAGAACGCGATCCGCCGCAGGGCCGCTGTGGATGACGACGGAAGGCTTGCCATCCTGCTGCACGGTTTCGAAGGTGATGCCGTCGGGATGATCCCAGCAGCGCGGCGGCATCATCTCGAGGAACGCGTCCATCGCGACATGCAGGAACGGCTCCGCGGTGATGGTCTGCAGTGCCTTGGCGATCGAAGACTTGCCGGCGCTGCCGACGCCGTTGAGGAGGATGACGGTTGCCACGATGGCCTCAGGATGGTCGCGAACCAATCTTGTCTAGCGCACCGGCCATACCAGGAGCAAGGCGGGCACCGCGACCAGGATCACTAACAGCGACAGCGGCGCACCCAGACGCGCATAGTCGCCGAAGCGGTAGCCGCCCGGCCCCATGACCAACGTGTTGCACTGATGCCCAATGGGCGTGAGGAAGTCGCAGCCCGCCCCGATCGCCACCGCCATCAGGAACGCATCGGGCCGATAGCCGAGCGCGCCTGAGAAGCTGACGGCGATCGGCGCCATCACCAGGACCGTCGCGGCATTGTTGAGGAACGGCGTCACCATCATGGCGGCGGCGAGGATGAGGGCGAGCGCGCCATAATCCGGCAGCCCGATCGCCACCTGGGACAGCCAGCCGGCGATCAGGTCGGTGCCGCCTGTGGTGCGCAGCGCCTCGCTGACCGGGATCAGCGCCGCCAGCATGACGATGATCGGCCACTCCACCGTGTGGTACAGCTGGCGGAGCGACAATGCGCCGGTCAGCACCATGAGCACGGCAGCCGAAAAGAATGCGATCGGCACCGGCAGAAGCCCGAAGGCGGTCGTCGCCATCGCCCCGACCAGGATGACGATCGGCAACAACGTGCGCCGCGCCTTGCCGAGATGCAGCGTGCGCTCCGCGAGCGGCAGGCATTGCAGCGTCTTCAGCCGCTCCGGCATGTCGGCGAGGTTGCCTTGCAGCACGATGACGTCGCCGAGCTGAAGCGTGATGGCGCCGAGGCGCTCGGTCAGCCGCTCGCCGGTGCGGCTGACGGCGAGCAGGTTGACCCCGAAGCGCTCGAACAACAGGCTCGCCTGGGCCGACAAGCCGATCAGCGGCGAGTTGGCGCTGATCACCGCTTCGATGCTGGTGATCTCCGCCTGCGGCTGACTCGCCTCCGGCACGCGGTGGCCGGATTCCAGCTTCAGCTTGCCGGCGGAGACGATGCGGTCGAGCGCGTGCGGATCGCCTTCGAGGATGAGCGTGTCACCGACGGAAAGTCTGGCATCCGGCAGTGGCGTCACCCGCGTGTCGTCCGGCTTCAGGATCGCGATGACCTTGCCCTCGCCTTGGGCCAGATCCTGAAGATCGGAGATGGTCTTGCCCGCCATAGGCGAATTCTCCGTCACCTCGGCTTCGGTCACGTACTTCTTCACCGCCAGGGCCTCATCCAGCGATACGCTCGCGCGCATGCGCACCGGCAGCAGGCGGTAGCCGAACATCAGGAACAGCAGGCCCGTGACCGCCAGCGCCGCGCCGACCGGCGTGAAGTCGAACATTGTAAAGGGGGCGCCGACGATCTCTTCCCGTGCCCGAGATACGATGATGTTGGGCGAAGTGCCGATCTGCGTCATCAGCCCGCCGAGCAGCGCGCCGAACGACATCGGCATCATGAAACATGACGGCGAGGTACCGGAGCGTTTCGCCATCTGGAACGCCAGCGGGATCATGATGGCGAGGGCGCCGACATTCTTGACGAAGGCCGACAGAACGGTGACGGTCGCCACCAGCACCAGCAGCTGCAGGCGCACCGAGTGGACATGCCGCGAGATGCGCTGCAGCGCCACTTCAGGCACGCCGGTCTGTGCAATCGCGGCGCTGACCAGCAGGGCGCTACCCACGATCACCACGATGTCGTCGCTGAAGCCGCTGAATGCCTGATCCGGCTTGACCAAGCCAGCGGCAACCGTGGCCAGCAATGCCAGGCACGCCACGATGTCGTAGCGCGGGCGGCCCCAGACGAACAGGGCCATCGCGCCGATCACGATGGCGAACGCCGTGGCTTGGTCGAATGTCATCCCCGAAATGCTCCGCCGGCAGGTTCAATGAGAACACGAAAGCGGCGAGCAGGTTCCGAAAGCAACTCAGCGGTAGATTGTGCCCCCCGGCAGGACGTGGGCGAAGGCTGTGGAGCCGCGGTTAATTGGCCTCTCCCTGCTGCGGCGGGACAGCCGGATCATCATCCGCGTCGGGCGACAGATAGTCATTGGAGCCATCGTCCGGCATCGCGATGGGCGGCACTTCGATCGTCGCGTCACCGCCGGTACCGGAGTCCGGGTTGGCGAACTGGTCGATCGCGTCATCCGGATCGGCGACCTGGGCGCCGTCGTCTCCGGCCGGCGCTTCCTCGTTGCTGATTGCCAAGGCCGGCGCAAACGGCGTGAGGAGAATCGCTGCGGCGAACAGCAATGGGATGGGTGCGATCCTGGTCATGCGGTCCTGTCCTTCTTCGCGGACGACAAGCGGATCACAGGACACGGGTGCGGAGCAACGCGATCTTTGTAACGAAAGGTAACATCGTCCGCACGCGGCGTACGGAGACTCAGCGGTAGATTGTGCGTCTCGGCGGGAAGTAGGCGGTGACGGTCGTCCCCACGCCGAGCTTTGAGTCGACCTGCAGCGTGCCCTCGTGCAACTCCAGCATGGCTTTGGTCAACGACAGCCCAAGGCCGGTGCCCTCATACTTGCGGCCATGCGATCCCTCCAGCTGGTGGAAAGGAGCGAGCGCCTGCGGGATGTCGTCCTGGGCCATGCCGATGCCGGTATCCACGACGGCGATGGCGATCGCGCCATCGGGGTCGAGGCGCGCGCAAGCCGCGACGCTGCCGCCCTTAGGCGTGAACTTGAGGCCATTTGAGAGGAAATTCACCAGCGCCTGGCGGACGCAGCGCGCGTCGGCGAACAGGAACGGCATGTCGTCCGGCACACTCACGTCGATCGTCAGCTCGTTCTGGATCGCGAGGTTGTGCACCGACGCGACCGCGTCGCCCACGATCTTGGCGACGTCGCACACGTCCTCGCGCAGCTGATAGGTTCCGGCTTCGACCTTGGTCATGTCGAGAATGTCGTTGATGAGCTGGAGCAGGCTCTTGCCGCTGTTGTGGATGTCGCCGGCATAGTCGCGATAGCGCGGCTCGTTGATGGCGCCCAGCATCTCGTTCTTGATGATTTCTGCGAAGCCGATGACGGCGTTCAGCGGCGTCCTCAGCTCGTGGCTCATGTTGGCGAGGAACATTGACTTGGCGCGGTTGGCGTCCTCCGCCTGCAGCTTGGCGGCGAGCAGGTCTTTCTCCATGCGCTTGCGCTCGGTGATGTCGGAGATGATGCCGACCAGGTAGCGCTCGCCGCTCGCCACCTTGACCATCGACTTGCGCGTGAACAGCCAGAATTCCGCGCCGCCGGCGCTGGTCAGCATTTCCTCGGTCTCGTACGGCGCGCCGGTGGCGAGGACCTTGCGATCGATCTCCTGGAAAAAGGCCGCCTGCTCTCGTGGGACGATGTCGTAGTCGGTAAGCCCGAGCAACGAGTCATTCGGCCGGCCGACCAGCGCGCAGAACGCATCGTTGGTGAGCACAAAGTGCAGCTGCTCGTCCTTCACGAAGACCGGACTTTGCACCGAGTTCACGACCTGCAATACGAACTCGTCCGTCGGCACGCCGGCGGTACGGTAGACAGCGGCTTTCGACGGCGCGTTCATCGCGCGTCAGTACTCAGGGGTTTGGAACGCTTGCGGAGCATGGCCGGCTCTGTATCAGCTTTGATTAATCCTACCGGCGGTTGGTTAACCCGGACTTATCGGAACGGCATTAACTGCCTCGAAAATAGGGATGATTTCTTCTTTTTCTCGGATTTTCCTAGGCCAGATGACTTAGGGATGGAGCTTCGCCAGCAGTTCCTCGAGGATCGGCGCCTGGGCCGGCAGGACGCGCCGGAGCGCCTCGGCCATCCCAAACCATTGCCCGCGGTCGACCTCCGGAAAGCGCGCCCTGCGGCCGGAGCGCGGCGGCCATTCCATTTCGAACTCGTTGCTCTTCACGGCAGCGGCGTCGACGTTGCCTTCGACGGCCCAGGCCTGCACCACCTTGCCGCCGCGCTGCTTGACCGGCGTCAGCGCGATGAAGGTACCGTCGATCTTCTGACCGACCTCTTCGAAGAACTCGCGCTTGGCGGCGGCAAGGCCGTCTTCGTCGTCGTCGAACTCACCCTTGGGAATCGACCAGGCGCCGAGATCCTTCTTGGCCCAGAACGGCCCGCCGGGATGGACCAGGAACACCTCGATGCCCGATCCGGCGCGCCGGTAGACCAGGAGTGCGGCACTGCGCTTCATCCGATCGCTTGTAGTCCCGCAACGTTGCCGCCGCCAGCCCTCGCCTTGCTGCTTCTCACGCGGCGCAAGGCCCGCTAGCTTGTCGGCCTGGACAGTCGAACGGAGGATGCGATGGCAGCGGGCAAGGTGGCGGTGGTGACGGGCGCGGGATCGGGGATCGGGCGGGAAACCGTCCTCGCCCTGCTGGCGCACGGCTACAAGGTGGCGCTTGCCGGCCGCAAGCTGGACGCATTGCAGGAGACCGTGGACAGAGCCGGCGACCACAAGGCCAACGCGCTTGCCGTCGCGACCGATGTCGCGGACCCCGGCTCGGTCACCGCGCTGTTCGATGCCACGGTCAAAGCGTTCGGGCGCGTCGACGTGCTGTTCAACAACGCCGGCACCGGCGTCGGCGCTTCGTTCGAGGATCTCACCTTCGAGCAGTGGCGCGGCGTGATCGACGTCAACCTGACCGGCTCGTTCCTGTGCGCCCAGGCGGCGTTCCGCCAGATGAAGAAGCAGTCGCCGCAGGGTGGCCGCATCATCAACAACGGCTCGATCTCGGCCTACGCGCCGCGGCCGGACTCCGCGCCCTACACCGCCAGCAAGCACGCCATCACCGGGCTCACCAAGTCGATCTCGCTCGACGGCCGGCCCTATGATATCGCGTGCAGCCAGATCGACATCGGCAATGCCCGCACCGCGATGGCCAAGCGCATCGGCGAAGGCATCAAGCAGGCCAACGGCAGCATGATGGCCGAGGCCACGATGGATGCCGCCCACGTCGCCAACGCCGTCGTCCACATCGCCGGCCTGCCGCTCGACGTGAACGTGCAATTCATGACGGTGATGGCGACCAAGATGCCGTTCGTGGGGCGGGGCTAAAGACGCGATGCGGAACTTGGCGCCATGGGGCGGGTTTCTGCTCCATGGCAAGGTACACGCCCCATCACGCTGATGCGCTCGCATTTTGGGCCGACGAGTCCGGCCAGGTTCACATTTGCGAAAGCAACGCGCCGCTCGCCAACGAGCTCCTGGTCTGGACCCTGTGCGATCGCGAGGTCGAGAGCGGCAAGGGCTTCCTCCCGACACGCCACGACGAAGTCACGTGCCGCAAGTGCATGGCCGCAGACGGCGTGCTGAAGCATCGCGCCAAGAGCGCGTCCACGCACTCCACTCTCCGCTAGAAACTACGCGGCGGCGCGATCCCGCTCCGCCGCGATGGCGCCACTAATGGCTGCGACGACCTTGGTGTCGGTGATCGGCTTGTTGATCACGCGGCAGCCGGCGTGACGCTCGGGGATGACCGGCCAGATCTCGCCGGTCATGAACACAATCGGCACGCCGCGGTCGGCAAGCGCGTCGGCCAGGCTGAAGACCTTCTCGTTGCGCAGATTGAGGTCGAGCAGCGCGCCGTCGAGCGCGGCACCGTCGGCCATGTCGAACGCCTCGGCGAGGGAATAGGCCGGCCCAACCACCGACCCGCCCGCCGCCACGATGGCGACAGCGGTCTCGGTGGCGAAGATCGCTTCGTCCTCCACCACCAGGATCGAAAGGCCCTTAAGTTCGCTGCCGTCCATGAAAATACCTCGCACTGAAACGCGGTTACCCGCAGTCTTAATGGTGCGAAGAGGCGGAAGTTCCGGGCCTGGACGGTGACAATCTGGCGCAGCGGCCAGAGAGAAATGGCGACCCCAACGGGATTTGAACCCGTGTTCTCAACGTGAGAGGCTGATGTCCTAGGCCACTAGACGATGGGGTCGCGGCTTGGTGAGGGCCATCTGATACGGGATGCGGGGCCGGCGATCAAGCGCTTTGTGGGGCCTTGCCGCCCGCTCTTTGAATTCCGCGATTTTGCCGCAGCTTCAGGCCGTTAGGGCTGATGCCTCAGGTTTCGAATCCGTACAGCCGGGCCGGGTTCTCGATCAGGATCTGGTGCCGCACCGCTTCGTCCGGCGCCCAATCCAGCAGCAAGTCCAGCAACGCCGCGTCGTTCGGATAGCCGACCTTCTCCGCCAAGGCGTGCGGCCAGTTGCTGCCCCAGATCACCCGCTCGGGCGCTGCCTTGATCAGCACGCGCATCAGCCGGGCGACATCCTCGTAGGCCGGCCCGCCGGATTTGGAAAACTCGTAGGCGCCGGCGATCTTGACCCAGCAGCGGCCGGTCTCCACCAGGCGCAGCAGGGCTTTGAAGGATTCATGCTCGGGCGCCACCGGCTCCAGGAACTTGCCGCAATGGTCGATGACGTAGTCCATCGGCAGCCGACGCAACTGCGCCTCGTGCTCTGGCAAAGTGCGGCCGTCGAGCTGCACGATGGCGCTCCAGCCGAATGGGTGCACGCGCGCCGCCATCTCGTCCATGTGCGCGAAGGTCAGCGTGCCGCCGAGCAAATTCATGAAGCGGATGCCGCGCGCGCCGGCCTTGGTCAGGCGGTTGAGCTCTTGGTCGGTGACGCCGGGCTTCACCACCACCACCGCACGCGCATTGGCGCCAAGCTGCTGCACCCCCACCATGGTGGCGCGGTTGTCGTCGCCATAGGCGTTGGGCTGCACCACGATCGCGCGGGAGAGGCCGAGCCACGCCTGCACGCAGCGATAGTCCGCGAGCGTCGCATCCGGCGGATTGAGCGTGCCGGGCAGCGCCGGGTAGGCGCGGCTGTAGAAATGCATGTGGGTGTCGCAGGTGCCCGCCGGCGTGTTGAGACGCGGCGGCGCGCCGCTGAGGGTACGAACAAAGGTTTTTGTCATGATGCGCCCTTCTCCAGCTCCAAATCTGTCATCCCGGCCGAGCACAGCGAGAGCCGGGACCCATGCCATCGGTCCGCATCGCGGATGTGACGCATGGATCCCGGGTCGCGCCGCTGCGCGGCTTGCCCGGGATGACAGTTAGGGGAGATGCGAAGCACGGCGCTCACACCACCCGAAACTTGTCGATGGCGTCGAAGTCGGGTTCGAAGCCCAAGCCCGGTGCGTCGGGGATCTGGATCGTGCCCTTCTTGGGCAGCGGGATGTCGTTGCCCACTTCGCCTTCGCTCTCGGTGTAGAGGTACTCGATCAGCCCGATCTCCGGCGCGTGCGCCGCGAGTTGCAAGGTCGCCCACCAGCCGGGACCGAAATAGGGCGAGTGCGGCATCACCTGCTTGCCGACCAGGCGCGCGGCGTCCACCACCTTCATGAATTCGAGGATGCCGCCGACCTTGGTGACGCTCGGCTGCACGAAGGTGACGGCGGGGATCAGGCCCTGGAACTGGAACGCGGTGCAGGCATTCTCGCCGGCGGCCAGCGCGACGCCGAATTGCTCCTCGAGCCGGGCCAGGGTGTCGAAATCCTCCGGCGGCCAGATCGGCTCCTCGACCCAGTAGAGCTCGAGCGCCTTCATCTTCGGCAGCATGACCTCGGTCTCGGCGAGGCTCCAGTTGCAATTGACGTCGGTGGTAAGACGCACGTCGCGGCCCACCGCCTCACGCCCGGCAGCGATCGGCTCGTAGGCAATCTCGTGCAGCTTCACGTCGCGATAGCCGTCAGCAATCGCCTTGGCGCAGACATCGCGCACCTCGCGGGCGCCGCCGTAGCGCACCAGGCTGGCATAGGCCGGGACGCTGCCGCGCCGTCGGCCGCCCAGAAGGGTCGCGAGCGAGACGCCGGTTCGCTTGGCCGCCGCGTCCCACAGCGCCATCTCGATGCCCGACCAGGCGAAGATGGTGATGCCGTAGCGGCCCTGGATGTGGAGCTGGCGCTGCATCTCGCGGCTCAGCGCGGCGATGTCGTGGCAGGCCTGGCCGATCAGGCGCGGTGCGAACATGTCGCGGATCGCCGCCTCGGTCGCGGTGGCGCAGGCATAGGCGAACGCTTCGCCCCAGCCGATGATGCCGTCGCCGGTCTCGACCCGCACCAGCAGCACGTCGCGCTGGGTCCAGCCGCGCGGCTTCGCCCGCGGGCCGTCATAGTGGTCGCCGAACGGGATATCAAGGCGGATGGTGTCGATGCGGGCGATGGTGGTCATCTAACGCGCGCCCTCCTCTCCCCAACTGTCATCCCGGGCAAGCAGCGAAGCTGCGCGACCCGGGACCCATGCGAACTGTCAACGTCTCGGCGAAATGGCATGGGTCCCGGCTCTCGCTGCGCTCGGCCGGGATGACAGAAAGAAGAGCGGCGGTGATGCATCATCACGTCTTCTCCGGCGCCTGCACCAGCCCGCCGTCGAACTCCTGCGAGGCGAAGTGGCCGCCCTGGTAGTAGTCGCCGACCGGATCGGGCGACAGCTTCGCCTGGCCCGCGCGTGCGCTCTCAACGTGCGTCTCGGAATCGCCGCTTGGCTTGTAGCCGAAACGGTAGGCGACGCTGTTGTCCCACCAGCCGCGCTCGTTATCCGAGACGCCGTAGAAGACCTCGTAGCGGATGTCGGGATGCTCCAGCCCGATGCGGATCAGTTGCACCAGGTCCTCCGGCTTCAGCCAGATCGCGGCGAGGCGCAGGTTGGTTGGCTGGTCGCTGACGTTGCCGATACGCAGGCACAGCACCTCCAGCCCGAACTTGTAGGCATAGAAGGCGCCGAGCGATTCGCCGAACGCCTTGCTGACGCCGTAGCGCGTATCGGGCAGCGCCGTCACCTCGACGCCGATGCGCTGGTCGCGCGGATAGAAGCCGACCACATGGTTGCTGGAGGCGAACACGATGCGCTTCACGCCCTTGCGCCGCGCCGCCTCGAACAGGTTGTAGGTGCCGACGATGTTGGATTGCAGGATGGCGTCCCACGGACCTTCGATCGAATAGGCGCCCATGTGGACGATGCCCTCGACGCCCTCGAGCGCACGCTCGACCTCAGCCATGTCGGCGAGGTCGGCGGCGACGAAGTCCTCGTCCGCGCGCAGGTCCTGTGGCGCTTTCAGGTCGCTGAGGCGCAGCTGCGGATAGTGCGGCGGCAACAGCGTGCGCAAACGGGCGCCGACCCCGCCGCTCGCCCCCGTGAGCAGGACGCGTTGCATGCCGCCTCCTCCGTTATTGCGGGCCGAGCTTTTCGATCAGCGCCTTCAATTGCGCCCGCTCATCCGCCGTGCAGTCCAGCAGCGGCGTGCGCACCGGACCGGCGGAGCGTCCGACCAGATCGGCCCCGGCCTTCACGATGCTGACGGCATAGCCGGCGCGGCGGTTGCGGATCGCCGCGTACGGCATGAAGAACGTATCGAGCAGCCGGTTGGCGGTGGCAGAATCGTCGGCGGCGATGGCGCGGTAGAATTGCATGGCGGTCTTCGGGATGAAGTTGAAAACCGCGGAAGAATAGACCGGAACGCCCATCGCCTTGTAGGGGGCAGCGAAGAATTCCGCGGTCGGCAAGCCGCCGAGATAAGCGAAGCGATCGCCCATGCGGCGGCGCACCGCGACCATCAGCTCGAGATCGCCGATGCCGTCCTTGAAGCCGATCAGGTTCGGGCACTGCGCCGCCAGCTTTTCCAGCGTGTCGGGGCCGAGGCGGCAGACGTTGCGGTTATAGACGATGACGCCGATCTTCACCGACTTGCAGATCGCGGCGACATGGCGCGAGATGCCTTCCTGGTCCGCTTCCACCAGGTAGTGCGGCAGCACCAGCAGGCCGGCGGCGCCGAGGCGCTCCGCCTCCTGGGCGAACGCGATGGCCTGACGCGTGCCGCAGCCGGTGCCGGCGATGATCGGCACCTTGCCCTTGCAGGTCTCGACCGCAGTGCCGATCACGGCGGAATATTCGCTGGCCGCAAGGGAGAAAAACTCGCCGGTGCCGCCACCCGCGAACAAGGCGGTCGCGCCATACGGCATCAGCCACTCGAGGCGCTTGGCGTACCCGGCGGGGTTGAAATCGCCGGCGGCGTCGAAATCGGTCACGGGGAACGACAAGAGCCCGTTGCCGAGCGCCGCCTTGAGTTCGATCGGATCCATTCCCTTGTCCCTGTTATTCCTGCTCGCCGTCCGTCATGGCGAGCCGCAGGCGTTCCCGCGAGTTGCTCAAATGCAGCCGCATGGCGGAACGCGCCGCCTCCTGATCCTGGCGCTTGATCGCCTGGTAGATGTCCTCGTGCTCGCGGTTGACGCGGCGCAGATATTCCTGCCGGTCGGCGGCGAAATAGCGGAAGGTCTGCAGCCGCGCGCGCGGGATCAGCAGCGAGCCCAGATAGCTGAAGAGATGCGCGAAGTGCCGGTTGCCGGTCGCTTCGGCGATGGTGCGGTGGAAATCCAAATCCGGCGCCACCGCATCTTCGGAGGCGTCGATTGCCGTCGCCATGCGATCCAGCGCATCGCGCATTGCGGCCAGGTGCCCTTCGTTCCGGCGTTGCGCGGCGAGCGCGGCAGCATCGGATTCGATGCCGATGCGCAGCTCCAGCACCGCGATCACGTCCTTCAGCAGATTGAGATTGGCGTTGTCGATGCGGAACGGCGGTGCGGATTCGGCTTGCAGCACGAAGGCACCGACCCCCTGCTGGGTCGAGACCAGGCCAGCGGCCTTGAGGCTGGAGATCGCTTCGCGCACCACGGTGCGGCTGACCTTGAATTCCTCGATCAGGTCCTGCTCGGTCGGCAGGCGGTCGCCGGGCTTCAGCTCGCCCACGCGGATACGGTCGGTCAGCGCCTTGACCAGCTGCGATGTCAGCGTTTCCCGTTGGCGCAAGGCCGACACGGCGGCTCCCTTCCCTGATGCGTCAATCCCTTGCATAGCATCAAACAAGATGTATGACAACTGATTGGCCTTTTCTGTGAGCAAACAAGCGATATTGATCCTGTATCAAACCAGTTGTATGATGACTGACAAGATGAGTCGACAAGGCTCGCAATTGCATCCAGGGACGAACGGCGATCAGCAATCGCCGCGGACAAGGAGGAAATCCCAATGACCAAGCTGACTCGAATTCTGGCCGCTTCCGCGGTCGCGCTGGCGCTGAGCGCGCCGGCCTTCGCCAAGGAGTTCCGCTCCGCCGACGTGCATCCGGACGACTATCCGACCGTGATGGCGGTCAAGAAGATGAGCGACATCATCTCCGAAAAGACCGGCGGCAAATACACCATCAAGGTGTTCGGCAACAGCGCGCTGGGATCGGAGAAGGATACGGTCGAGCAGGTGAAGCTCGGCGCGCTCGACATGGTGCGCGTCAACGTCGCGGCCTTCAACAACATCGTGCCGGAGACCATCGTTCCCGCGTTGCCCTTCCTGTTCAAGTCCAAGGAGCATATGCGTAAGTGCCTGGACGGCCCGGTCGGCGACCAGATCCTGGCGGCGCTGGAATCGCAGGGCTTCATCGGCCTTGCCTTCTATGACAGCGGCTCGCGCTCCTTCTACACCACGAGCAAGCCGATCAAGTCGGTCGCCGACGTGAAGGGCATGAAGCTGCGCGTGCAGCAGTCCGACATGTGGGTCACGCTGATCCAGTCGATGGGCGGCAATCCGACGCCCCTGCCCTATGCCGAGGTCTACACCGCGCTGAAGACCGGCGTGGTCGACGGGGCGGAGAACAACTGGCCGTCCTACGAATCCTCGCACCACTACGAGGTGGCAAAGAACTACAGCCTGACCGAGCATTCGATGTCGCCGGAGCTGCTGGTGTTCTCCAAGGCGGTGTGGGACACCCTCGGCAAGGAAGAGCAGGACACGATCCGCGCCGCGGCCAAGGAGTCGGTGCCCTATATGCGCCAGCTGTGGGACGAGCGCGAGGCCAAGTCCCGCGCTGCCGTCGAAGCGGGCGGCGCAACCATCATCAGCGACATCGAGCGCCAGGGCTTCGTCGACGCCGCCAAGCCGGTGTACGACAAGTTCGCCGCCGACCCGAAGCTGCAGGAATTGATCAAGCAGATCCAGGCGACGGAGTAACTTCAGCTAAGCTACATTGGTAATGTCCCCTCCCCCGAGCCGGGGGAGGGTTAGGGTGGGGGCGATGGCTCAGCTCGACTCAGTCTTCGCTCGTGAGAGCAACCCCCACCCCAACCCTCCCCCAACTTGGGGGAGGGAGTCTCCGAGAATGTCCTTATGCTCCTTCGCCTCCTGACCCCCATCAACGCCTGGATCGCGCGGCTCTGCATGCTCGCGGCGGTCGCCGGCCTGCTTGCCATCGTCGCGGTGGTGGCGTGGCAGGTGTTCGGGCGCTACGTGCTCAACGACACGCCGACCTGGGCGGAAAGCCTGGCGCTGGTGCTGGTGCTCTATGTCACTATGTTCGGCGCGGCGGTCGGCGTGCGCGATGCCGGACATATCGGGCTGGAGTCGGTCATGGCCTATGCGGTGCCGGAACGGCACCGCATCTGGTTCGAGTATGTCATCCACGTGCTGGTGGGCCTGTTCGGCTTCTTGATGGCCTGGCACGGCGGCGTGCTGGCGGCTTCGGTGATGCCGTACAAGATCCCGATCCTCGGCCTGCCGGAAGGCGTCAACCACATCCCGCTGGTGATCGCCGGCGCGCTCATCGTCCTGTTCTCCTTCGAGCATATTCTTGCCCTGATCGCGGGCAAGAAGGTCGTCCCCGCTTGGCACTGATCATCCTCTGCATCAGCTTCATCCTGCTGCTGCTGATCGGCGTTCCGGTCGCCTTCGCGATCGGCCTCTCCGCCGTTGCGACGATCATGTACGAGGGCCTGCCGCTGGCGGTGGTGTTCCAGCGCATGACGGCGGGCATGAACATCTTCTCGTTCCTTGCCATCCCGTTCTTCATCTTCGCGGGCGAACTGATGCTCTATGGCGGCGTCGCCGACCGCATCGTCACCTTCGCGCGCAACCTGGTCGGCCATATCCGCGGCGGTCTCGGCATGTCGAACGTGGTCGCATGCACCCTGTTCGGCGGCGTCTCCGGCTCGCCGGTCGCCGACGTCTCGGCGATGGGATCAGTGATGATCCCGATGATGAAAAAGGAAGGCTACGACGCCGACTACGCGGTCAACGTGACGACCCATGCATCCCTGGTCGGCGCGCTGATGCCGACCAGCCACAACATGATCATCTATTCGCTGGCCGCCGGCGGAAAGGTCTCGATCGCGGCCCTCATCCTCGCCGGGCTCCTGCCGGCCGCGCTGCTCACCGGCTGCATGCTGGTCGCGGCCTATCTGGTCGCCATCAAGCGCGGCTATCCCGCCGGAATGTTTCCCGGCTGGCTGCCGGTCGTGCGTTCTTTCGCCGCCGCCGTGCCCGGGCTCTTCGTGGTGGTCATCATCATCGTCGGGATCTTGTCCGGCGCTTTCACCGCGACGGAATCGGCCGCGGTCGCAGTGATCTATGCCCTGCTGATCTCGACCTTCCTCTATCGCAGCCTGACGTTCCAGCAGCTGATGAAGGCGGCGGCGAAGGCAGTGAAGACCACCGGCATCGTGCTGCTGCTAATCGGAATCTCCAACACCTTCGGCTACCTCATCAGCCTCTATGGCGTGGCGCAGCTGACCGCGGACGCGCTCGCCAGCGTTTCCACCTCGCCGGTCATCATCTTCTTTCTGGTCAACCTGATCCTGTTCCTGCTCGGCACGTTCCTGGACATGGCGGCGACCATCCTCATCTGCACGCCAATCTTCCTGCCGATCTGCATGCAGTTCGGCATGGGGCCGGTGCAATTCGGCATGCTGATGTTGATCAACTGCGCGCTGGGCCTGAACACGCCGCCGGTCGGCACCACGCAGTTCGTCGGTTGCGCCATCGGCGGGGTCTCGGTCGAGCATGTGATGCGCACCATCCTGCCGTTCTATGGTGCGCTGCTGGCGGCCCTCATGCTGGTCACCTACGTGCCGGAATTCTCCCTGGCGCTGCCGCAGTTCTTCCTGGGGCAATAGCTATTCGAGCGTGAACCACTGGACCTCGACCCGCCGGTTGAGGTCGCTATCGGCGCCGGCCGGCTCCTCCCAGCCGCGGCCAACGATCTCGATCCGCTTGACATCGATCTCCTTGTGCCGCTCGAGCAGCGCGGCGCGAACCGCTTCGGCACGCTCCTTGGACAGCTCCATCGCCTGCAGCGCCATGTTCTTGACCAGCTGCTCGCCCCCTTGCTTGCGGAACTCCTCCATGCGGGCATTGTCGACATGGCCGCGCAGCAGGACCAGCGAACCCGGGCTGACCTGCAGGAACGACTTGATGGTGTCGAGGAAGTCCAGGTTCTCCTTGGCCTGCTTGTCGAGGATGGCCGAGTTCGGCTCGAAGAAGAAGCGGATGTCCTTGCTCAGCAGCGGATCGCCTTCGAGCTGTCCACGCGCGGCGCTGCGGATCGGCGCGATCGCCACGACCTGGTCGGCGAACTTGCCGTCGGCCTTCAGCGCCGTCAGGTGCGTCAGTTCCATGAACCGCTCGCCGTCGATCGGGTTTTTGATGCGGCTGCCGTACGCCAGGACCGACGCCTGGTAAATACCGGAGAATGACCCGGCCGCGTCGATCGTGCCGTCGAAGAAGGCGAGGTTCTCCGGCAGGTTGGAGAGATGGACGCGCGTCAGCTCGTCGCGCGCTTCAGCTTCGCTCCAGCCGAAAGCCTTGGCGACGACGCCGACATTCTGGTCCAGCTGGTCGCGCACCATGCGATTGCCCTCGAGGATGCCGTGCACCAGCCCCTGCACCATCTTCGGATTGGCCTGAGCGAAGCCCTTGTTGACAGTCAGGATGTCCGCAACCACCAGCAGGTTGCGGTTGGACACCAGCATCTTGGCCTTGCCGCCGGAGCCGTCGATCACTTCGTCGGTGCGCGGCGTCCAGCCGACGCAGCCATTGAGGCGCGGCTTGTCGCCGGCCAGCTCGTAGGCGTACGCATCGCAGGCGACGAAGGCGTCCTCGTAGAACACCAGCCCGATCTCGCGCGGTCCAGGCTTCGCATCCAAGTCGCGCAGCAGCTTGACCTGCAGGCCGGCTTCCTGCGCCAGGTAGCGCAGGAAGAATTCGCTCTCGTTGAACTGCGAGCCAGCCAGCGTCTTGCCGGCCAGCGCGTTGATCGACGCGATGCCCTGGTCGACCACGATCATGTCGGCGCCGCGCGAGAAGCCGAACTGCACCGGCACGACCACGTCGAACTGGCGGCCGAGGACCGCGAGCACATCCGTGGTGGTCGCGGCGGCGGCAAAGCGGCCGTTGTTCAGCTTGCCCCAGGTCTCCTCCTCTGAGATCGAGATCTTGACCTGAAAGCCATATTGCTTGGCGAACAACGAGTCCGGATTGGGCTCAAGGCCGCCGTTGGCCGCGATCAGGCCGCTATAGCCGGCATACTCGCTGATGTCGACTTCCACGACGTTGTTCTTCGGCACATAGGCCGCAGGAAGCTCCAGCGACGGGCTGCTTGGCGCCGGCTCGATCGGCGCCGGGGCTTCGCCTTCCTGCTGTGCCGGCGCGGCGGCATCCTGCTGGGTTTGCGCCTGCTGCTGCGGTTGCTGTGGCGCGGGCGATAGGCTGCCACCGAAATAGAGCCAGGCGCCAAGCCCGATGATGGCGAGGCCCAGCAGCACGGTGACGATGATGCCGATCGGCGAACCGCCGCCGCCGCTACTACCCTTATCCATGGTCATTGCAATTCCCCTGCGCGCTTGCCGGCGCGCTGCCAGTTTTGTGAACCACTCTGCCCCGCACCGAACGGATCGGGGGCGAGGACGTCGAGCTCGCCGAAGATCGCCTGCTGGTCCTGCAACCAGCGGCCGGATTCGCTAAGGAACGTGGAGAGCGCATCGACCGAGCGCCTGATCGCGGCCGGATCGGACGTCATCAGCGCCTGCTCGCGGATCAAGGCGAGCTGCTCGCGGATGCGATCGAGCTCGGCATCGAGGACCTGCAGCCGCCTGCGCGCTTCGCCCTGGATCGCCAGGCGCTGTTCCGCGATCTTCGCCTGGTCCTCCAGCGTCTCACGCAGCTCCTTGTCGATGTCCGGCTGCGCCAGGCGGTTGCGCAGCTCCTTGAGATGCGCCGTCAGCCGGTCGCCCGCTTCATCCTCGCGGCCGGCAACAACGGCCTCCGCCGACGATCGCGCGCTCATCAAGCGCAGATGCAGTTCCGCCAATTGCCACACACCCCGGATATGCTCGCCACCCGCATTCGCGGATTCGAGCACGCGCTGCAGCTCGGCGCATTGCTGCTCGAGCTTCGCTTGGCGCTCCTTGCTCCGCGCGTCCAGTCGATCGCGCATCGCCGCTTTGTCGTCGGGCGGCGGCGGCTGGTTCACCGCATCGACGGCGCGCTGGAAGCGGCGGCTGCTGGCGATCAGGCCGCTGAACACCAGAGCGCCGCCGGCACCGAGCAGATAGAAGGCCGGGGCGATGAAATATCCCAGCAGCGCAAACGCTGCCAATCCGAACCAGAGCGGCGGAATTGGCATGCCCCAGGGGCGCGCATTGAAGGCCTGCCAGAGATACCTAGCCCACCGCACCCGGCGCTCCTTCGGCAAGCTTGCGCAGCGTCTCCGGCACAAAGGTGAGATCGGTCGCTTCCCGGGCGGCCAGCTGCATCTGGAAGCGCAGCACGTCGTCCGGCACCGGCGGCTGATAACCCGTGAGGCACGCCTCGATCGCCTTGATCGGCTCGAGCGATTGCGTGCGTGCCATGCGGTACGCCTTGGCGGCGATCGCTTCGACCGCGCCCGGCGTCAGCAGCAACGGCACCTTTGTGCCCAGCTGCAATAGCTGCTCCTCGCTCGCATCCAGGCCGACACGCTTGCAGAGCGCGCGCAGCAGCCGCGCGCTCTCCTCGGCCTTGGTGGTCGGGAACAGCGGGATCTTCACGTCGACCCGGCCGGGACGCTTGAGGTCGACCTCGATCAGATCGGGACGCGAGGTGGCGAGGATCCAGATGACGCGGCCGCGCGTGCTGGAATCGCCCATCTCCTGCGCGATCATCGCGTAGATGCGCCCCGACAGGCCGCTGTCCCCTGAATCGGTGGTGCGGCGGCCGAGCGCCTGGTCGGCTTCGTCGATGAAGACCATGCAACGGCCGAGCGCGCGCACCAGCCCGATGATCTTCTCGAGGTTGCCTTCGCTCGATCCGACCCAGCGGTCGCGGAAATTCTTCAGCTTCACCACCGGCACGCCCGCCTCGCCGGCCAGGCATTCGACCAGGAAGGTCTTGCCCGTGCCGACCGGCCCGCACACCAGATAGCCTTTGGGCAGCGCCTTGAGATCTCCGGCCTGCCACAGCGCCGCATCCTGCCGCAGCCACGCCTTGAGCGCCTCCTGCCCTTCATAGTCGGCGAGGGTGCGCTTGGATTCGATGAACTCGATCAGGCCGCTGCTCTCGCGCTCGACCAGGTCCTTCTTGATGGCGACGAGATCTGCGGGCGCGATCGGGCGGCGCTGGTGCGCGCGCTGCTTGCACATCGCCTCCACCGCCGAGACCGCGACGCCGGTCAACGCCGCCGCGATGGGGCCGTCATCGCCGGCCTCGAACGCGGCGGGCTGGTCGCGCCGCAGCAGGTTCAGCGCCCCCGTCAGGACCGCGGTCGACGGCAGCGGCACCTTGATGCGCGCCGTGCGCGGATTGAGCGCGACCGACGGATGCAGGTCGTTGAGGTTATCGGCGATCAGCAGGCTGACGAATGGCAGATCGCAGAACGGCGCCTCGCTGGCCCAGTCGCGCAGCAGGCTGGCAATGCCGCCGAGTTCGTAGCTCCAGCCGCCGGCGGCCGGAACAATCTCGTCGGCGCCGCGCAACAGGCAGGCCACGTTCGGCGGCTCGCCCTGTCGCAAGGCGCGCAGGTTGGCGATGTAGCGCAGATAGGAGCTGACCAGCTCGATCGCCGCCAGCGGCTGGCGCACATTCGCATCCAGCGCGCGCTTGCCGCTCCAGTCGCCAAGCAGCTCCGCCCCGCGCACCACCTTAAGGCCATTGCCCAGATCGAAGGCGAAGATCACCTGGAAGCCCGACAGCAGCTCGGTCTCGAGGAAGCGCGCGAGGTTGACCAGGGCACCGTTCAGCGGCAGCCGGTCGTGGACATTGCCCGACAGAATGAACTGGCCCTGCGCCGTGCTCTCGTAAGCCAGGGCAATTTCGGCGGCCCAACCCGGCGCGTCCGGCGATAGCGGCATCTAGCTCTTCTCCGCCGCGCCCTCTGCTGCGCTTCCCATCGTGCGCGCGGCGGCCTGGCCCGACGGTCCGGAATCGAGCGTCATGCCTTCGCGCGCCGCAAAGTCCGCCAGGGCCTGGTCCGCCAGGGCATTCATCTCGGCTTCCTTGAGATTGACCTCGCTCATGTCGATCGAGTCCTTGGCGACGCGCGCGCGGCCGGCCGCTTTCTGGCGCTCCTCCTCGACCATGTCATGCAGGCGGTTGAGCGTATCGCCGCTGCCGCCGATCTCGCCGATCATGCCAGCGGCCATCTCGTGCATCTCGGCCATCGCGGACTTCATGCGCATGTCGGCGATCGCGCCGCGCAGGCTCTCGATCTTGGCGCGCGCGGTCGAGATCGCGATGTCGCGCGCCTTGACCATGTCCTTGTAGGTCTGCTCCGCCTGCTCGAGCTGCCGGCGGTTCTCCGCCAGCTCGCGCTCCACGGTCTGCAGCCGCAAGGCGTACTGGGCAGCAGCGCTGCGGTTGCCGGATTTGAGCAGCGCCGTCGCCTTCGCCTTGAAGTCGTTCTGGTCGGATTCGAGCTTGCGGACTTGGCCCATGAGGCGCTCCGCGAGCCCGGCGTGGGACGCGAGGCCCTGGTTGAAGCTGCTGATCTGCTTGCGGAGGTTCTCCTTCTCCAGCTCAAGCAGAGCCTCGGGATTCTGCCGCTCGACGCTGCCGATGAAGACGTTGAGAAAGGCCTTAAGCAGATTGGCGATACGCCCGAGCATGAACTCCCCTCCCCCTCATGGTAAAATCCGCGCCGCCCGACCCCCGGGCGGCCCAACACTGCCACCGATCCACACGGCATTCCAGGCAAAACATCCCATCCGGCGGGGCATCCTCGCCGGTTCCGTCGCCCTCTCCGTCGCTCTGGCCGTGTTGTCAGTTCAACCCGATCGGCAGGTCCGAATGCCAGGGCAGGAACACCGTGACGGTGGTCCCCTTGCCCTTCTGGCTGATCAGGGAAAGCGAGCCGCCGTGCAGCTCGGCCAGGGACTTCACCAGCGGCAGGCCGAGGCCGGTGCCCTTGGTCTTCTTGGTCAGGTCTGATTCCACCTGGCCGTAGAGCTCGAACGCCTTGGCTGCTTCCGCTTCGGTCATGCCGATGCCGGTGTCGACGATCGAGATATGGATGCCGTCGCCGCCGTTGCGCACGACGCCGATGGTGACGGAGCCCTCCGCCGGCGTGAACTTGACCGCGTTGGATAGCAGGTTGAGCAGGATCTGGCGCACCGCGCGCGGATCGGCATGCAGGATCGGGCAGTCGTTCGCGACCTCGGAACGCAGCTCCACCATGCGGTCGGTCGCCATCTTGCGGACCGATTCGGCGGCCTGATAGACGATCTGGTCGGTCGGCACCGCTTCGATGTGCAGCTCCATCTTGCCGGCTTCGATCTTCGACAGATCGAGAATATCGTTGATCAGCGACAGCAAGTGCTGCCCGCCCTGGCCGATGAACTCGATATATTCCTTGTATTTCGGCGGCTGCAGCGGGCCGAACGCCTCGCCCAGGATCAGCTCCGAGAAGCCGTTGATGGCATTGAGCGGCGTGCGCAGCTCGTGCGCCATGTTGGCGAGGAACTGCGACTTGCTGAGATTGGCCATGTCGGCCACGCGGCGCGCCGCCTCCAGCTCCTTGGCCAGCAGCATGAGCTCGCCCGACCGCGCTTCGAGGTCGTCCTTGGCCTCCTGCAATTCGGTCTCGCGCTGCTTCTGGGCCGTGATGTCGGCGCGGATGCTGACATAGCCGCCGCTGCCGGTCGGATGATGGCTGACCATCAGCCAGCGCTCGCCGCTGAGCTCGGTCTCGCCGACGAAGGCCTCGCCGCTGGCGAAGCACGACATCCACAGCCGGACGAAGGCATCGACCGCTTCCGGCCCCTCGACGCCCGGATATTCTCCGTTCTCCGCGCCGTGGCGCAGCATGTCCTCCAACCTGGCGCCGGGCGTGGCGAGATGGCCTGAGACTGGATAGAGATCGCGCAGGCGGCTGTTCGCGACCACGCAGCGCAGGTCGCCGTCGAACAGCGCGAAGCCTTCGTTGATGCTCTCGATCGCGTCGCGTAGCTGGGTCTCGACACGCTTGAGCGCGGTGATGTCGGTCCAGGTGCCGAGATAGCCGCCATCGACGGTGCGCCGCTCCGACACGCGGACCCAGGTACCGTCGCTCAATTGCTGCTCATAGGGCTCGGCCGGCGGATTGCGGTGACGCTCTATGCGATTCCGGACCCACTCGTTCTGCGTTGCGGCACCGATCTCGACCGCGGTCACGTTGCTGGCGGCGAAGGCACGCATGATCTCTTCGAACGTACGCCCTCGCGCATCACCGCCGAAGTTTTCGGCGACACTTTGATCCACAAAGCCCTTGTTGTGGATGATCAGCCGATCTTCGGCGTCGAACAAGGCGAAGCCGCTGTCCATTGCGTCGATCGCGGTCTTAAGTCTCTGCTCCGCCAGCTTGATCTCGGTCACGTCGGTCCAGATGCCGACATAGCCACCGTCGGACGTGCGCCGCTCGCTGATCCGCATCCAGCGCCCGCCGCTCCACTGCACTTCCAGCGGGGACGCCGGCGGATCCTGGTGCAGCTCCATGCGGCGGGCGATCCAGGCTTCGGCATCGAAGTTGGGCTCGGTCGGGCCGATGCCGCCGCAATAGACGAAGGCGCGCACGATCTCTTCGAACTTGCGGCCGGCGACGTTGTTGCCGATGACCTTGCGGGTGCCCTCGTCCAGGAAGGGTTCGTTGAAGAGCACGATCCGGTCATCGGCGTCGAACAGGCCGAAGCCGTCCTCCATCACGCTGATGGCGGCATGCAGGCGATCATTGCTGGCGGCCAGCGCCTTGGTCATCTGTTCGGCAATGCCGGTGGCGCGCTGGCGCAGCGACTGCAGGTTGGCGATCAGCGCCGCCAGCAGCATCGCCAGCACCACGATGGTGCAACTGATGAGCACCGGATTGCGGCGGCTCTCCATGGCGAAGTGCGGCCCGGTGTACCAGTGCAGCGTGAACGGCTGATCGACCAGCGACAGCGTCGTGATCTTCCGCCAGCCGGACTCGGCGGCACGATAAGTGCCGCCTGTTACGGTCGATAGCAGGAATCGATCGGCGTCGCTGGAGTCGCCGGCGAAGATCTCGGCATGGATCTGATCCGAGAGATCGCCGAGCGCCGAGCGGAAAAAGTCGGCAGTCATGAAAGGTGCGAAGATCCATCCGCGGAAGCGGGCTCGACGCTCCTCGACGGTCGCAGCTGGTTCGGCGCCCTTGTAGACCGGCAGATAGTAGAGAAAGCCCTTCCGGGCGAGTGGATCCTGGAAGACCGGGATCTGCGTGGTGATCGCCGGATGCCCGGTGTCGCGCGCCCTGATGGCGGCGGCGCGGCGCGCCGGCTCCGAAGACAAGTCCATGCCGATGGCAGCGGCGTTTTGATGCTCCGGCTCGAGATAGAGGACGACGAAGTGCTCGTCGCCCAGTCCGCGGGAGATCGCCGCTTCCGGATAGGATTTCAGCTGCAGGTTCGGAGCGCCGTCGAAGCGCTCCCACACCAGGAACTCCTCGAGGTGATCCGGCGCGACCGGCACCACGACACCGAGGCCACGGATGCCGGGATAGCGATCCATCAGCCCCATGGAGTTCGCGAATGCGCGCCACTCGCTGCGCGTCACGCGCTCGCTCGCCTGATACATGCTGGCGCCGGCACGCAGCCCATTGGTGTAGACCACCATGCGCTCACGCACCCGGTCCGAGGCGGTCTGGATCAGCTGATCGAAGCGCACGTCGTCGAGATGATTGAGCGCTTGCCGTTCGACCACGAACGCACCTGCTGCGACCGCGACGCCGACCATCAGCGTGGCGGCCGGCAGGCGCAGGTTGAGTGACCGCAGGTCGACAAATAGCAGCGAGCCAACCGCGAGAACCGCGAGGAAGGCCTGCATGTCGAGCAGGCCATCATGGAGGGTCGCCTCGGTGAAGGCGCCGACGCCGGCCGCCGTGATCGCGGTCAGCGGGACCGCGATCGCAACCACGCTCCAGGCGGAACCGCGCAAGCCAAACCAGTGGCCGGCCAGAATGACGATCGGAAAGGCAAGGAAGATCGCGACGGCCGCAGGCCCGCCGGCGCGGCTCACCAGCAGCACGGCGCCGATCGCGAGCGCCAGGGTGGCCATGCGCCGCGTCGTGACCCGCAGCCCCAGCTTGTTGGCGTAGCGGCCGCGCAGCGCGAACAGCGCCGGCGTCACGATCAGGATGCCGAGCGCATCGCCCACCCACCAGGTGAACCAGGCGGCGCCAAGGCCGTCGGTGGTCAGGCTGCCGAAGAAGAACGAAGCACTGACGCCGAGCGTGGTGCCGACCAGCGTCGCCCACAAGGCCGCCAGCACGATGCCCAGCACGCGGGCCATGATGAAGCTGTCGCTGTGGCGGCTGACCAAGCGGGTCACGATCAGGCCGCCGACCACGCCCTCGAGCGCGCTGCCGGTGGCGCTGATCACCGCCACGATCTGGCTTTGTCCGAAGATGCTCGCGGCCAGCGCGCCGAGGAAGATGGCCGGCCACATGCGCACGCCGAACAGACGGACCAGTGCGACGGCAAGGCCGGATGCCGGCCACACCGGCGAAACGCCGAGTTCGCGGCTGAAGAACTGCATGCCGAGCTTGGCAAGCGCGTAGTAGGCAAGCGCGGCCAGCCCCACCGCCATCCAGTACGGCAGGGACCAGGAATCGAAACGCACCCGCTCGCGCAGGACTGACAAGCTCTTCCCCTTTGCCACGCTAGCCGTGACGACAGGAAATCCTGAACCGGAGTGGTTAATATTGCGTTGTGCCGGGCACCAGGATGGTGCCTTAACACACTCTTACGAAAGGGATTTTATCCTTGAAAAGCAGTGCTGTCCTTGTCCGGGCGGCCATTTCCCAAGGGAAATCTTTCGGATTTCCTCAAGAGCGCTAGCCGAGGTCGCGCGGCAGGTCGTTGTCCCACGGCAGGAGCACGGTCACCGTCGTCCCCTTGCCCCGCTCGCTTTCCACCCGCATCGACCCGCCGTGCAGCTCCGCCAGCGACTTGACCAGCGGGAGGCCGAGGCCGGTGCCCTTGTGCTTCTTGGAGAGATCCGATTCCACCTGCCCATAGGGCTCCAGCGCCTTGACGATCTCTTCCGGGCCCATGCCGATGCCGCTGTCGGCAACCTTGACTTCGATGCCGCTGTCGCCCGAGCGGCGCACCGACAGCGTGACGGTGCCGAAGTGCGGCGTGAACTTGACGGCGTTCGACATCAGATTGAGCAGGATCTGGCGCACCGAGCGGGGATCGGCGTGCATGATCGGACAGTCGGCAGCGATGTCGGAGTTCAGCGTCAGCTTGCGCTCCTCCGCCGCCTTGTGCACGGTCTCGATCGCCTGGTAGGCGATCTGCTCGGTCGGCACCGCCTCGACATGCAGGTCCATCTTGCCGGCTTCGATCTTCGACAAGTCGAGGATATCATTGATCAGCGAGAGCAGGTGCGTGCCGCCCTGCTGAATGAATTCGACATAACCCTTGTAGCGCTCCGGCATCGGGCCGAACATCTCCTTGAGGATGATCTCGGAGAATCCGTTGATCGCGTTGAGCGGCGTGCGCAACTCGTGCGCCATGTTGGCCAGGAACTGCGACTTGCCCAAATTCGCCAGGTCGGCGACGCGGCGCGCCTGCTCCAGCTCGTCGGCAAGGACGCCCAGCTCCAGCGTCTTGACCTCGAGGTCGACCATCGCGACACTGAGTTCGGCTTCGCGCTTCTTCTGCGAGGTGATGTCGGCGCGGATACTGACATAGCCGGCGTTCGCCGTTGGATGGTGGCTGACCAGATACCAGCTGCCGTCCGGCATCTCGCCCTCGCCCAGGTAGCGGTCGCCGCTGGCGTAGCGCTCCATCCACTTCCTGACGAACGCCTCGACCTGCACCGGCGTGGTGATGCCGGGATATTCGCCGTGCTCGGCGCCGTAGCGCAGCATGTCTTCGAGGCGGCCGCCTGGAACCGCGAGCTTGCCGGATAGCGGATACATGCTGACGAAGTTGCTGTTGACGATGACGAACCGCATGTCCGCATCGAGCAGGGCAAAGCCTTCATTGATGCTCTCGATCGCGTCGCGCACGCGGCTCTCGGCCGCCTTTAAGGCGGAGATGTCGGTCCAAGTGCCGAGATATCCGCCATCGGCCGTGCGCCGCTCGTACACGCGAAACCATTTTCCATTGGTCGTCTGTTGCTCGGACGGCTCATCGGGCGGATTGCGGTGCCGCTCGACCCGCTGCTTGATCCATTTTTCCCGGTCGAGCAGCGCCGCCACCGCCGTCACGTCGTCATAGGCGAACGCCCGCATGATCTCCTCGAACGTCCGGCCACGCGGCTCGGCGAAGAGCTTCGACATGTTCTCGTCCACGAAGCCCTTGTTGTAGTAGACGAGGCGATCCTCCGCATCGAACAAGGCAAAGCCGTCGGCCATCGAATCGATCGCCGCCAGCAAACGCTGCTCCGCGACCTTGACCGCGGTGATATCGGTCCAGATGCCGACATAGCCGCCGTCGGCGGTGCGACGCTCGCTGATGCGCATCCACCGCCCGCCGCTCCATTGAACGTCGATTGGCATTTCCGGCGGATTGCGGTGACGCTCCATGCGCTGTGCGATCCAGGCCTCGCGGTCGAAACTGGGATTGTCGACCGGCATGTCGTGATAAGCGAAGGCGCGCACGATCTCCTCGAACCTGCGGCCGGTGACGTCGTTGCCCAGGATCTTGCGGCTGCCCTCGTCCATGAAGGCCTCGTTGTAAAGGACGATACGATCGTCGGCGTCGAACAGGCCGAATCCGTCCTCCATGACGCTGATGGCCGCGCGCAGCTGCTCCTGCGCCTGCACCATCGGCGTGATGTCGGTGAACGCGCCCACCAGCCTGATCAGCCGCCCCTTTCCGTCGCGCACCGCGAATGCCTGATTGTGCAGGTGGACGATGCGGCCGTCCTTGTGCCGGTAGCGCTGCACTACGTCGAACTCCGAGGACGCACCGCGGCTCACGCGGTCGAAGGCCGCACGCGTCGCCGACTGGTCCTGGGGCAGGAGCAGTGCGCGCCAAGCGAGCAGTTCGTCGGGTAATTCGGCTTCGTCGTAGCCCAGCATCTGCCGGCAGCGCGGCGAGCCCCACAACTTCCGACCTGCAATATCCCAATCCCAGATACCGTCCCTGGTGCCGGCCATCGCCAGCTCAAACCGCTCGTTGCTCGCGGCCAAAGCACTGGTCATCTGCTCCGCGATCACGGTCGCGCGCTGGCGCAGCGACTGCAGGTTGGCGACCAGCGCAGCCAGTAGGATGGTGAGCAGGACGATAACCGATCCCACGACGATCGGGATCCGATGCTGCTCCCGCGCGAAGCCTGGGCCGGTATGCCATTGGACGGTGAACATGTGGCCCGCCAGGGGCAGCGCCGTCACGGCTCGCCGCCCGGAGTTCCCGGGCATCTCGGGAAAAAACACACCCCATGTCGCCCAAGTCGACGTCAGCAACTTGCCGGCGTCGACCGTGGGGCCATCGAAGATCTCCGCGATGATGGCGTCGCCCATCGGCATCAAGGCCGCATCGAAGAAGTCCTGGATAACGAACCGGCCCAGGATCCAGCTGCGGAAATGCGCGCGGCGCAACTCGACAGTGTACGGTGGCGTCGGCGTGTCATAGACCGGCAGATAGAGGTGGAAACCCGTACGCTGACGTGGATCGGACACCAGCAGGACCGGGCCTGAGATCGCAGGCAGGCCGGTGTCGCGCGCCGCCGACGCGGCCTCGCGGCGACTCACCTCCGTTGCGACGTCCACACCGAGGATGCCGGCATTCTCAGCTGGCTCCATGAGCTGCACCACGAACCGCTCGGCATCGGGCGATCGAGGGTCGCCGCCGGGAATGGACTTGACCGAGAAGTCGGCCTTGCCGGCGGCCCGTTGCGCCGCAACGAATGGATCGACCTGCTCGGGCTTGACCGGCACGACGATGCCGATCCCGGCGATTCCTGGATACCGCTCCACCAGCGTGAGCGAGGCGACGAAATCGCGCCATTGCGCTGGCGTGATCTGGTTGGTCACGGCATAGAGCCCGGCGGCACTGCGCATGGCATTGCCGTAGACCGATGCGCGCTCGCGGATGCGCTCGGTCGCGGTCTCCGTCAGTTGCTTGAAGCGCAGCTCCTCGAGCTCATGGTGCTGCCGGTCCTGTGCCAGGGACGCCACCAGTGCGATCGCGGTGCCCGCGATGCACACCGCACCCGGGACGCGCAGATCGAGCTGGTGGAGGTCCGTGAACACCAAACCCGCCAGTGCCAAGACGGCGATGAACACCTGCAGGTCGAGCATATTGTCGCTGAGCGGACCGCTGACAAAGGGACCGGCGCCCGAGACGGTTTCCGCGATCACGCCAACAGCGAGCGCCAGCACCGTCCAGGTGCCGCCGCGCGGGCCCAACAATCGGCTTGCGACGAAGACCACGGGAAATGCCAGGAAGATGAGCCACGCAGCGTCGCTTTGGGCACGAAACAGCGCGAGCAACGCCACGATGGCGACAACAACGCCGACCGCCTGCCCCAGGCGCAGCAGTCCGCGCTTTGCGCCCGGAGTACGACGCAGCGCCAGCAGAGCCGATGTCATCACCAGGATGCCAAGCGCGTCGCCGCCCCACCAGGTGAACCAGGTTGTCGGAGCGGCCTCTCCCGTGACGACGCCGGCGAGATACAGCACGAGGACGCCGATGGTCGCGCTGATCATGGTTGCGAAGCCGGCCGACAGCACGTACCCCGCCGTGCGTGCGAGAATCAGCGTCCCGCCCGGCCGCTCGATCAGCCGGCGCAGGATCAAGGCGCCCGCGATGGCCTCCAGCGTGTTGGCACCTGCGATGATCAGCGCGATGCCTGGGTTGAGGAGCAGAGCGTTGGCGGCAAAGGCGCCGACAGCGACCGCGGGCCACATTCGAAGTCCAAACTGCAGCAGCAGCGCCACCGCGAGGCCCGCCGCCGGCCAGAATGGCGAGACTGCCTTGGTGGTGGCAAAGGCGAGGCCGAGCTGGGCGGTGAGGAAATAGCAGATCGCGCCCGCCGCCAACCCCGCCCACAAGGGCAGGGGCACGCGTCCAATCAGGAGTCGATCACGGAGATCGAGAAAAGCCATGCGCGTTCGGTCCAATTCCACACCGAAACATGGCCATAGTATGGTTAACTATTGGTGTCGATGACCGCCTTCAGGCGGCTTGGCCGACCAGTTCCGCGAGGGTCTTGAGCAGCCGTTCGACATCGGCCGCTTCGGTGTTGAAGGCGGTGACCAGCCGGATCGCCTGCCCCTCCTCCGCCGGCCAATCATAGAACTGGAAACCCGCCTGGCGCAGGCCCGCGATGATGCCCGCCGGCAACTGCACGAACAGCTCGTTCGCTTCGACCGGATGCAGCAGCTTGGCGCCCGGCAGGCGCGGCAACGCCGCCGTCAATCCTTGCGCCAGGCGCTGCGCCATCGCGTTGGCGTGCCGCGCCAGCTTGAGCCATAGGCCATCCGACAGATAGGCTTCCAGCTGGGCCGAGACGAAGCGCATCTTGGAGACGAGGTGCCCGCCGCGCATGCGCCGATGGCCGAAACTTTCGGCCAGTTTGGGATCGAAGAACACCACCGCTTCCGCCGCCATGCAGCCGCCCTTGGTGGCGCCGAAGGACAGCACGTCGATGCCCGCCTCCCAGGTCGCCTGTCGCGCCGGCACGCCGAAGAACGCCATGGCATTGGCGAACCGCGCACCGTCCATGTGCAGGCGCACCTTGTGCCGACGCGCCACCTCGGCGATCGCCTGCAGTTCCGCCGGCTTGTAGACCGTGCCCGCTTCCGTCGCCTGGGTGATGCTGATGGCGGTCGGGATCACCTGATGGACGTCGCCGCTGTTGTCGCGCGTCAGCGCGCGGTCCAGCACCTCGGGCGTCAGCTTGCCGTGCGCGCCGGGTAGCGGCCGCAACTTGCCGCCACTGTAGAACTCCGGCGCGCCGCACTCGTCGGCCATGACGTGCGCTTCCTCGTGCGCGTAGAGCGAACCGTACGGCGGCACCAGGGTGGCGATCGACAGCGCGTTGGCGGCGGTGCCGGTCGCTACCGGGAACACGCGGACCTCGCGCTCGAAGATGTCGGCCATCTTGCGCTCCACCCGGCGGGTCCAATCATCGTTGCCGTAGGGCATGCTCGGGCCGCGATTGGCCTCCATGAGCGCGCTCATGATTTCCGGCGCTACGCCGACCGAGTTGTCGCTGATGAAATTCATGGATTGGTCCGTGTCATTGCGTCGGAAATTGATACTGGCCGAGCAGCGTGCCGGTGGTGAGGTCGGTGACCAGGATGCGACGGCACTCCTCGCTCCCGCCGATCTCTAGGATCAGGCGGTCGCCTTCCGCTATCACATAGTCGATGGCGCAGCCGACCGGCACCGGCAACGCCGACACGCCGAACGGCGCGAGCGCGCGCGGAGGCGCCGGCTCGACGAAGCGGTAGACGATGACAGTGGTGATCACGATGGCGCAGATCGCCAGCACGGCGCACAGGGCAACCATCGCGCCCTTGAGCAGCCGACTGCCCTGCTGTACTTGATGCCCCACGCCAGTATCCGACACGTCAGTCCCACCCCAATGAACGCGCCCACCAACAGCGACCCGTTTACCGCCGAAAAGTCCACCCGCCATCTGGTTGCCGACGCGGAGGCCGGCGAGCGGGTCGATCGCTGCTTGGCCACGGCCTTTCCGGCGCTCTCGCGCAGCCGCATCAAGGCGCTGATCGAGCAAGGCAATTTGCGGATCGTCCCGCCGGCAAGCGGCGTGGCCCAGACCTTAGACGACGCCTCCTACCGGGTCAAACGGGGCGAACTCCTGGAGCTGACCGTGCCGCCGCCCGAGGATGCCGTCCCGCGCGGACAGGCGATCGCGCTGGCGGTCGTCTACGAAGACCGCGACCTGATCGTCATCGACAAGCCGGCCGGCATGGTGGTGCATCCGGCGCCGGGCAATCCCGACAACACGCTCGTCAATGCCCTGATCGCGCACTGCGGCGACAGTCTCAGCGGCATCGGCGGGGTAAAGCGGCCCGGCATCGTCCACCGCATCGACAAGGACACCAGCGGCCTGGTGGTTGCCGCCAAGAACGACGCCGCGCACAAGGCGCTGAGCGAAGCCTTCGCCGCCCACGCGATCGAGCGCGAATACCGCTGCTTCGTGTGGGGCCTGCCCTCGCCCAAGCAAGGCACGGTCGAGGGCAACATCGGCCGCCACGGCATCGACCGCAAGCGCATGACCATCGTGAAGTCCGGCGGCAAGCACGCGGTCACGCACTATCAGGTGACCAAGGTATTCGGGCTCGGCGCGGCCGAGCTTGCCTGCCAGCTGGAGACCGGGCGCACGCACCAGATCCGCGTCCATCTCGCAGCGATCGGCCATCCGCTGATC
>DATEOK010000169.1:0-2649 GCA_035274225.1 Dongiaceae bacterium
AAGAAGATGACCGACAAGGCATCGGAGACCTATGGCATTTGCCTGCGCGGCAAAGCCGGCTGGGGCGAGAACATGGCGTTTCTCAGCGCCACCGCAAATTCCTTCGGTGCGCGTTGGTTCGACGAGAACTGGAAGCCGCAATTCGACCAGCCGGAATGGAAGAACACGCTCACCTTCTATCTGAACCTCTTGAAGGATGCCGGGCCTCCGGGTGCCTCCTCCAACGGCTTCAATGAGAACCTGGCGCTGTTCAACTCGGGCAAGTGCGGCATGTGGATCGACGCCACGGTCGCGGCCTCCTTCGTCACCAACCCGAAGGAATCCAAGGTCGCGGACAAGGTCGGCTTCGCCCTCGCGCCGGACAACGGCCTCGGCAAGCGCGGCAACTGGCTGTGGGCGTGGTCGCTCGCGGTGCCGGCCGGCTCGCAAAAGACCGACGCGGCGCAGAAGTTCATCGCCTGGGCCACCAGCAAGGACTACCTGAAGCTGGTCGCGGAAAAGGAAGGCTGGGCCAACGTGCCGCCCGGCACCCGCACCTCGCTCTACGAGAACCCCGACTACCAGAAGGCGGCGCCGTTCGCGAAGATGACGCTGGACTCGATCAACTCCGCCGATCCGACCAAGCCGACGGTAAAGCCGGTGCCGTATGTCGGCGTGCAGTTCGTGGCGATCCCTGAGTTCCAGGGCCTCGGCACCCAGGTCGGCCAGCTGTTCTCGGCCGCGCTGTCGGGCGACACGACGGTCGACCAGGCGCTGCAGAGTGCCCAGGCCATCACCACCCGCGAGATGACCAAGGCAGGCTATATCAAGTAACGATCTGCCTCCCATCTCCCCTTGCCGCCCGGCCTCGCGCAGGGCCGGGCGGCATCTTTCTTCCCGGATGAGCGCTAACCAACGCTCACCCAATCCCGTCATCCCAAGGCTTGGCCTTGGGATCTACGAGTCCGCTTCCGGCAGCTGAGCAAGGCCGCAAGAAACTCGTGGATGGCAAGGCCCCGCTTAAACCAATGGCCCTTGCCATGACGAACTGAGAAGGCGTTGCCGTTCGAGGTTCCGTCCGATGGCCACACGTCAAACCAGACTCCTTGCCCACGCGGCGACCGCGCCATCCACCATGGTGCTGTTCCTGTGGATGATCGTGCCGCTGGCCATGACCATCTGGTTCTCGCTGCTGCGTTATTCGCTGCTCGATCCGGGCAACGAGAGCTTCATCGGCCTCATCAACTACGAATACTTCCTGACCGACCCCGCCTTCTTCACGGCGATGTTCAACACGCTGAAGCTGGTCGGCGGCGTGCTCCTCATCTCCGTCGTCGGCGGCACGCTGCTGGCGCTGCTGCTGGACCAGCCGTTCTGGGGCCGCGGGATCGTGCGCCTGATGATCATCGCGCCGTTCTTCGTCATGCCGACGGTGAGCGCCCTCATCTGGAAGAACCTGCTGATGCACCCGGTGCAGGGCCTGTTCGCGTGGATCGCGAGCGTGTTCGGCTTGCAGCCGATCGATTGGTTCGCCAACGCGCCGTTGACCGCCATCGTTATCATCGTCGCCTGGCAGTGGCTGCCGTTCGCGACGCTCATTCTACTCACGGCCATCCAGTCGCTGGACGAGGAGCAGAAGGAAGCGGCGGAGATGGACGGCACGCCGCCGCTGCCGTTCTTCTTCTACATCGTGCTGCCGCACCTGGCGCGGCCGATCACGGTCGTGATCCTGATCGAGACCATCTTCCTCCTCAACGTGTTCGCGGAGATCCTGGTCACCACCGGCGGCGGACCGGGCAACCTCACCACCAACATCCCGTTCCTGGTCTATGCCCAGGCGCTGCTGCAGTTCGATGTCGGCGGCGCGTCGGCCGGCGGCATCGTCGCGGTCGTCCTTGCCAACATCGTCGCCTTTTTCCTGGTGCGGATGATCGGCCGCAATCTGGAGGCTTGAGAGATGGCGCGCGCTCACTCCGTCCAACGCAAGACCGCCACCACCGTTGCCAGCTGGCTGGTCGCGTTGGTGATCTTCTTCCCGATCCTGTGGATGGGGATCACCAGCTTCAAGACCGAGCTGGAAGCGGTGAACATCCCGCCCTCCTTCCTCGCCTTCGACTGGACGATCGAGAACTACGAGATCGTGCAGGAGCGCTCCAACTATGTCCGCTTTGTCGGCAACTCGATCCTGCTGGCGGTCGGCTCCACTTTGGTCGGGCTGCTGTTCGCGATCCCCGCCGCCTGGGCCATGGCCTTCGCGCCCGGCAAGCGCACCAAGGACCTGCTGCTGTGGATGCTGTCGACCAAGATGATGCCACCGGTCGGCGCCCTCATCCCGATCTACCTGCTGTTCCGCGATTTCGGCCTGTTGGATTCGCGCGGCGGGCTGATCGTGGTGCTGTTCTTGCTCAACCTGCCGATCCTGATCTGGATGCTGTTCACCTATTTCAAGGAGATCCCGGGAGAGATCCTGGAGGCGGCACGCATGGACGGCGCGACGCTGTGGCGCGAGATCGTCTATGTGCTGACGCCGATGGCGATCCCCGGCATCGCCTCGACCGTGCTGCTCAACATCATCCTGGCGTGGAACGAGGCATTCTGGACGCTGAACCTGACGACCTCGGACGCCGCGCCGCTCACCGTTTTCATCGCGTCCTATTCGAGCCCCGAAGG
>DATEOK010000170.1:0-3938 GCA_035274225.1 Dongiaceae bacterium
GTCGACCTGTGCGGGCATGCGACGATTGCCGCCGGGCATATCCTGATGACCGGGCATCCGGTGCGTTTCTCGACCAAGGCAGCTGGCGTCCTTGTGGTTAGCCGGCGCGGCGATGTGCTCGAGCTCGATCTGCCGGCCGCGCCGCTGACCGAGGTCAACGAGCCGGAGCTCAATCGCGCCCTCGGCTTGCCCGAAGGGCCAGCGTGGCTCGCGGAAGGATGCAACGACGCGGCGATCATCGAGGTCGCCGACGAAGCGGCAGTGCGCGCGGTGACGCCCGACTTTGCCGCGCTGAAGTCGATCCATCGCATGGCGGTGGTAACGGCACATGGCGACAGCGAAGACGTCGTCGATCGGGTCTTCGTGCCCTACCTTGGAATCGACGAAGACCCGGTCACTGGCTCGGCGCATGCAGCGCTCACACCTTATTGGGCGAAGCGGCTCGGACGGAACGAGTTCACCGCGCTGCAGGCAAGCGCGCGGACCGGACTGCTCACCTGCCGATTGGACGGTGACAGGGTCCATCTCGGCGGTCATTGTCACACGGTGATCGTCGGACAATTCCAGCTTTGAGTGAGCCCACCCCGCCCGATCAGCTTCCGCGCCGGATCGGGCTGATCGGTGCTGTTGCGCTTGCCTTCAATGGAGCGGTTGCCGCTTCCGTTTTTGCCTTACCCGCAACGCTCGCCGCGGATTTCGGCACCTTCTCGCCATGGCTGTTTCCGATCGTCGGACTAGCTGCGCTGCTGATCATCATTCCCTTCACCTGGAGCGTAGCGGCGTTCCCCGAGAGCGGTGGACCGGCCGCTTATGGCCGGGTGTTCGGCCGCTTCGCCGGCTTTGAGGCTGGCTGGATCTACTACATTGCGCGGGCGACGGCCTTCGCCGCCAACGCAAATGTGCTGACGGCCTACCTCGCTCGCTGGTTCGCGGGCGCCGATCAGGGTGCCTTCCGCATCTCGCTGTTGCTTGCCGCGACGGCGCTGTTCGCGGCGATCAACATTGCCGGCGTGCGCAAGTCGATCGGCGTGCTCACGGGCTTAAGCGTGCTGAAATCTGTTCCGCTGTTTGCGGCAGCGATTGCTGCGATTGCGCTGACCTTCCCGTGGCCCACGCCCGGGCCGGTGCCGACACTGACGGAGTTCGAGGCGGGGCTGCTAATTGTCTTTTATGCCTTCGTCGGTTTCGAAAGCGCAGTGATCCCGGCGGGCGAGACCGAGAACCCGTCGAAGAATCTGCCGCGTGCGATCCTGATCACGATTGGCGTGACCACCCTGCTCTATTTCCTCGTCCAGTTGGCGTTCGTCAGTGCGCTTCCGAATGGCGGCACCGACGAGAAGGCACCGCTGATCGACCTCGGCTCGTGGCTGGCTGGACCTGTGGGAGCCGCAACGCTGACGCTGGCGGCGGTCGCGTCGCTGGCAGGCAGCCTGCACGGAATCATGACGTCGACGCCGCGCGTGACTTACGCGCTCGGGCTTCGCGGCGACGTCCCGGCCTGGTTCGCTCGTGTCCAGCCAAAGTTCGAAACGCCCGCCAACTCGATCATCTTCTTTGCTTTGTTCGCCGGCGCATTGGCAGTCAGCGGCAGCTTCGTCTGGCTGGCGGTGATCAGCACGCTGGCGCGGATGATCGTCTACTCGATCACGATTGCAGCGCTGCCCCGCGCGCCCGGTCGCCGGCCGCTCGGTGCTGCTCATTATATTGTAGGCGCGCTCGGGGTCCTGGTTTGCGTCTGGGCCGCATCCCAGGCCGACGCGAAGGCGTGGATGACGCTGGGTGCGCTCGCGGGTGCGGGCCTTCTTCTTTTCGCTGCGGGGTCGATCGGACGAAGGGTCTCTGCGAGATGATCCAGCGCCTGGTCGGTTTTCTCCTTGCCGTCATGCTCGTCACGCCGGCGGCATCGGCGAACCCGAGGGCCGAGCGCTTGGCGATTCTCGCCACGATCCATCGGATGGAAGCCGCATGGAACCGAGGCGACTTTCGCGGTTACATGGCCGGCTTTAAGAAGCCCGATGTCGTGTTTGTTTCCGGCGGCAAGTTCCAGGCCGGCTGGCAAGGAACGCTGGACCACTACATCCGTGACTATGGGGGATCAGCCGAACGCCGCGGCAAACTCCACTTTTACAATATGAAAGTAGACCTGCTCTCGCCCGATGCCGCGATGTTGATCGGACAGTACCGCCTGGAACGCGGCGCGCGCGTCACCGAAGGCGTCAACACGCGGTTATTCCGCAAGGTGAGTGGCCGCTGGCTGATCACCATGAACCATGTCTCGGCCTACGACGTCATTCCGACCGCGCCAGCAGCTCGATAAGATCCGCCTTCCAGAATTTCGCCCATGTATGGGTGCCGTGGCCACGCGTGTCGGGCGTTTCGGCAATCATCCGGAACTTGACCGTCGGCATCCGCTTCAACGCCTGCTCCGGAAAGGGCAGGTTGCGCGGATTGATAAAATCATCGGCCGAGTTGATCCACATCATCGGCGCCTTGATGCGCTCGAGGTTTGGCCAGGGATTGTAGTTCCGCGACGAATCCAGCTGATAGATGAGGTCGTTGGCGTCGAGCGCCTTGAGCGCGGTCGAGACACGCTCCTCGGCGAAGGCGGTTGCCGCTGCACGCGTGGGATATTGGGTTTGATAGAGTAGCGGCGCCGCGCCGGCGACGAACAACAGGTTCTGCGCCGAACGCAGGCCCATCATCGGCTGGCCCTGGTAATTGCCGCCATTCCACGCCGGATCCGACTTGATGCCGTTGATCGCGAGCTGGCGCCACATGCGGTTGAGGCCGGCGATCTCGGTCGGCTCGCAGGCCATCGGCATCAGCGCGCTGGCAAAATCGGGATGCGTCTCGGCCCAGACAAAGCCATGCATGCACCCCATCGACGTACCCATGATCAGTCGCAGGTGAGAGACTCCGAGCCCTTCGGTCAGCATCCGGCGCTGGGCCTCGACCATGTCGTCATAATCATATTTCGGGAATTGCATCCGCATCCCGTTGGATGGCTTCGACGAACCGCCGTGGCCGATATTGTCGGGGAGGATGATGTAATAGCGACGGATGTCGAGCGGCTGGCCGGGACCGTAGAGTTCATCGGCGAATTGCGGCTGGAGGAACTGTTTGCCCGACCCGCCGGTGCCGTGGAGCACCATGACCGCATTGTCGATCCGGCCAGCAGCGTTGCGATGCGGCGTTCCAAGCGTAGTCACGTGCATGCGCACTTCCGGAAGGCTTTCGCCGGTGCGGAAGCGAAAGCTCTTGAGAGTCACATCCTGTTCGTGCGTCGGCCATGCTGCTTTCGCGGCGGGAACTGGGCCCCCACTCCAGCCCGACTGCTGGGCGGCGAGCAGCATTATTAATCCAAGCATCGATTAGTCCCCCAACTTCGCTTCGAGCGCATCCAGCAGCGGCAGCTGGCTTGGAAGCATCATCTGCCTCGCCTGCGCAAGCGGCATCCAGCGCGCTTCCTCGACTTCGGGAAAGCGCCGGACGACGCCGCTCTTGGGCGGCCATTCCATCTCGAAATCTATGGAGCGGATCGCACTTGTGTCGATGTCGCCTTCAACGGCGAAGGTTTCGACCGTCTTGCCGCCGGCCTGGCGAACGGTGGCGAGCGGAAACGGCACGGCGGTGAGGCGCGTGCCGGTCTCTTCTTCGAATTCGCGCAAGGCCGCTTCGGCCGGCTTCTCGCCGGGCTCGACCATGCCTTTCGGGATCATCCAGGCGCCGGCGTCCTTGTTGCGCCAATAGGGACCGCCTGGTCGAACGAGGAGGACTTCGGTAACGCCGTCACGCTGCCGAAAAAGCAGGATGCCGGCGCTACGCGGCGGCGGCATCGACCACGCTTGAAGCCACGCTTTCAGTCTCGGCGATCCACCCGCCGCCGAGCAGCCGCGAGCCATCGTAGAGCACTGCAGCCTGCCCGGGGGCGACGCCAT
>DATEOK010000171.1:0-2655 GCA_035274225.1 Dongiaceae bacterium
GTCGAAATTCTCGTCGCCGGCGCTGCCGTCGAACAGCATGGTGTCGATCCCGGCCTGGCCCTCGACCACGTCGCTCCCGTCGCCCGGATCCCATTGGAACACGTCGTCGCCGGCACCGAGGAAGGCAACGTCGTCACCCTGCTGGCCGTCGATGAAGTCGTCGCCGTCACCGCCGAGCAGCGTGTCCTTGCCGTTGCTGCCGAGAATCGTGTCGTTGCCGGCGCCGCCGTCGATGGTGAGCTGGATGAGCGCGGCCAGATTGCCGGTGGCGGTGACGACATCGTTGCCGCCGTTGGCATTCAGCACGAGCTGCTCGCTGGTGCCGATGTCGATGCTGAAGGGCGCCGGATCCAGGCGGTCGAAGCGCACGCGCGCGCCATTGGCGGTAATGGCGAAGATCTCCGCGCCGTTGCCGGCATTGACCTCGGCGGTGTCGGTGCCGGCGCCGCCTTCGAACAGGTCGGTGTCGTCGCCGGGGTTCCAGATCATGCGGTCATCGCCGCCCTCGCCGAACATCTGGTCGTCGGCATCGCCGCCGGTCAGCGTGTCGTTATCGGCGCCGCCGAACAGAAGGTCGAAGCCGCCGCGGCCGAGCAGGACGTCGTTACCACTCTGCCCGAACAGCAGATCGCCGCCCGAACCGCCGCTAGCGGTGTCATTGCCTGCACCGCCGAACAGGTTCGCGGGGGGCAGCGCGCCGGAAGATTCATCGAGCAACAGATTGTCATCGCCGCCCAACCCGAACGCCTGGATCAAGCTGGTGTTTGCGACCGTCGGGGTGCCGCCGAGGACCGCGACGGCACCACCATTGACCAGAATCTGCCCGGCCGCATTGCGGCTGACGGCGACCCCGTTGTCGGGATTGTCGGCGAATATGCTCAGCACGCCGGCGGCGGCATTGAACGAAGCGGTGATGGCCATGAGATAGCTCCTCTGCAAAGGTTGCTTATCCGCAAGGCGCGAAGGCGGCGACCGGCGCTCGCCGAACTCGCGCCACGTGGTGGCTTCGAGTTCACGTCGTGTAATCGCTCTGCAATTTGACCTAAGTGTCGGAGATTAGCCCATCGCCGGCCGGCGATGTATGAAGCAGGTCACAGTCACGGGAATCAGCGTGTCATGATATGCGTTCGTGCCGCGCTTTGTGCACGATCGCTGGCGGCGACGGGTCAGGCCTTGACCGACGTTGCCGACTTCTCGATCTCTTCCAGCGGCGAAACCGGGAAATCCTTCACCTTCTGGAAGACGAGGCCGCCGCGATAGTCGCCGAGCGTGAGGGCTTCCTGGAACAGCTCGGTGATGTCCTGCTTGAATTTCTGCGGCAAGGCGATGTGGCTGCGCACCATCAGGTCGAACTGCTTTTCGCGCACCAGGCCGTCGAACTGGAACGGGCCCATGCGCGACATGTCGACCTCGACGATGAAGCGCGTGCCGGACTTCTCGTCCTTGGCGTCCTTGCGGTCCTTGCGACGGTCGCGGCGGTAGAACAGGTTGATCTGCCGGATCGTCCCGTCATCCAGGATCGGGATGAAGCAACAGCGCCAGTCGATGCCTGGGCGCTCCTGCGCCAGGCTCGAAACCTGGGCGAACTCCTGGCGCACCTTGCGCGCGCTTTCGTCGCGCGCGGTGCCGCCCGAGCGCGACGCGACCAGGGCGCCGAGCAATGCCTCGGCATCGCCGGTGCGCAGCGCCTGCATCGCGGCAACCAGGCCCGCGGCCAGCTTCGGTCCCGCCTGCGGCAGGCGCGCCAGCACGGCCAGTGTATCGGCATTGCTCGAGTTCTGCCGCAGCAGGGCGATCGCTTCGGTCAGGCTCGGCCAGCTGCGCGCGACCGACAGCAGCAACTGCGGCAGCGATGACGCGCTGGCGGGCAGGGCGGCCGGCATCGGCAACGCGGGCTCGACCGTCATCGACAATTCGGTGCCGACCGGCACATGCAAGGCGCCCTGCAGGATGATCGCGCCGAGCGGAGAGTGGAGCACCGCGTTGCCGGACGGCGTGTAGCCGATGATGCGGCCGGCAATGGTGTGCTGTGCGGCGGCAGCCGGCGTCGCAATGGCCAGCTGACCGGGTGCGGAGGCAACCGCGATCAACCGCAGCCGCACTTCGGAGCCGGTGGTCAGCGCGATCGGCACCTTGAGAGCCTGGGCCAGCGCTTGCGTGCTTTGCGCGTTGCCTTGCGTGCCGGGGAGCACAGTACCGCTCAGCTGTGCGGGAAGCGTCGCTGGGGTGCCTTTGGCAGGCGGCGCCGAGAAGAAGAGAGCTTCGATCTTGGCGCGGACATCCGCTTGCAGCGCGGTGACCAGGACTTTGGGCAGCGCCTCCTGTCCGGTCGGCGACTGTGCGGGCGCCCCGGTCTGCGGCGCCGCCGCGGAAGGCTGACCTGGCAATGTCGGCGGCGGTGCTGCCGGCTGGCCCGGCAGCGTCGGCAAGGGCGCTGTCGGCAACGCAGCCGACTGCGTCGGCAACGCAGCCGACTGCGTCGGCAACGCGGGTTGTGCAGCGGGGGGCGCGGGCAGCAGGGAGCGGATGAGCTGGCTGAGCGTGTCGGGCGCGGTTTGAACGATCGTGCCATGCAGCACGCTGCCGACGATGGCGACGGGCGCCGGCGGCGGCGTTGTCCCGGTGGGCGGAGCCGGTGCCTGGGCCTGCGGATTG
>DATEOK010000172.1:0-4791 GCA_035274225.1 Dongiaceae bacterium
GCTGAGGCCTATAAGGGTTGGGCCGAAGCCACGATCAATATGGGCATCTCGCAAAGCGCCAATGCCAGCGGCGGCTCGGGCGCGACGGCGGTGAACAGCCTTGTCAACGAGCGCGACCTGAGCATTGTCGCTGCGGCGACCGCCAAGGCTTCGGCCTACGCTTCGGCGGAAGGCACGATCGCCAACACAGGCATTTACCAGAGTGCCTATGCGCATAGCCTCGACAACCAGGCGAACGCCACCAACACGCTGACCAACAACGGCAGCCTGCTGATCTTGGCGCACGCCATTGCATCGGCGCACGGTACGACCGCCTTCGGACAGGAGACCCAGGGTGGATTTGCGACGGCCAACGCCAGGATCAACCACGGCATCATCCAGTCCGCTTATGCCACGGCTTATGGCCTCCAAACGCGCACTGAGTTCGCGGAACCCGACGTTGGCGATCCTCCTGTGCCTGACGGCTTCGTCTATGCCGGCCATGCCAGCGCGTCGAACAACCTCACCAATACCGGCAGCCTGACGGTCGCTGCGCTCGCTCATGCTGACGGAACCGGCGCGCGCGCCACCGGCGAGATCACGGAGACCGCGATCGGCCAATATGCGAGCGCGTTCGGTGGGACGGCAGCCGATGCCGCCAACGTGATCACCAATAGCGGCGACATCGCGATCGTCGGGGCGGGCACCGCCATCGCGCAGGGCGGAAACGCTCATGCCGAGGGGCATGTCGACAGGGGCATCTACCAAGAGGCCGATGCAAACGTCTCGGCGAACTTCGAGTTCATCTTCACGCAGCCGTTGAGCCAGAGCGGCGAGACCTTCGTCGGCAACGCAATTGTCGACAACGGCCCGGCCAATGCCTCCGCCGATCTGACCAACACCGGCAACATTCTCATCTCTGCCCACGCATCGGCGCTGGCCAATCAGACCGAGGGCGACGCCTACGCAGCTGCCTATATCGGCACTGGCATCTACCAGGACGTCTATGCGGGTGGGACCGAGGGCACGGGCCAGGCGAACATCGTCAACGACGACACGATCACGATCAACGCCTATGCGAACGCCGTCGGTACCAACGATGAGGCTTATGCCGAAATCACCGAATATGGCATCGGCCAGGAGGCGCGCGGCTACGACCACGGGCTGGCCTCGCTCGACAACAATGGCACGATCACGATCGTGGCCGACGCCAATGTGGCCGGGATCGAGGCCAATTTCGCTCATGCCTATGCGCTTATCCAAACCGGCATTTCCCAATATGCTTCGGCGCACGGTATTGGCGGAGCAGCGACCAACACCATCGTCAACGACGGCTTCATCCTGATCCAGGCTGATGCCTCGGATCCGATCGGTGCCCGCGCCAGCGAAGGTTCGGCCCGCGCGACGGCTCTTATCTTCCACGGCATCACCCAGGAGGCGACCGGCCAGGCGACCGCGCATTCGATCATCACCAACAACGGCACGCTTTCGATCATCGCAGGCGCGACCGCGACGGCCGATGAGAATGCGAACGCCCGCGCCGTGATCTTCGATGCGATCAGCCAGGACGCGCATGCCAACAGCGAGTTTGGCTCTGCATTGGCCAGCCTCGACAACGTCGGGGATCTCAACATCCTCGCCATAGCCAAGGGCGGCGGCGGCCATGACATCAGCATGGAAGCGCATGTCGACGATATCTACCAACGCGCGGTTGGCCCGCATGACGGGTCGGCGATCGCGCGGCTGACCAACAGCGGTTCGCTCGTAATGAGCGCGATTGCGACCGGCGTCGGCGGCGGCGACGGCCACGCGCATGCGACCGCCGGCGGCGTCTCGCAATATGCTTCGGCCGGAAGCGAAGCGACTGCTTCTTTCGTCAACACCGGCGGCTATCGCGTTTCGGCGGACGCCGAGGTCGCGGTCGGCAATCTCTTCCACAAGGGTGCCGACGCCAACGCGACCGCTCGAGCCAGCGGCGTGTCGCAGGAGGCTTTCGCTCATACCTTCGCGAGCACACGCACCACCGCGTACACGGGTGAGCTGTTCGACTCGGAGACCGCGGTCGTCTCCGAATCGATCAGGGATGATGTCGACTTCACGATCACGGGTCACCGCACGCGCACGGCCAGCGGCGACGCGCAGGCGACGCTGCACAACAGCACGTCGTTCGTCGTCACCGCTAACGCTCAGGCGTTCAGCGACGACATCGCTTATGCTCAGGCCTATGTGCAGGGCATTTTCCAGCGGGCCGTCGGCAGGAATGCTACGGCGGACGTGACCAACAGCGATGTCATGCTGTTCTCGGCCAATGCGTCTGTGCCTGGTGAATTCGACACCGCCGATGGTGTGGTCCAAGGGCACGCCAACGGCGCCGATGCGATTGCCAACGCCGACGGCATCACGCAGATCGCCTTCGCGACCAATTACGCCGGCACGTTCGTCCAGCACGGCACGACCGATCTGCATTACGTCGGTCCGCACGCCACCTTCGAGCATGGCTCGCACACGAGCCTCGGCGAATTCAACGCCACGGAGGAATTCGCAGTAACCGAGCAGACCGCTAACTGGACGTTCACGCCGGCTGGCCGGGCGTTGGCACAAGTCGTCAACACCGGCACGATCCTGGTCACTGCGCATGCCGACGCCATCGTCGCTGCGGGCGCCGCGAACACCATCGCGACCACCGAAGGTGCGTTTGCCCGCGCCGTCGCCAGCGGCATCTCGCAGGAGGCGCATGGCGGAACGGCATCGGCAATCGTCGAGAATACCGGTTCGCTCGGTGTCGGCGGTTATCTGGCCGTCATGGCGACCGCCAGCGCTTCGGGCGTCACCGAAGCCTCGGCGAATGCGTCGGCCTTCGGCATCGACCAGCACGCTTCGGCCGACTCGTTCCGGGGCTCGTTCCACTCGCAGGTGCTGAATTTCCCAGTGTGCCAGGAGTCGCCGCTGGGCTGCCACGAGACGGCGATTGTAGAAGGGATGCGTCGGACCGAGCTGGCATTCGGACAAACGGCAGCAGGACACGCCCTGGCGAGCGTCACCAACACCGGCAGCCTCACCGTTTCCGCGCTTGCGCACGCCACTGGCGGCACGCACGCAACGGCGTTCGCTTTCGCTTCGGGCATCCAGCAGGATGCGACCGGCGCCACGGCATCGGCAATCGTCGACAACAGCGGCAGCTTCCGCGTCCAGGGCGTCGCAACGGCAACAGCCGCGCACAATGCGGCCTCGGCCTCGGCCTTCGCCACCGGCGTGTCGCAGGGCGCGCATGCGTTCGATAAGAACACGACCTTCAGCTACCATTATCCGAGCACCGTCGGAGGGCTCGGGCAGACGACGACGGCTGTCGCCTCCGACTATGTGGTCGACGGGAAATCCCATGTGTCGCTGACCAACAGCGGATCCTTCTCGGTGCTCGCTCATGCGGAAGCGGTCGGTGAGACCCTCGCCTATGCGGCGGCCTACGCAATCGGCGCGAACCAACTCGCGGTCGGCACGGAAGCGTCGGCGGCAGTCGTCAACAATGCGAACATGAACATCGACGCGATTGCGCATGCCTCCGGCTCAGAAGCGACTGCGAATGCTTCTGCCACCGGCGTCAATCAGACTGCCTATGCGGTAAACTATCACTTCGACGGCCACGTAGCGACGTCGGAAACCTCGTTTGGAGGCACCGCCCACTTCTTCACGGGTATCGGCACCTCCGCAGCGGCGGCGGGCGGCCATGCGAAGGTGTCGTTCACCAATAGCGGGACGTTCCACGTCAACGCCTTCGCTTCGGCGACCGGTGTCTCCGACGCTTCGGCTTCGGCCTATGCGGCGGGTGTCCGTCAGAGAGTGGCCGGCGAGGATTGGGAGGCGACGTTCCTCAATAGCGGCAGCTTCGTGGTCCACGCCGACGCTTTGGCGGATGCCAATGGCGCCACAGGCTCGGCCAACGCGGTCGCATCGGCCACCGGCTATCAGCTGGTCGCCTCGGGAGGCACGCTGAACTACACCAACAGCAACCTCTTCCAGGTGGCGGGCACCGCCGTGGCGCACGGGACGACAGGCTTGGCCTTCGCCCATGCCGTCGGCGCCGACATCTCGGTCGTCGGGGTTGGAACGCCGACACCGGTCGGTGGAGATCTCAACGGATCGTGGCTCAACAGCGGCAACTTCCTCGTGCGGGCCAGCGCCAGCGCGACGGGCGGTGCCGACTCCTCGGCCGACGCCCATGGCGTGATCGAGCGTTCGGGCGCCAACCGCTCGACGCTGACCAACAGCGGCACGATGGACGTCCGCGCCGTCACCAAGCACGGTGGCGACGCCAGCGCGACCGGTATCCTGGTCACCGACAATGGTGCCGGCGGTTCGCTGCCGGGCGATCTGCTCACCATCAACAATGATAGCGGCAAGCTGCTTGCGGCGATCAGCGGCGATGGCGGCGCCACTTGGAAGCGCGGCATGGCGATCGACGTATCGCTGGCGCCGAACCCGACGGTGATCAATCTGCTCGGCGACAACTCGGTCTACGGCAACATCGACCTGGCCGCGACCGACGTCATCAACGTCGACGATACGCTCACGGACGCGAGCCCGGATACGACCATCTTCGATGGCATCATCAATCCGGAGTTCAAGCCGCAGCCGGGTGTCCCGTACACTACCAATCCGGCCGACCCCAATTACCAGGGAGTCGACCCGAGCCCGACGTTCGACGGCACGCTGAATGTCCTCACGGGCGGCAGGCTGCTGCTGGTCGACAATCCTGCGCCGACCAATAAGTTCTACGATGGACCGTCGCAGGCCTATGTAAACACGTTCAACATG
>DATEOK010000173.1:0-2587 GCA_035274225.1 Dongiaceae bacterium
TGTCATGTCTGGACGGCGCCCTGCGATCAAGGGATTTGTTCAAGTAATGACGTTGTCGGAATGCGGTCATGTCTACGGCGTGTTTATGGGGGGACTATGGCCCTCCAGCCCTGATGGTTGTCCGCTGTCTGGATGGCGACCTATCACCGTAGCGAGCTTTGAGGCTCTGACAGGTGCGCGTGCTCATCCAGAGAATGTCCGGTTAGTTCATCACATCGAAGCATCCCTCGATAGGTGGCCGCCGGCTGTTTTGTTGGACTTCAGGCGGCGTAGGGCTTTTGCGTGGCGAGCACGGCATAGACGATGCGCGCGGTCTTGTTGGCGAGCGCGACGGCGGCGAGCTTGATCTTCTTGGTGGACCTCAGCTTCCTCGCCCATTGGCGCATCCGGTCGTCATGCTTGTCGGCATGGATGAGCACCGTATGCGCGCCCACGACGAACAGCTTGCGAAGATAGCGGTCGCCCATCTTGGTGATCCGCCCGAGCCGTGCCTTGCCGCCGGTGCCATGCTGGCCCGGCACGAGGCCAAGCCAGGCGGCAAAGTTTTTCGCTCCGGTGAACTGGTGGATGCCACGCTCGCCCAGCGTGGCGACAATGGCGGATGCCTTGATCGGGCCGACGCCGGGGATCGTCATCAGCAGCCGCGCATCGGCATTGGCCTTCGCCTCCTGTGCGATGCGCCGGTCGATCCCGTCGAGCGACGCCTCGACGTCGCGCAGCCGTTCGACCAGCGGAAGCAGCGCGGCAACGACGCATTCGGGCAGTTGCGGCGAGGCTTCCTCGACCAGCGTCGCCAGCTTGCGGCCGTGCTGATGGCCTTGCGGCGCGATCACCCCGATCTCGGCAAGATGACCGCGCAAGGCATTGAGCAACTGGGTGCGTTGCGCGCTCAGCGTCTCGCGCACGCGGTGGACCATCTTGGCTGCCTGGTTCTCGATCGACCGCACCGGCACGCAGCGCATTTCGGGCCGGCCCATCGCCTCGCAGATCGCCGCCGCATCGGCGGCATCGTTCTTCTGCCGCTTGACGAACGGCTTCACATAGATCGGCGGGATCAGCATCGCCCTGTGCCCCATCGCCTCGAACTGGCGCGCCCAATGGTGCGCGGAACTGCACGCTTCCAGGGCGACCGTACAGGGCGGTAGCGCGGCGAAATAATCGAGCAGCTTGGCGCGGCGAACCTGCCGCTTGTCGACGACGGCGCCGGCAGCATCGACAGCGTGGATCTGGAAAACATGCTTGGCCAGATCGAGGCCAATGCGCGTGACTCCCGAAAGCTCGGATGATAATTTGCTCATGGACGGTGCTCCCTTGGCTGGGTCTTACGACGACCACACCGTGGAGGATCGGGCTTCCCGAATCAAAACCTCAACAGAGCGCCGTCCACACCATCACCGTAATTCCCACCGGCCCGGCGCTGGCCTGGTACAGGTTCACGCCCGACCGCAGCGGCATCCATCCGCAGACCGAACTCAAGTGTTTTGTCGGCCTCCTCCAGGCCGACGGCTATGCCGGCTACGACAAGCTCTACGAGAGTGGCCGGGTGCGGGAAGTCGCCTGCTGGGCACACTTCCGGCGCAAGATCTTCGAGAACCACCAGACCAATCCGACGCCGCTCACCACCGACCTGCTCGAACGGATCGCCGGTCTCTACCGGATCGAGGAAGAGATACGAGGGGCACCACCCGATGCCCGTCGGCAACGCCGGCAAGAGCGCAGCCGGCCGCAAGTCGAGGAACTGCGCATCGCCATTGACGACGCCCTGCGCCGCCTGTCGCCCAAGTCGGCGATGGCCAAGGCACTCGCCTACGGCCGCAAGCGCTGGGATGCACTCACCCGCTACCTCGATGAGGGCCTGGCCGAGATCGACAACAACATCGCCGAACGCGCCATGCGCTCGGTTGCCATCGGCCGGAAGAACTGGCTGTTCGCCGGTTCCAGGGCCGGCGGCGAACGTGCCGCAGCGATCTATTCCGTCATCGAGACCGCCAAGCTCAACGGCATCGAACCGCAAGCCTATATCGCCGATGTCATCGAGAAGATCGCCAGCGGGTGGCCCGCCTCGCGCTGGGACGAGCTCATGCCGTGGAGCTGGCGGCCTGCCAGTGAACCAGCCATGGCGGAAGCCGCCTGAGATCCTGCGCCTACCGGTCGGGCAAAGTAGCTGCACCCGGCTCGGCATCTGTGTAACCACCGCACTATGATGCAAGATACCGCCACCGCAACGCCCACCCGCAACCTGCCAATGGCATTTGGCGGCGGGGCGGTGATCGGATCACTCGGTGGTCTCATCGGCTTGGGCGGCGCAGAGTTCCGCTTGCCGCTCCTGATCGGCCCCTTCCGGTTCGCGGCTCTTGAGGCCGTCATCCTCAACAAGGCCATGAGCCTGGTCGTGGTCACCACGGCGCTTGTCTTCCGCACCAGGACGGTCCCAGTCGAAGCTGTCGCCGCACACTGGCCGATCATCCTCAACTTGCTCGCCGGCAGCCTCATCGGCGCCTGGTTCGGCGCCGGATGGGCGGTGCGGGCAAAGTCGCAGAGGCTCTACAAGATCATTGCGGTGTTGCTGGTGGTCATCGCGGCCGTG
>DATEOK010000174.1:0-6964 GCA_035274225.1 Dongiaceae bacterium
GGCTCCCTAGCTCCACCACCCGGACGAATATGGCCAGATCCTCGGTGTCGGGCATTGTCGCCGATTTCTTGAAGATGATTTTCAGTAAAATGACAGGGAGTGGCGTCGGAAGCCAGGGCCAGCTTTGGTAGATTTGGGGTCCTAGCCCCGGGGGAACAGCGCCATGGACCCGATCGTCGCCGACTGGATCAGCCTCGCCCTGCGCTGGGCGCACGTGATGGTCGGCATCATGTGGATCGGCACCTCGTTCCATTTCATCTGGCTGGACGCCAGCCTGCGGCGCGAGCAGGGCATGCCGGCCGGGCTGGCCGGCGCGAGCTGGATGGTGCATGGCGGCGGCTTCTATCGCGCCTCCAAGTTCCTGGTGGCGCCACCGGAGATGCCGGCCGACCTGCACTGGTTCAAATACGAGGCCTACTTCACCTGGATCACCGGCTTCCTGCTGCTGGCGGTGATCTACTATCTCGGCGCCAGCGACCTGCTGATCGATCCCCGCGTGATGGAGCTGACGCCGTGGGAAGCGATCGGCATCAGCGTCGGCGGTCTGGCGGCGGGGTGGATCATCTACGACCTGCTGTGCCGCTCGCCGATCGGGGATCGCACCGGGCTGCTGGCGTTCCTGGTGTTCCTGCTCGCCTGCGCGGCATCCTACGGCTTCACGCAGGTATTCAGCGGGCGCGCGGCCTTCGTCCATATCGGCGCCTTCCTCGGCACCATCATGGCGGCCAACGTCTTTGTCATCATCATCCCGAACCAGAAGAAGGTGGTGGCGGCGCTGATCGCCGGCCAAAGCCCGGACCCCGCGCTCGGCAAGCGCGCCAAGCAGCGCTCGCTGCACAACAACTACCTGACGCTGCCGGTGGTGCTGATGATGATCAGCAACCATTACCCGATGATGTTCGAGCACGAGCATAGCTGGCTGATCGTGGTCGGCATCCTGCTGTTCAGCGGCCTCGTTCGCCTCTATGCGAACCTGAAGAATGCCGGCGCCGCCGGCTCGCCGGTGACCGCGATCCTGCTCTATGCCGCGATGGTCGGGATAGGTGCGATCGCTTACGCCAGCTATCGGCCCGGCGCCGATCTCGCGGCAGTCGGGCCGGTCACCATCGCCGACGTGCAGGCGATCATGGCGCATCGCTGCCAGGCGTGCCATTCGGCGACGCCGACCGACATCGCCTACAAAGTGGCGCCGAAGGGAATCGTGTTCGACAGCCCCGACCAGATCCAGCGCATGGCGCCGCAGATCGAGCGCGTCGTGGTGCTGACCAAGGTGATGCCGCTGGCCAACAAGACCGGCATGCTGCCGGAAGAACGGCTGAAGATCGCCAAGTGGCTGTCCGATTCCAAGACGAACGTCGAGTGATGGCGCAGATCTTCAAGCGACCGCCGAGCACTCTCGACCATACGCAGTTCGTGGCGCTCTATGGCCGCGTCTACGAGCATTCGCCGTGGATCGTGGAATCGGCCTGGTCGGCAACGCTGAAGCCGCAGCACGATACGGTCGAAGGATTGCACGAAACCCTGGCCGCGATCGTGGATGCGGCGCCGCATGAGCGGCAGTTGGCGCTTCTCAACGCGCATCCGGACCTCGCCGGGCGGCTTGCGGTGCGCGGGGAACTGACGGCGGAATCGACCTCGGAACAGGCCAGCGCGGGGCTCGACAAATGCGCACCGGAGGAGTTTCGGCGCTTCACTGAGCTGAACGGGGCCTACCGGCGCAGGTTTCCGTTCCCCTTCATCATGGCGGTCAAGGGCAAGAGCCGGGCCGAGATCCTGGAGGCGTTCGAGCGGCGCAGTCACCATCGCGAAGACGTCGAATTCCGAACCGCTCTTCAGGAAGTGCACAAGATTGCACTCTTGCGCTTGCGGGACTTGTGACTGAGCGCACGCCCGGACCGGTTCGCGGCCCTGCTTGAGATGTGCTAGGCTAGCGGAACCTGCGGCTGTTTCGAGGGATTCCGTGGCGTTGCGCCTTCCGGCTCTGTTGCTCGCGATCGGCTTGTGCCTTGCCGCGACTGCACTGGCCCAATCGACTGAGATCACCACGGCCGCGAAGGCGATTCCGCCGGAGACGATCGCGCTCTCGGCGGATTTCGAGGGCGTTCTCGATCCCAGCATCAATGCGGCCTACCTGTGCAAAGGCGTTGTCCGGTTCATTTCTGCTCCGACCGCCGAGAATCCCAAGAACAGGGCGCTGCTCCTGGCGCTCGACCCGACCAAGGCGAGCGCAATCGGACGCTGCGATCCGAGCAATGCGCCGGCCGAGCGGACGGAGCTGGCCGAGCCGGACGAGCTGCGCCTGCCGCTAGGCACGGAGGTCTGGTACAGCTTTCGCTTCATGATTCCGGCTGCGATGAAGGGCAAGTTCGTCGGCGACCGCGCCGTGCTCGCGCAGCTGAAGCAGTCGCCGAGAACATGCCCCCTTGGCCCCCAGCCATTCGGGGTCGCGGGCGCCGCGGAGGGCAACCCGACCATCTCGCTTCGCGTGATCGAAGAGAAAGCCAGCGGCTTCATGGGGCTGCAGCTTGCCGTTTCGGGTGACGGCGCGCCCAAGCTGTCAGTCGGCCGCCTGTTGCACCCGCGCGATCTGTTCCTCGACCACTGGCATGACGTGCTCCTGCACGCGAAGATTGCTCCGCAAGTCGGCAGCACGTCCAACGACCCAGACCCCGGCTTCGTCGAAGGCTGGCTCGACGGCCAGCCCTTCTCCCACGACCTCTACGGCGTGCTGGACGGCAAGGGGACGGTCAACAAGAAGGAGCCCTTCGGCTATGCCGGACTCGTCGGGTGCACGTATTTCAAATACGGCATCTATCGCGACCGGCAGGCGGAACGTTGGATCGTCGCCTTCGACCGGTTCCGGCGCGGCGCGACGCGGGACTCCGTCGAAATCCCGGCGCAGTAAGAATCACGCCATATTGACCTGCCAGTCTCCAGGAATATGGTGACCCTCAACGGGAGGTCACCATGAGCCAGCAGCCGAACGACGATCTCAGCAGCCGCCACGTGAAGGCGGGGCCGGAGCGGGCGCCGCACCGTGCCTTCTACTACGCCATGGGCCTGACCGAGCAGGACATCGCCAAGCCGTTCGTCGGCGTGGTGTCGAGCTGGAATGAATCCGCACCCTGCAACACCGCGCTCAAGGGCCATGCCGAGATCGCCAAGCGCGGCGTCAGCGCCGGCGGCGGCACGCCGCGCGAGTTCGTCACCATCACCGTGACCGACGGGATCGCCATGGGCCATTCCGGCATGAAGTCATCGCTGGTCAGCCGCGAGACCATCGCGGATTCCGTCGAGCTGTCGGTGCGCGGCCATTGCTACGACGCGCTGGTGGCGATCGCCGGCTGCGACAAGACGCTGCCGGCGATGATGATGGCGATGGTGCGGCTCAACGTGCCGTCGGTCTTCATGTACGGCGGCTCGATCCTGCCCGGCAACTTCAAGGGCAAGGACGTGACGGTGCAGGACGTCTATGAGGCGGTCGGCAAATACCAGTCGGGGCAGATGCCGCTCGAGGAACTGACCGCGCTGGAGAAGATCGCGTGTCCCTCGGCCGGCGCGTGCGGCGGACAGTTCACCGCCAACACCATGGCTTGCGTGTCGGAGGCGATCGGCCTCGCGTTGCCGGGCTCGTCCTCGGCGCCGGCTGTGATCGCGGAGCGCGAGGCCTTCGCGTTCCAGACTGGAGAGGCGGTGATGCGCCTGCTCAAGGACAATCTGCGGCCGCGCGACATCGTCACCCGCAAGGCGCTGGAGAACGCGGCAGCCGTGGTGGCGGCGACCGGCGGCTCGACCAATGGGCTGCTGCACCTGCCGGCGATCGCCAACGAGGCCGGCATCGATTTCGACGTGTTCGACATCGAGAAGATCCTGAAGCGCACGCCCTACATCGCCGACCTGAAGCCGGGCGGAAAGTATGTCGCCAGTGACATGCATCGCGCCGGCGGCGTGTTGCAGGTGCTGAAGGCGCTGCTCGAAGGCGGCTTCCTGCATGGCGACTGCATGACTGTCAGCGGCAGGACCATGGCGGAGAACCTGAAGAGCGTGACCTTCCGTGCCGACCAGGACGTCGTGCATCCGGTCAGCAAGGCGATGGCTCCAACGGGTGGTGTGCTGGTGCTGAAGGGCAACCTCGCGCCCGACGGCGCGGTGGTAAAGGTCGCGGGCCTCGCCAACACCAAGTTCCGCGGCACCGCTCTATGCTTCGACCGCGAGGAGGATGCGTTCGCCGCAGTGCAGGAGCGCGCCTACAAGGCGGGCGACGTGATCGTGATCCGCTACGAAGGACCGAAGGGCGGGCCGGGCATGCGCGAGATGCTGGTGCTCACCGCCGCGATCTACGGCCAGGGCATGGGGCAGAAGGTGGCGCTGATCACGGACGGGCGCTTCTCCGGCGCCACGCGCGGCTTTTGCATCGGCCATGTCGCGCCGGAAGCGGCGGTCGGCGGCCCCATTGGCTTGCTGAGGAACGGCGACATCATCGAGATCGACGCGGATAATGGCTCGATCAAGGCCGAGCTGTCGGACGAGGAGCTGGCCAGGCGCAAGACCGCCTGGAGGCCGCGCGCCGCGCAGTACCAGTCGGGCGCGATCTGGCGCTATGGCGAGACGGTGTCGTCGGCGCGCACCGGGGCGGTGACACATCCGGGGCCAGCGCGGCAGAAGGCGGCGGAGTGAGCCAGGGCCGCATCGGCAGCTACGCGGAGTTCTGGCCGTTCTATCTGCGTGAGCACGCAAGGCCCGCCACGAGAACCTGGCACTTCCTCGGCAGCACCCTGGTGCTGGTGGCGCTGGCGCTGTTCCTGGCGGGGCAGGGCTGGGGCTGGCTGATCGCGGTTCCGGTCGCGGGCTATGGCCCCGCGTGGATCGCGCATTTCTTTGTCGAGCACAACAAGCCGGCGACGTTCCAATATCCGCTGTGGTCGCTGGTCAGCGACGCGCGGATGTACGGATTGTGGCTGAGCGGCCGCCTCGATGCCGAGCTTCGCAAGGCAGGCGTGGATCGGCGCTAGTATCGTTCATCGGACGTTGGACAGGCAGGAGCCCTTGGATCATGGCGGCCAATGACAACAAGGAAGAGGATCTCAACGTCTTCGGGGAGAAGCTGGCATCGTGTTCGGTCGATCCGGTGACCGGGTTCTATCGCGACGGCTGCTGCTCGACCAGCGATGAGGACCGCGGGCGCCACGTCGTATGCGCAGAGATGACCGCTTCCTTCCTCGAATTCTCCAAGCACGTGGGCAACGACTTGTCGACGCCGCGGCCGGAGTTCGGCTTCCCCGGCCTCAAGCCAGGCGACCGCTGGTGCCTGTGCGCGGATCGCTGGCAGCAGGCGCTCGATGCGGGCGCGGCCCCCCGCGTGGTGCTCGGTGCAACCCACCGGCTGGCATTGGAGCATGTTGATCTCGCCGATCTGAAGCGCCACGCGCTCGACCTGGCTTAGCCCGCCGGCCCGCAGAAAGCCGTGCGTTAACTATAACCACGCGTCGCAATCGATCCAGGCCCTTGGTAGAATGGCGGCCTTGCCACGGCATGAGAGGGGAACATGAGATCCATACTCGTTGCATTGCTGAGCGTCGCTTGCGCCAGTTGCGTGGTCGACCCCATCAGCCCGAACATCTGGTCGCTCAGCCGCACCGACGCCAATGGCCAGGAAAGCTACCTCGGCGGGCACTACACGCTGGAGTCCTGCCAGCGTGCGGGCGTGGAATGGTTCACCGAAGTGCGCGGCGACAACGGCGTGCTGCAGTGCCGCCTGAATTGCCGCAAGATCAAGAAGGACGATCCGGTGACGTGCGACGCCATCGAGCCCGTCGGCTAAGCCGCGAGCGACGACGATGATTCCAGATGGGCCGATCGAACTCGGCCCATCTTGCTTTTGGGGGCAAGGCGTCGAAGGAAGGAGCGGCTGGTTAGAAGATCGACAGCAATAGCTGCACGACGCTCAGCGAGACGATCATGCCTCCGAGGAACGCCACCGTACCGCCAACCGGAATGCGGTAGTTGCCGGGGCCCTGGAAGGTGCTCATCCGGAACTGAGTGCCACCGGCGCTCGCCGCGGCTCCTAAAGCCAATCCAATGAGACCCATCGTCATTGTCGGTCACTCATCTCTGCAGTGACGCCGTCCTGTCTTTGCGAGCTGTGCGCGGGCGTCGATCCGCACTCACTTCATTCATCTGCGGCTAACCAACAAGGCCGCAATGCAAAGACATACGCACATGATACACACAGCAAGCAGAGCTGCGCAACAAATGGCATTCGTCTCAAATGCCGTGCAAAGAGTCGCAAAAGTGCCCGAAAACAAAGGGCTTCATGATAAAGCGCGGTTAAGGTAAAGAGATCGTTGACGCGACAGGTGTGATGCGGATCACGAGTCACTTCTTCGGCGATCGTTCGCGCCACTCAACCAGATCCAGAAGAGTCGAGCTGAGATCGCCGTAATCCTCCACGGCCACGAATTGATCGACCGCGGTGCCGCCCTTGCGCAAGGGGAACAGGCCGTATTCGTACGTGAAGATCTCTCCGCTGGTGGTCCTGATGGAGCTCACGCCGAGCACGGGCCTGCGCGTCTGGTAGGCGAGACGATAGTCATCGATCCACGGCTCGTCGGGATCGGCCGGCAACAGCTCGTCCAAGTAACGGCCGACGATGTTGAAGCCGGTTGCCTCGCGGGCGCGGGTTCCGACCAGGCGATAGCGGATGCGAAATGGATCGTGCTCGACGTCGCTGATGAGGATATTGGGCAGGAGCGGTTTCAGCTCCGCGGGGTCGAGGTCGTCGCGATCGGGAATGTCGTGACCGGGGATGTGGCTGTTGCTCTTGCCAAGCCACCACTGCAGCATCGATCTGACCATGTCCGAACGTAGGTCGTCCGGATTGCTATAGATCGCCACGCCACCAATCCTCAGATGCTGCAGGTGATCACACTGTGCAGTGTGTTGCCGCGCCGGACAAGCTCGGCAC